>JANNAF010000032.1:0-3312 GCA_031384005.1 Rhodobacterales bacterium | reverse complement strand
GTCGAGAAGAAGGTCTATATCCCGTTCGAACTGGTGACCCCGGCGAATATCGCGGGCTATTTGTCCAAGAACTAAGCTATCCTTGTTCTAAAGCGGATCGCCCCCAATCTGATTCAGATTGGGGGCGATCCAAGACATGCAAGCCGTTGGTTATGTGGCGTATCGCGTTTGATCAGGTTCACCTGATCAAACGCGATACGCGCTAGGTCTTAACGGGGCGGCGCACCCAGCCGCCCCGCTTTTCGCTGAACCAGAAAGGGAAATCCATGACGCCGACATCGCATGGCATCGGGGGTGTTGCCTATGACCCCGCCAAGAAAGCCCGCCCGCCGGAATTGAACGTTCTATTGGCGCTGGTGCTGATCACCACCGCCTTTGAACTGATCGGCCGGGTGTTCATGGGGGACAGCTTTCTGTTCAACACCCGCGACACTGTCGACGCAATCCTGAATTGGCAGCGGCTGAATATCATCATCTTGCAGGTGTCCATCGTCGGCATCATCGCGCTGGGGGTGACGCAGGTCATCATCTCGGGCGGGATTGATCTGTCGTCCGGGTCGATTGTCGGCGCCACCGCGATGATCACGATGAGCTTTGCCCAAACCGCCATGGTCAACGGCAACCCCAACCCCAAGGCGATCTTTGGCGAATGGGCCATGGATCTGCCGGTTCTGGTGCCGGTCATCGTGGGGCTGGGCTGCGGTCTGGTGGCCGGTTTTGTCAACGGCGCGCTGGTGGCCTATACCCGCATCCCACCCTTTATCGCCACGCTGGGCATGATGGTCTTTGCCCGCGGCTTTTCGCGCTGGTGGTCCAACGGCAACCCGGTGTCATTCCCGACCGAAAGCTATGCCACCATCGGCAAGGGCATGATGCCCGTGGTGATTTTCGTGACCTTGGCCATCCTGTTTCACCTGATCCTGAACCACACCAAATACGGCAGGCATTGCTATGCCATCGGGTCCAACGAACAGGCCAGCCGGATGTCCGGCATCAAGGTCGCCAACCACAAGGTGCTGGTTTACACCATTGCCGGGCTGTTGGCCTCACTGGCCGCCGTGGTCCTGTCGTCCAAGAACCTGACGGCCCAGTCGGGCATGGGGGTGATGTACGAATTGGACGCCATCGCCATGGCCGTGATCGGCGGCATATCATTGCAGGGCGGGCGCGGGTCGATCCTGGGCACCGTGCTGGGGGCGCTGATCTTTGGTGTGATCATCTCGGGCTTCACCTTTTTGAAACTGGACGCCTATTATCAGGAAATGGTCAAAGGCATGATCATCGTCGGGGCCGTGGTTCTGGACCAATGGCGGCAACAGGGCCGGGGGGGCAGATCATGACGGACATCATCCTTCAGACCCGGGGTCTGACCAAACATTATGGCGGGGTCCATGCCCTGTCGGATGCCAATTTCACCCTGCACCGCGGCGAACATGTGGCGATCATGGGCGACAACGGCGCTGGCAAATCGACCTTTGTGCGCCAGTTGACCGGGGTCGAACAGCCAACCGGGGGGCAGATTGTGTTTGACGGTGCCGAACACATCTTTGCCACCCCCAATGCCGCGCGCGAGGCCGGGATCGAGACGGTGTTCCAGACGCTGGCGCTGGCCGATGATCTGGACGTGCCGTCGAACCTGTTTTTGGGGCGCGAGGTGTTTCGGTTCAGGTTTGGCCCGTTTTCGATCCTGGACAAAAGGGCGATGCGTGAGGCGACGACCGCCGCCTTGGTCAAAACCGGGGTCAAGATCCCCAACCTTGGCAACACGATCCGCAACATGTCGGGCGGGCAGCGCCAATGCGTCGCCATCGCGCGGACAGCGGCGTTCAAGTCCAAGCTGGTGATCATGGACGAACCCACCGCAGCCCTTGGCGTGCAGGAAACCGCGCAGGTCGAAAACATCATCCGCACGTTGAAGGAGGCGGGCGAGCCCCTGATCCTGATCAGCCACAACATGCGGCAGGTGTTTGATCTTGTTGACCGCATCGTGGTATTCCGCCGGGGCCGCATCGTGGCAAACCTGCGCAAGGACGAAACCGACGGGCAGGATGTCGTGGCCTATATCACAGGGGCCAAAACCGGGGCCGAGTTTCAGGGCGCTGCATAAATTGCTTAATCAAGGAACCACTCTATGACACTTCGTTTTGCCATTCTGGGCGCTGGCCGCATCGGTCAGGTCCATGCCCGTGCCGTGGCAGGCACCCCCGGTGCCAAGCTGGTGGCGATTGCCGATCCGGTTGCCGCGGCGGCCGAGGCGATCAAGGTCGCCTATGGCTGCGACATCCGCAGCATCGACGCCATTGCCGCATCCGCCGATGTCGATGCCGTGGTGATCTGCACCCCGACCGACACCCATGCCGACCTGATCGAACGCTTTACCGCGCTGGGCAAGGCGGTGTTTTGTGAAAAGCCGGTCGATCTGTCGCTGGCACGGGTGCAGGCCTGCCTCAAGGTCGTGTCGGCCAACAAGGGGCGGGTCATGGTCGGTTTCAACCGTCGGTTTGATCCCGATTTCATGGGCGTCAAGGCGGCCATTGATGCGGGCACCGTGGGGGATGTGGAAATGGTGACGATCACCAGCCGCGATCCGGGCGCACCGCCTGCCGATTACATCACCCGGTCGGGCGGTATCTTCCGCGACATGACGATCCATGACTTTGACATGGCGCGCTGGCTCTTGGGCGAGGAGGTCGAAACCGTGCAGGCCGCCGCCTCGGTTCTGACCGACAAGGCGATTGCCGGCTTGGGCGATTTCGACAGCGTCAACGTGATCCTGCGCACTGCGTCGGGGCGGCAGGCGATCATCACCAACACCCGCCGCGCCACGTACGGCTATGACCAGCGGATCGAGGTTTTGGGCTCCAAGGGCATGGTCTATGCCGAAAACCACGGCACCAGCCGCGTTGTGGTGGCCGATGCGGCAGGGTTCCATTCAGCCCCGCTTCTGAACTTTTTCATGACGCGGTATATCGCGGCCTATGCCAATGAAATCGCTTCCTTTGTGGCGGCGCTGAACGCGGGCACCGCGACGCCCACCACCACCCATGACGGCATGATGGCGCTGGCCTTGGCCGAGGCTGCCCTGAAATCCGTGGCCGAAGCCCGCACTGTCAAACTGTCCGAGGTGATGTGACCCCAAGGCTTGCACCGCCTTGCCCGCTTGGGGCAGGGTGGTGCCATGCCGCATCCGCCCCTGAGGTTTCATGCCCACAGTCCTGCCCCCCACAGTCCTTACCGTCGGAAGCCTGCATTACGACATCATGGTCGTGGCTGACCATCTGCCGCGCCGCGATGAAACTGCCATCGGGTCGC
>JANNAF010000009.1:0-3797 GCA_031384005.1 Rhodobacterales bacterium | reverse complement strand
GGCTATCCCGTATCGCTGGCCCGCCTGATTGCCGGGGCCGCCGTCGGCGCGCCCTTTGCCAACCCGGTTGCGGTCAAGGGCAACGGGGTTCTGGCCAAAACCGGGGTGGATGCCGCCGCCTATGGCCTGCTGACCTTTGCGGGTGGCTTTACCGCCGAAATCGCCACGGCCTGTGGGCGCAACATGGATAACCGGGCGGTGATTTCCGGGCCAAAGGGCCAGATCGTCATTGATGACGCGTGGGTGCCTGGCCGTAATATCGGCCCATCGACGACGCAGATCCACATCACCACCGACCAGACCCGCAGTGAAACGCTGGGCGACGAACGGATGCTGTTCGCATTCGAGGCAGAGCATGTCAGTGCCGCCATCGCCGCTGGCCTGACCGAGGCCCCGCATCCCGCCCCGTCCCACGCCGACAGCATCGGCAATAACGAGGTGTTGGACAAGTGGCGGGCCGAGGTCGGTTACAAAACCTTTGCCGAGGTCCCCGCGACCAACCGTGTGTTGCCCGGCGTTTTGCCAAAGGGACTGCCGCAGGTGCCGAAAATCACCCTTGCGGGTGTGGCGCTGCCGGTGTCCAAACTGATTCTGGGCTGCGACAACCGCAACACCGTCGCCGAGGGTGCGGTTGTCTGGGATGCGTGGCTGGAGGCGGGGGGTAATGCCTTTGACACCGGCTTTGTCTATGGCGGTGGCCTGCATGAAAAGGTGCTGGGCGATTGGCTGCGCGCGCGGGGTGTGGCCAAAGAGGTGGTGGTGATCGCCAAGGGTGCGCACAGCCCGTATTGTACGCCGCGGTCGATCGGCATCCAACTGGACATCTCGCTGGAACGTCTGGGGCTGGACCACGCGCCCATCTATATCATGCACCGCGACAACCCCGCCGTCCCGGTGGCCGAGTTTGTCGAGGCGTTGAACGCGCTGAAGGCGGCGGGCAAGATTGGCATTTTCGGCGGGTCGAACTGGAGCCCGGCGCGGTTGGCCGAGGCCAATGCCTATGCCGCCGCCAAGGGGTTGGAGCCGTTCCGCATCCTGAACAACAACCTGTCGCTGGCCGTGATGGAAAAGCCGGTTTGGGCCGGGTGCATCACATCGAACACGCCGGAAACGCTGGCATTTTTGCGGCAGGGCACCGTGGCGCATCTGTCCTGGTCCAGCCAGGCGCGCGGCTATTTCCTGCCCGAGGCGCTGCGCAACCGCCTGCCCGCCGACACCGCGCCCGAAACCTGCTTTGGCAGCCCCGCAAATGCCGAACGCCGCAAACGGGCCGAAACGCTGGCGGCCGCGCACGGCGTGTCGGCGCATAATGTGGCGACAGCCTGGGTGCTGGGGCAGTCATTCCCGTCACTGGCGCTGATCGGCCCGCGCAGTCCGGGCGAGATTGCCTCGACCCTGCCGGGTGCCGCGCTGGTGCTGTCCGACGCCGAGGTCCTGTGGCTGAACCTTGAGCGCGACGCGCTGTAAACCAAGGCGGCGCCCCGGCGTTGCGTGGTTTTTGCTGTTGGTCCTGCGCCGCCGTCACCGTTGGCGCAGGTTTTACTGACGGTAAGTCAGTCGCGCCTTTTGCGGGCGATGCGGACGAACTCGACCACGCGGCGGTTGCCCGGGTCCACCGCAGATTGGGCCTGCCAGACACTTTGCCAGACATTGCGGCCTTGCCCGCGCGCGATGCGCAGGAACTGGGTCAATCGACCCGGAGTGGTATCGGTGCTGTGGTCTGCCAGATGTTTCGTCACCCTGCGTCCCCCCTTTTGATGTTCGACAACCGTACACCCGAATCGTCCGATTGCCCAAGCGGAAGCATGGGCAATGGCGTCAGACCGCCGAAAAGCCGTTATCGACAAACAATTGCGTGCCATTGACGAACTCGGCATCGTCAGAGGCGAGATACAGCGCCGCCCGTGCAATATCCTCGGGGCGGCCCATCCGCCCCTGCGCCGCCTTGATCGCGGCGTCTGACACATCAACGCCCAGCGCCGTCAGCCCCGCCACCTCACGCGCGCCATGGGGGGTTTCGATGAAACCGGGGCAGACTGCGTTGCAGCGGATGCCGCGGTCGCGAAACTCGACCGCGATGGCGCGGGCGAACATGTGGCACGCACCTTTGGTGGCGTCATACAGCACCTCGTTCGGGGTGCCATAAACGGCCGAGATCGAGGAGGTGCAGACGATGGCGCCCTTGCCAGCCTCCAGCATCATCGGCAGCACGGCGCGGGTCATCAGGTACATCGATTTTACGTTGACGGCGAACAGCATGTCCCATTCCGCCTCCTCGGTCTCCAGAAACGGTTTGATGACGATGGTGCCGGCGTGGTTGAACAGCACGTTGACCGGGCCAAGGGTGGCGCGGACCTGGGCCACCGCCGCGTCGACCTGATCCTTGCGCGATACGTCGGCGGCGGCAAAAACCACGCGGCCCCCCAACTCATCGGCCAGCGCCTGACCCGCCGCCACGTTGCGGTCAATGATCCCCACTGCCGCGCCCTCGGCGGCGAACAGCCGCACCGCTGCCGCGCCACAGCCTGTCGCCCCGCCTGATACGATCGCCACCTTGCCTGCCAACCTGCCCATCATTCCCCCTTCAGCCGCATGACGGCCCACTGCGCCGCATCTGCCACGGCCTCATCGCGATCCTGCAGCAACCCTTGGGCCACCGCAATCAGCCCCGGCATCCCCGAATTGCCAATGGCATACAGAACATTGCGCACAAAACGGTCGCGCCCAATCCGTTTGATCGGCGATCCGGCAAACCGGGTGCGAAACCCCGCGTCGTCCAGCGTGGCCAGTTCCGCCAGATCCGGCGCACCCACGCGGGCCGCATAGCCCATTTCGGACGCGGCCACCGCAAACTTGTTCCACGGACAGGCCGCCAGACAATCGTCGCAGCCGTAAATCCGGTTGCCCATCAACCCGCGCAATCCCTCGTCCACCGTACCCCTATGCTCGATCGTCAGATAGGAAATGCAGCGCCGGGCATCCAGCTGATAGGGGGCTGGAAAGGCGTTGGTCGGGCAGGCATCCAGACAGGCGGTGCAACTGCCGCAATGGCTGACCTCGGGCGTGTCGTGCGGCAGGTCAAGCGTGGTGAAAATCGCACCAAGAAAGAACCAGTTGCCCAAATCCCGGCTAAGCAGATTGGTATGCTTGCCCTGCCACCCCAGCCCCGCCGCCTGTGCCAATGGCTTTTCCATCACCGGGGCGGTGTCGACAAACACCTTGATCTCGCAGGGGGTTCCGGCCTTTTGTGCCGCGTCGATCAGCCAGCGCCCCAGCCGTTTCAGCCGCCGCTTGACCAGATCATGATAATCCCGCCCCTGCGCATAGACCGAAATCGCCGCCCGGTCGCGCTGGGCCAGAACGGCGCGGGGGTCTGCCTCTGGCGTGTAAACCTCGGCCAACATGATCACCGACTGCGCCTGCGGCCACAGCGCCGCTGCCGACCCGCGCCATGCCGCACGCTCGGCCATCCACGCCATCTGGCCATGATACCCCGCCGCCAGAAAGGCCTGCAAACGCCCGGCCCCCTCGGGTACCGCGTCGGGCGCGCAAATGCCCATCCCGGCAAAACCTGCCGTCCGGGCCTCTGCTGCCAATCTGTCGCGCAATCCGTCCATGCCCCCCACTACATGCTTTTTCTGATCTGCGGCAAACAGGCAATCTTGCATCAGCCCACCCCGCGCCCCAAATGTCATACAAGGCCGACGTGGATATGCCTATTCAGGGTGTCCGCCCCGGTGCTTGATGAGGAGAGTGACATGAACCTTGAGAAATTCACGGAACGGTCGCGCGGTTTT
>JANNAF010000008.1:0-1667 GCA_031384005.1 Rhodobacterales bacterium | reverse complement strand
GCTGAACATGCCGTGCAGATAGCTGCCCATGACCCGGCCATCGGGCGACATGGCGCCCTCGGGCTGGCCCGCCGCATGGGCAAAGGGGCGGGTGCAATCGGGGCCGGTGGTGCGGCCAATGTGGATTTCATAGGCCGAAATCGGCAGCCCGGTGGCGGCATGGGTTGCCATCGTGCGGGTCAGCCGTTTGTCAGGCGTCATGGTGGTTTCCACATTCAACAGACCCAGACCCGCGGTTTCCCCCGCAGCCCCCTCGATCCCCTCGGGGTCCGAGACTGTGCGGCCAAGCATCTGATATCCGCCACAAATTCCCAAAATCCGTCCGCCGCGCCGGTGATGCGCCAAAAGGTCGATGTCCCAGCCTTGGGCGCGCAGATAGGCCAGATCTCCGCGCGTTGATTTGCTGCCGGGGATGATGACAAGGGCGGCATCGGTGGGCACAGTCTCACCTGCCCGCACCATCACGACCTGCACACCGGGTTCCGATTTCAACGGATCAAGGTCATCGAAATTGGCAATACGCGACAGGGTCAGGCAGGCAATTTTGGTGCCAGTGCCGGTGGTGCCTGCTATGTCCAGCGCATCCTCGGCCGGCAAACGCCACGCTTGGGCGAAATAGGGCAGGACGCCAAAGCCGGGCCAGTTGGTTTGGTCAGCGATCATCTGATATCCGTCGTCAAAAAGCCGAGGATCACCGCGAAACTTGTTGATAATGAAGCCTTTTATCATCGCTTCGTCAGCGGGGTCCAAAACGACCCGCGTGCCGACCATTTGCGCAATCACACCGCCCCGGTCAATATCGCCGACCAACACAACCGGAACCCCGGCCGCCATGGCAAAGCCCATATTGGCGATGTCACCTTTGCGCAGGTTGACCTCGGCGGGTGATCCGGCTCCCTCGACGATGATCAGGTCATAGGCGGATTTCAGACGGTTGAAACTGTCCAGAACCGGGGCCATCAGCGACGGTTTCAGCGCGGCATAATCGCGCGCCTTGACCGTCGCCACCCGCTTGCCCTGGACCACGACCTGTGACCCCACCTCGGATTCCGGTTTCAGCAGAACCGGGTTCATGTCGGTATGCGGTTCCAACCCGCAGGCCATGGCCTGCAACGCCTGCGCCCGGCCAATTTCGCCACCATCCACCGTCACGGCGGCATTGTTGGACATGTTTTGCGGTTTGAAGGGGGCGACGGTCAGGCCGCGCAACCGGGCGGCACGGCACAGACCTGCCACGATCAACGATTTGCCAACATTGGACCCGGCCCCTTGAATCATCAGCGCGGTCATGGGGTTACACCCAGAACCTGCGGCAAACCGTTGCGCGTGGCATCGGTGAAATGGAACACCTGCCACCCCCGCGCCGCTGCGGCTGCGATGTTCTTTTCTGCATCGTCGATCAGCAGGATATCGCAGGCACCAAGCCCCGACCACGCCTCGATCTGTTCAAAAAACCCGGCATCGGGTTTTTTGACCCCCATCCGCCCCGAGGCAAAGATATGGCCCAGCCGACGCGAAAACCCCATGGTATCCCAGATGAAATCGGCACGGTGCGTTTCATTGTTGGTGGCGATCACACCGGGCACCTTGCAGGCATCCAGCCAGCCCAGCACCTGATCATCGGCATTGGCGTCCTTGGCCAGCCAATAATCCAGCACATCACGGGC
>JANNAF010000509.1:0-2280 GCA_031384005.1 Rhodobacterales bacterium | reverse complement strand
CCTGAAATCAGTGTTGCGCGCGACGACTTTGGTCGATGGCTCGCGGCTTGAAAACTCGGGCGAACATTCGTGGCATTTGACGCTTTATGCCCTGATCCTTGCCGATCAGGCCGCACCCGGCGTCGATATCAACCGCGTCATTCGCATGTTGATTCTGCATGATCTGGTCGAAATCGATGTGGGCGACGTCCCGATCCATTCCGCCAATGGCGCGGCCCATGCCAGCGATGCGACCCGCGCCGCCGAATCCCGTGCCGCCACCCGCCTGTTCGGCCTGCTGCCCCCCGACCAGGGCCCCGCCCTGCGCGCCCTGTGGGAGGAGTTCGAGGCCGCAGCGACCCCCGATGCCTTGTTTGCCAAGGCGCTGGACCGTGTGCAGCCCGTCATGGCCAACCTGATGTCCGGCGGCGGAACCTGGACGACCTATAACGTCACCTCCGATCAGCTGGATACCCGCGTCGGTGCCAAGATCGCCAAGGGTGCCCCCGCCCTGTGGGCCTATATCCGGGCCCGAACCCGCAGCTTCTTTGCCATTTGATACAGTATGCAATCGTATACCGTCTTTTCTTTTGCCTAATAAACCCGTACACAGCGCGCAACCCGATTTCCCGCCCGAAAGGCCCTGCACATGACAAAAATCAAGGTTGCAAACCCCGTAGTCGAATTGGACGGCGACGAGATGACCCGGATCATCTGGGATTTTATCAAACAAAAGCTGATCCTGCCCTATCTGGACATCGACCTGAAATATTATGACCTGTCCATTCAGGTCCGGGACGAAACGAACGACCAGATCACCATCGATTCTGCCCATGCCATCCAGAAATACGGCGTTGGCGTCAAATGCGCGACCATCACGCCAGATGAACAGCGTGTGCAGGAATTTGGCCTGAAACAGATGTGGAAATCGCCCAACGGCACGATCCGCAACATATTGGGTGGCGTTATCTTTCGCGAACCGATCATCTGCAAGAACGTGCCGCGCCTTGTGCCGGGCTGGACCAAACCCATCGTGATTGGCCGCCACGCCTTTGGCGACCAATACCGCGCCACCGATTTCCACTTTCCCGGTGCAGGCAAGCTGACCATGAAATTCGTCGGCGCCGATGGCACCGTGATCGAAAAAGATGTCTATTCGGCAGCCTCGGCTGGCGTGTTCATGGGCATGTACAACCTTGATGACAGCATCATCGACTTTGCCCGCTCGTCGTTCAACTATGGCCTGCTCAAGGGCTGGCCGGTGTATCTGTCCACCAAAAACACCATCCTCAAGGCCTATGATGGCCGGTTCAAGGACCTGTTCCAGCAGATTTTTGACGCCGAATTTGCCGACCAGTTCAAGGCCAAGGGCATCACCTATGAACACCGCCTGATTGACGACATGGTGGCATCGGCGATGAAATGGTCCGGCGGTTATGTCTGGGCCTGCAAGAACTATGACGGTGATGTGCAGTCTGACACCGTGGCTCAGGGGTTTGGTTCGCTGGGCCTGATGACATCGGTTCTGATGACCCCCGATGGCAAGATCGTCGAGGCCGAGGCCGCCCACGGCACCGTCACCCGCCACTACCGCGAACACCAAAAGGGCAAGGCGACCTCGACCAATTCGGTGGCGTCGATCTATGCCTGGACGGGGGGCCTTAAACACCGCGCGAAACTGGACGACAACGAACAGCTGATGCGCTTTGCCACCACCCTGGAACGGGTCACCGTCGACACGGTCGAGGCGGGCTGGATGACCAAGGATCTGGCCCTGCTGGTTGGCCCCGATCAGAAATGGCTGACAACGATCGGATATCTGGAAAAGGTCGATGAATTCCTGAACAACGCCCTGATGGGCTGACCCGCCGATTGATTTGAATGCGTGGCGCCGGGGGATGCCCAATCCCCCGGCCTTTGCAGTTTTAAACCCTAGCCTTTGTTTGCCTTCTCCTGTAAGGCCCTCGCAACCGCAGAAAAACGAAAGAGACGCCCGATGGAGCTTCGCAACATCGCCATTATCGCACACGTCGACCATGGCAAGACCACCCTCGTTGACGAGCTTTTGAAGCAGTCCGGATCCTTTCGCGACAATCAGGCGGTGTCTGAACGCGCAATGGACAGCAATGACATCGAACGCGAGCGTGGCATCACCATTCTGGCCAAGTGCACATCGGTTGAACATAACGGCATCCGCATCAACATCGTCGACACCCCCGGCCACGCCGACTTTGGTGGCGAGGTTGAGCGTATCCTCAGCATGGTGGACGGGGTTTGCCTGCTGGTCGACGCCGCCGAAGG
>JANNAF010000490.1:0-4954 GCA_031384005.1 Rhodobacterales bacterium | reverse complement strand
AATGCGGGCGGGATCGTGCAATCCTTGGCCGAGACGATGGCGGGCTGTGCGCTGACCCAGTTGGAGCGCAAGGGTGCGCCGGTGATCTTTGGCAACTTTTTGTCGTCGATGTCGTTGCGGTCGGGCAGCCCGACCTTTGGCACGCCCGAGCCTGCGATTGGCAGCATGGTGATTGGCCAGTTGGCGCGGCGGTTGAACCTGCCGCTGCGCTGTTCGGGGAACTTTACCACGTCAAAGCTGCCGGATGGGCAGGCGATGATGGAGGGGACGATGAGCATGTTGGCCGCTGTCCATTGCGGGGCCAATTTCATCCTGCATTCCGCGGGGTTTCTGGATGGTTTGCTGTCGATGTCCTATGAAAAGTTCATGATGGACGCCGATCTGTGTGGGGCGCTGCATGCCTATCTGGACGGGGTCAGGATCAGCGACGACGAATTGGCGGTTGATGCCTTTGCTGAGGTCGGCCCCGGCAACCATTTCTTTGGCTGCGCCCATACCATGGCCCATTATGAAACCGCGTTCTGGGACAGTGACCTGTCCGACAACGAACCCTTTGAAAAATGGGAGGCGGCGGGGTCGACCGATGCGGCGACGCGGGCCAATCGGCTGTGGAAAAAGCGGCTGGCCGAGTTCGAGGCCCCGGCGATGGATGTGGCCACCAAAGACGCGCTGGAGGATTATGTGGCCCGCAAGAAGCATGGGGTGGTTGATGCGTGGTACTAGGCGTCCAGATCTGGACGATAAATAAAACCGTTTGATTACAGTGGGTTGATTTTGAAAAATTAACCCGGCGTTAGGATATGGTCCGGCGCAGATCAGGTGCGCAGGCCGGTTTCCTCTAACAATCCCATGCGTTTGGCCTCGTAGTAATAGCCCTTGGCGTACCACATCACGGCCTTGGATTCGCTGCCACGTGACACCATCCATGCCCCGCGCAGGTAGCGGCCTGCGTATTTCAGGTTGGTTTCGGCATCCAGCAGACCCGACGGCGTACCCCGGTAACCCATGGTGCGGGCGGTGGCGGGCAAAATCTGCATAAGGCCGTAATAGGGGCCGTTGCGGGCGGCGGCGTTATAGTCGCTTTCGCGTTGGATGACGCGGTGCAGCAGGCTTTCGGGGATGTCGTGGATGCCTGCGTATTTGCGGATCAGGGCGCGCATTTGCGGGGTTTCGCCGGGGTTGAGGTTTGACCGACTGGGCGAAGCCGAGGAGCTGGAGCGACCACAGGCCGCAACGGTTGCAGCAACGGCCAGAAGGCCAAAGGCGCGGCGGGACAAAAGCATGGGCGGGTCCTTGTTCTTTTGCGGTCTGTTTAGCGGGGAAAGGCGGGCAGGAAAAGCCAATCACGGCGCAGGGCTGCGGGCTTGGGCGGCAAAGTGCTGTGGCCGATCACCGACCTGTCATAGACTCGTGATGTTTTTGGGCCAATTTGACGCTGGAGCACGTATATCCGGGGGGTTGCCACCGCGTTTGTGCCAGATATAGTCAGACGGCAGGCCCGAAACGGGTGCTGTTCCGGCGGAAACAAGGCGGCCCCAAGGGCCAACGAGGTAGGCGGGGAATGGACGGCGATTTCAGAACACATTTTGTGCGCGATCCGGCGGGGCTGAAGCATTTTCCGGCGCTGGTTCTGAACGCGGATTTTCGCCCGCTAAGCTATTACCCATTGTCGCTGTGGCCGTGGCAAGAGGCGATCAAGGCGGCGGTGCTGGACCGGGTGCAGGTTCTGGCCGAATATGACGAGGTTGTGCGAAGCCAGCGACAAGAATTCCGCATCCCCAGCGTGGTGGTGCTGAAAGAGTTCGTTCTTCCGCAAAAGCGCGTAGCCTTTACGCGCTTTAATCTTTTTCTGCGGGACGAGTTTTGCTGCCAGTATTGCGGGGCCAAGGGCGATCTGACCTTTGACCATGTCGTGCCACGGTCACGCGGTGGCATCACGTCTTGGGAAAACGTGGTGGCGGCCTGTTCGCCGTGTAACCTGCGCAAGGGCAGCCGGACGTTGAAACATTCGGGCCTGCATCTGAACCGGGCACCGCGCCAGCCATCGACCGAGGAAATGCAGTCGCATGGCCGCAAGTTCCCGCCGGGGCATTTGCACACAAGTTGGATGGATTATCTGTATTGGGATGCCGAATTGGACGCCTGAGCGGGCTTGGGGTTTTCGCGCAGACTTGCTAGACTTTTGGCGCAGTCGGGCGTAGAAGGGCTGCGTTAGCGCTAACATTTCAGCCCGAGAGGTTTCCATGGTTTCGCGTGTCATCCCGGTCGATGCTTTCGACCTTGTGATCTTTGGCGGCACTGGTGATCTGGCCAAGCGCAAGATCCTGCCAGGTTTGTATCGGCGGTTTCTGGGCGGGCAGATGCCCGAGGGCAGCAGAATAATCGGGGCGGCCCGTGCAGCCCTGAGCGAGGCCGATTACCGCGCACTGGTCGCGGCCGCGATCGAGGAGTTTGTCCCCGCCGAGCGGCGCGACGCTGCCGTGGTGGCGCGGTTTCTGGAGCGGGTAAGTTATGTCCCCATCGATGCCAAGGTCGAGGGCGGCTGGGAGACGCTGAAGGGGCTGTGCCGTCCGGGTGTGGTGCGGGCGTTCTATTTCAGTGTGGCACCTGCGTTGTTTGGCGATCTGGCCGAAAAGCTGCATGAACATGGCATTGCGGATGCCACCAGCCGGATCGTCGTGGAAAAGCCATTCGGGCGCGATCTGGCCAGTGCCCGCGCGTTGAACGCGACGCTGGCCAAGTCATTCACCGAAGATCAGATTTACCGGATTGATCACTATCTGGGCAAAGAGACGGTGCAAAACCTGATGGCGGTGCGGTTCGCCAACATTCTGTTCGAGCCGTTGTGGAAGGCCGAATACATCGACCATGTGCAGATCACCGTGGCCGAAACCGTGGGTGTCGACGGGCGCGGCGCCTATTATGACAAGTCGGGTGCCATGCGCGACATGGTGCAAAACCATATGATGCAATTGTTGTGTCTGATTGCGATGGAGCCGCCCTATCATTTTGACCCTGCCGCCGTGCGGGACGAAAAGCTGAAGGTTATCCGTGCCTTGGATCCGGTCAAGCCGGAACATATCGTGCGGGGCCAGTATCTGGCGGGCGGCGGTGAGGGTGGGTATCTGGAGCATTGCGAGGATCCAGGCTCGCGCACCGAAAGCTATCTGGCGTTGAAGGTTGGCGTGTCGAACTGGCGCTGGAAGGGCACGCCGTTTTATTTGCGGACCGGAAAACGGCTGCGGGCGCGGGCGTCAGAGATTGCCATCACCTTCAAAGAGCCGCCCCATTCGATTTTCGCCGAATCGTCGGCATGGAAGGAAAACGTGCTGGTCATCCGGTTGCAGCCGAATGAGGGCATGGAGTTGATGATGATGATCAAGGAACCCGGGCCGGGTGGCATGCGTCTGATGCAGGTGCCGCTGGACATGAGTTTCGCCGATGCGCTGGGTGAGGGGGCCGAGGATGTGCCCGACGCCTATGAACGGCTGATCATGGATGTGATCCGGGGCAACCAGACCCTGTTCATGCGTGGCGACGAGGTCGAGGCGGCCTGGGCGTGGACCGATCCGATCATTCAGGGTTGGGAGGCGCGGGGCGACAAGCCGCAGGGTTACGACCCCGGGTCGTCGGGCCCCGAGGATGCGTTGATGCTGTTGCACCGCGATGGCCGCCGCTGGCGCGAGATCAAGGGATGAGGTTGCAGGTTTACCAGACACGCGCCGCGCTGATGCAGGGGGTCGCCGGGGCGATTGCCGGCGATTTGCGCGCGGAACTGACCGCGCGGCGCGCCACATTGTCGGTGCCGGGCGGTACGACGCCGGGACCGGTGTTTGACCTTCTGGCCGCGACCGATCTGGATTGGGCGCGCGTTTCGGTGGTGCTGAACGACGAACGCTGGGTCGGCGAGGACAGCCCACGGTCCAACACGCGGCTGTTGCGCGAACGTCTGCTGGTTGGCCCTGCCGCCAAGGCGCGGCTTTTGCCGCTGTACGCGCCGGTGTTGGAGCCTGAGGAGGCGATGGATCTGCTGGGGCAGGGTATTGCCCGGCATCTGCCGATCACGGTGCTCTTGCTGGGCATGGGGGCGGATATGCACACCGCCAGCCTGTTTCCCGGTGCCGACCGGCTGACCGAGGCGATGGCCCCCGATGCGCCGGTCCTGATGGCGCTGCGCGCCGATGCGGCGGGCGAGCCGCGGATCACCTTGACGGCGCGGGTTCTGACGGCGGCCAAACACATTCACATCCTGATCACCGGGTCAGACAAGCGCGCCGCGTTGGAGCGCGCCTTGCAATTGCCGGCCGAAGTGGCCCCGATCCGCGCGGTTCTGGACCAGGCAACTGTTCATTGGGCGGAGTAAAGACATGGCTGACAAATGGCAGGCGCTGCGGGATCATCATGCCAAAGTCAAGGCCCGGTCCATCCTGACGCTGTTTCAGGGCCCCGGCCGGGCGCCTCAGTTTTCGGTGCTGGCGGGCGACATGCTGCTGGATTACGCGAAAACCAATATCGACGAGGCCGGGCTGTCGCTGCTGTTGGAATTGGCCGAGGTGTCGGGGGTCGAGGCCAAGCGGGACGCCATGTTCAGCGGTGCTCGCATCAACGACACCGAGGGGCGGGCGGTGCTGCACACGGCACTGCGCGCGCCCAAGGAGGTGACGGTTTTGGTGGACGGTGCCGATGTGGTGGCCCCGGTGCAGGCCATTCGCGACCGGATGGCGCACTTTGTGCGCGACGTGCGCGAGGGGCGTTTCAAGGGCCAAGGCGGGGCGATCACCGATGTCGTCAACATTGGCATTGGCGGGTCCGATCTGGGGCCGGTTATGGCGACAGCGGCGCTGCGGCCTTATCATGACGGGCCACGGGTGCATTATGTCTCAAACGTCGATGGCGCGCATGTGGCCGACACGCTGGCCGGGTTGGACCCTGAAACGACGCTGGTCATTGTGGC
>JANNAF010000489.1:0-6432 GCA_031384005.1 Rhodobacterales bacterium | reverse complement strand
CTTGCGCCGCCAGCGGCCCCGGCTGCTGCGGGCCCGTCCCTGCGCGCGGTACAACAGATGCTGCGGCAATCGACGGTGCTTTTGGCGGCCTGGCAAGACGCCGACGATCCGGTGACAAACACACGCGCGCCGCCCAATTCCCAACCGACCCCACAGACCGTGACCAAAGCCGTGTCCGACATCGCGACGCTGGTTGGGCAACCGCCAAAGATGGTGATCTGGGCACCCGGCACCAACCCGTCGCCGACCGATCTGGCGGCGGTCAAGGCGGCCGCTCTGGCCGCGTTTGGCGGTGGCGGCAGCGCTGGTGCGACGCTTGCCAGTCTGCCGCCGCCGACGGTCCCACGGGTAGGCGGCGCTCAGGTGCTGTTCGGGGGCTGGGGTCCTGCGGCGGCGCTGTGGGCCGATCCGCTGGGGCTGCACAGTCTGACACCGTGGCTGGCATGGACCGACCTGCCACGCCGTTTGGTGCCCTATCATGTCGTCATTCCTGCCGGTGCGATGCTGGATCCCGCCGCCCGCCACGCTGCTACACGGGCGCTGCAAACCGGGCGGCAACCGGGGTACATGCCGATCAGCGGCCCGCAATATGCGGCGATCGTCGCCGGGTATTCCACTGTGCGCATCGTGCCCCAAGGCAGTCTGAGTTGGGACATTCTGGACCGTGGTGCGCTGCAAACCTTTCGGTTTGATGCGGCCGAGGGCTTGGCGCTGGACGCAGCGGCCAGCCGGGGCGTCCTTGGGCAGGGACGGCACGGACCTGCGCTCTACATCGCCCTCGACCCCGCTGTGCCCGATGCCCGAATCGCCCTTACCACGGCCCTACAGGCCCCCAACCCACGCCCCACGCTGAACGACAGCGGCCTGCAACTGTCGGACCTGCGCGCGCTGCCATGCGGGGTGTCCGTCACGGCCCAAGGGTTTGCCCCCGGCGAGGTGAACTGGAGCGCCGCGCCGGGGGCAGCCTATCGCGCCATCATCAAGGCCATGCCGGGCAGCGTGATCAGCCGCGTTGACCTGTTGACCGACCCGCAAGGCCACCTGACCCTGCCCTTGCCGACCCAGCCCGGCCTGCAGGTGCAGGTCGATTTGCAAACGACGTGTTGATCCCGGTGTCCCGCTTGCGCCTTACCCCGGTCGTGCTGGCCCTGATCGCGTTGGCCGCTTGGGCCGCACTGACCTTCTTTCCTGACCGCAACCTGCAATTGGAGGCCGAGATTGCCCGTTTGCCGCCCGAAGCCGCCCTTACGCGTCTGGATGCCGAACTGGCGGCGGGGCGGCCGTCGGGTGCCTATCTGGCCTTTCGTCAGGCAGAACTAGCGGCGATGATCGGACGCGATGCGCAGGCGGTGGAAATTCTGGACAGGCTGGCCATGGCGGGCACGCCGTCCGCCGAACTGGCGGATGCCCGCGCTGCCCTTGCCCTGCGGCTGGGCCAGCCCGCATCCGCCGCGATCTTTCTGGCGCAGGCCCAACAGCTTGCCCCCAATGCCGCACGGCGGCAGCGGCTGGGCTATCTGTACCGCCAATTGCGTCAGCCCGCGTCCGAGCGCAGCCTGCTTGCCGCCACCGCCACCGCCGACCTGACCCCCTTTGAACGTTTCCGTCTGGTTGATCTGCTGATCGCGGACCGTGACCCTGCCGCCGCTGCGACACGGTTGGACAGCATCATAGCACTGGACAAGGCCGCCGCCCCGGCTGCCGTCGGACGTCTGACGCTTGCCCTGCTAGAGCAGGATGCGCCCGGTCGGCTGGAGGCTGCGGCGCGGATTTGGCTGGACCGACCCGACGCCGCCGAACTGATCGGGGTAATGGCCCGCACTCTGGCCGGGGCGGGGATTGCGGCAGACCAGTTGGGGCGCAATCTGGCGGCATCGGTGCCACGGGCGCGGCCGGTGTTGGTGACGGCCCTGACCGATGGCAGCCAGATGGCGGCAGCCCGCCTGATCCAGACCGGTTGGATCGCCGAAAACCGCAGCCTGCTGCCCGCGGAATGGGCCGCGTCCAGCCACTATGCCGAACGCAGTGGCGACTTGAGCGTGCTGCAAATCGTCTTGTTGTCGGACACCGCCGGGACTGCGCCCGGCACCGCCTTGCTGCCCATCCTGCGCTATCAGGGGGCCAAGGCGTTGCTGCCCTATCGCCGTCACCTGACCCCCGACCTGCTGGCCGCGACACCGCTGGTGGCGGCTGGTTGGGCGGGGTTTCGTCAATCGCCGGACCAAGCCTATGGCGCGCTGCTTGCGGCGGCCAAGGCGGTGGTCCTGCCCCAGGATCGCGCATTGTGGCGCAACATCGCGGCCAGTCTGGCGCAAAGCGGTGTGGAGGCGCGGTTACGCGCCGCGCAGGCCGATAACCCGGCACTTCAAGCCATGTTCAAGGACTGACCCAAGCCGTCACCGCGCGGCAGATGGCGGTGCCAACCTGTCAAAGGCAAGTCCCGGCGCGATATAGGGACTGTAATGTTTTTCCCGCGCCAAGGCGACGATCTGATCAGCCTGCAATCCGCCCGCCGCCGCGGGTGATGGGACAAAATCCAGCGACAGGACCGGCAGCCCTGCCGACAGATAGTCTTCAGCTAATGCCAGATGCAGATCCGGGTGATCGGCCGCACCAAAGGCATCTTCGATCAGGACCGCGTCCAGGGCAAGCCGATACTGGTCAAACCGTGCCGCACCGGCTGGCCCGGCATCCCGGCCAATAAAGACCGCGTTGTTGACCACGGCCAGCCCCGCGCAATCGTGCTGGCGCATCCGGCTGATGACATCCAGCACCAGTGCCATCATCGCGGCTGCATGGGCCGGGGCGCCTTGGGGTGCGCCAAGTCCTTCCGCCTCAGCACCGCCGCTACCATAGGTGTAGTAATGCAGCGCGTCGTCCAGAAACAAACCATCCGCCCCGGCCGCCATCAGCCGGTCGATCCGTGCATAAAGGACCCTGCGCCAGTCGTCGGTCCAGTACCGGGCCAACCACTCGCCCTGCGGCGTGCGCCCGCCGGACCATGACGGCACGGCGGGCGCGCCTTGCCAATAGTCGCGCCAAGGCTCCAGTTCGGACAGGTTCAGATAGGCCAGCATCGGACGGGCGTGGTCCTGTTGCAGGTCACGGACCTGTGCGAAATCCAGAAATATCTCGCGGCCATCGGCAGAGTCGAGGGCACCGGTCTGCGCCGCCTCCAGCACCAACAGACCATGCGGCTGACGCGCCAAACCTTGGGCGGTGTAATCCTGACCCCAGTATTGCACGCCAAACCCGCCGATCAGCGCCTGCGTCATCCGTTCGGCGCGGTCCGTCTTGTCCTGCATCACACAATCCCCGGCGCGGGCGGCACAGGGGCCAAAAGCCGTCGCGCAAACCATGGCGAACGCAATTGCACGCTTCATGCCGACGAAGGCCGCTCGGACGACGATCGATACTCCTTCGCGGACCCCAGCCCAAACAGGGTGGCCGGGTTCAACGCCGCAGGAAAGCGCAGGCCCACACCACCCGCGATTTCGGCCTGTGAAACGCCTTTCTGGAACAGCCACTGGTCGCGGCACATTTCCGCCAGAGTGTACCTTGCGCGCCAGTCCAGCAGTTCATTGGCCAAGGTCGCGTCCGCCAGCGAGGCCGCCGCATCGCCAGGCCTGCGCGGCACGATCCGGTAGGGCACGTTGAACCCGCAGGCCTGTGAAAACGCCTTGATGACCTGCAGGACCGTATGCCCCTTGCCAGTGCCAAGATTGATCCGCCGATGCCGGACATGCCCACCCGCCGGTGACAGCAGATGCGCCATTGCCGCCACATGCCCCCGCGCCAGATCGACGACATGGATGTAATCACGCAATCCCGTACCATCCTCGGTCGCATAATCGTCGCCGTAAACCTCGACCATGCTGCGCCAGCCTGCGGCGGTCTGGGCGACATAGGGAAACAGGTTGTTCGGCACGCCGCGCGGATTCTCTCCGATCTGGCCCGAGGCATGGGCGCCGACCGGGTTGAAATACCGCAGAGAAATCGCCCGCATCGTGGGATGGGCGGAAACCATATCGTCGATGATCTCTTCTGTCATCAATTTGGTCCGGCCATAGGGGTTGCTGACCGAGGTCGGCGCGGTTTCCCGGATTGGCAGCTGGTCGGGCGCCCCGTAAACCGTGGCCGACGAGGAGAACAGCAGATTGTTGACCTGGACGGCGCGCATCGCCCGGAACAGCGACACCGCGCCCATCAGATTGTCATTGAAATAGCGCAGCGGGTCACGAACACTCTCGCCCACCGCCTTCTTGCCGGCCAGATGGACCACGGCATCAATGCGGTGCCGCCGCAAGATCGTCTCGACCAGATCGGAATTGCGCACATCGCCTTCGACCAGCGTCACCGGACCCTGCCCCAGTTTCGGTATCCGATTAACGGTCGCCCGGTCCGAATTCTCGAAATTGTCCAGAATGACGACTTCGTAGCCCGCCTCCAACAACTCGACCGTAAGATGTGACCCGATATATCCCGCCCCCCCCGTGGCAAGGATCCTGCGCTTTTGCATAGCTTGCTCTCCGTTTCATCCGTCATGGCAGGCAACACCCGTGCCATGACCTCACCACCACTGCCGCAGCACCTGAAAATCCGGGACCCTTGACCGCTCGTTCGTCCGCGCGGTGGTCCGACACCCCGCAGCGCAAACTTTGTCCGGACCCGCCCTGCGCCCGCAAAACAGGCAGGGGTGCAAGGTTCCGTCCCACCGGTCGAGCCATAAAAACAAGGTGCCTTCCGGCGCGTCACCGGACGTTTTCCGCATGCAGCCCTTATTTCTTTTGCCACCCTGACGCGCAATTGTGCGGGAGGTGTAGGCCATCGGGTGGAGCGTTACGCGCCCCGCTGCCTGCCCGTCGGCGCATGGCAAAAACCTGCACCACATCCTTGCAGGACAGGCCCCCGGCAGATGCACCACGATGGGTCTGCCGGGTGCAATTCGCCACGTCCGTCAAGGCACCCGTCGCAACCGCCGAGGCAGCTGCAAACTGGGTCGCCAAGCCCTAATCCGAACGGTGTATCCTGCCCCGGCCTTCCCTAGAAATGCGCCCTATGGGTTCATCCGTAAGGAGCTTTGCCGGTTACCCGTCTTTCCAGTATCAATTGGGTGCATTCCAACGACCCATCGACCGACATCCAGTGAAATTTTCGGATAGGGAATATTCTTGATGGCTACCCCCAGCTTGGACGGTTCGATTGCGGATTGGGCATCGACAACGCGGCTTGATTCCGCGCTGACAGGCGCGGGCGGCTATGCGCTGTTCGGGCAGGGCGATGCGGGGTCGTTCTACTTTGCCATCTCGGCACCTTTGGGCACGGTCATCGGGGCGAACACGACGATCTGGCTGGACACCGACCAGAATACCGCGACTGGGTATTCGGTATTCGGGGTGGCGGGCGCGGAATACAACATCAACATCGACAGCTTTGGCGTCGTGAGCCTTTACACCGGCGGCGCTGGCGCGATCAAGGTGGCCGATCTGTCCGCAGCCTTTGGCAGCGATGGTGCGGTGATCGAGATCGCCTTGCCCAAAAGCCTGCTGATCGGGACACCCGACATCGTGCGGATTTATGCCGATGTGAACGATGCGGTATATTTGCCAAATTCCTATACGGGCACGAATTTCATCGTCGACACCCGTCCGCCGGTGACAGTGGGCAACCTGACCATCGACGGCACCGTGACCGAATGGGGCGCGGACACCCGCCTCGATTCCCCAGCGGACGCGCCGGCCGGCGTGGCAGTTTATGGCGATGGGCAGGCTGGCCAGTTCGTCTTTGCGATCACAACGGACGGCACAACCATTGGGCCGGGAACGACGATCTGGCTGGATACCGACGTGAACCGGTCAACCGGATTCAAGATCTTTGGCGCTGCGGGCACCGGGGTCGAGTTCAACGTCGACATCACGTCCGATGGGGTGGCCAAACTGTACACCGGCGCCGCCGGTCAAACCTTTGTCGCCGACATTACCTACCGCACCAATGCTAACGGCACCGGTCTTGAACTTGCCATCCCGCGCGAATTGTTGGGTCTAACTGGCAGCACGCCCGAGGCTGTGCGCGCCTATGTCGATGTGAACAACAGCGAATTCGCGCCAACCAACTATGCCAGCACCAGCTATGTGGTGGCCGAGGATGGCCCCCCCGCGCCCCCCACCCAGCGGATCGCGATTGTCTATTCCGAAACCTCGGCCATGAATTTTTACGACAAGACGGCTTACGGCCAGCTGTTCATGTCGGCTCAGAACCAGGCGCGACAGGCGGGCATCCCGTTTGACCTGTTGTCAGAAACCGATCTGACCGACGTGGCGCTACTGGCGCAATACAAGGCAATCGTCTTTCCGGGCTTTCAGAACGTCCAAGCCTCGCAGGTTGACGCAATCGAAGCGGCGTTGACCGAGGCCAGCGCCATCTACAACGTCG
>JANNAF010000442.1:0-3257 GCA_031384005.1 Rhodobacterales bacterium | reverse complement strand
TGGCCGGGATAGCCGATGTCGTCATAGTATTTGGGCGAACAGGCCATGGCAAAGGCGTCATGGCGGCCGACGGTATCCTGATAGACCTCGACCAGCGGTTCAAAGTCCTGATCAAAGTATTTCGAGTGCAGGCCGGGCATCGAATAAGCGTGGCCCATGAAGGTGCGCGAGGTGGTCACATCCAGCGGGCGTTGCAGGCCCGCGTCAATCTTGCGGGCGGAAAAGCATTGGAAATCCGTCATCTGGCGGCCATCAACGTCGATGATCTGGATGAATTCGCCTGCCTTGACGTGATAGGCGCGGGCGGTCGAGGATTTGATGCGGATGTCCTGCAGGGGGTCGGCCAGCGGATCGGGCAGGTCAAAAAGCGGGCGCAAGGCCGGGTTGGCCCGCGTGATGTGGAGGGTCAGCGGGGTGGCGGTGTCTTGGGCATGGGGCTGCATCGGCAGGCCGGGGGCGGCGATCAGCAGGTGGCCGTCACGGGTGGCGGTCAGGGTGGCATCCGCCTTGGGCGGGGTGGCAAGGTCAAACAGGCAGATCGCCCCGGCGCGGGCAAGGTCGATCTGACGCCGCGCCAGTGCCTGGCGCAGCGCAGCGTGACCACCCAGCGCCAGCAGCGCCTTGACCCCCTCGCCCGTGCTGTTGGCCGGGCGGCCCAGGATCCCGGCGTCGATCGCGCCGTCCAGTCCGGCGGCCACCAGTTCGCAGGTCTGCGCGCCCTCGTCATTGACGATCCGCACCACGTCACCTCGATGCACCGCCACCAGCAGCGCCCCACCCCCAGCCACCACATGCCGTTCGCGTCCAGGCTGGCGCGTCAGGCCAGAGGGTGTCAGGATGCGGCTGGGGCGGGGCGGTCCGGGCAAAACCTGGCGATAGGGGCTGTCTGGCATCGCGGCACCTCTGGAACAGTTTTATTCACTGTGAAACTTGTTCATTCACAAGAATAATGCGCTTATACTCTGGACGCAAGAAAAAGCGAACATGCAGATGATAGCGGTGATGTTGGGACTGGTTTCGGCGCTGTGCTGGGGGTTGCATGACCTTGCGGTGCGCCGCATTGCGCCCGCCTCGAATGGGTTGGGGCCGAATGTGCTGGGCCAGATATTGGTTGTGATGGCAGTTGCGACGGTCGTCCTGCTGCCCTTTGGTGGGGCCGGGGTGGCGGGCCTGTCGGGGACCAGCATCCTTTATGCAGCCTTGGCCGGGGTTGCCTATGTCGCGGCGTCGGTGGGGATGTACAGGGCATTTGGGCTGGCCCCGGCGCGGGTGGTGTCGCCCATGCTGGCGGCTTATCCGCTGTTATCGTTGCTGATCGCCTCGGCGCAGGGACAGGCCATCACGGCCAGCGATTGGGCGGCGGTGGTGATCATCGTGGCGGGGGTTTGCGTCGTCGCCCTGCTGGCGCAGGACGAAGGCGCACCGGCAGGGTCCGCACGGGCCGCACTGATCTGGGCGGCCATCGGGTCGGCGGGTTTTGCGGTCACCTTTGCCTTTGGTCAGGCGGCATCGCAGGGCGACGCACCACTGTCGGCGGGTCTGGTCACCCGATTTGCCGCGCTGGCAGTGATCCTGACGCTGATCATGGTGCAGCGTCCGTCGATGCAGCCGGTGCGCAGGCATTGGCGGCTGTTGCTGGTGATGGGGGTGCTGGATACGGCGGCACTGGGGTTGGTCATGGTGGCGGGCGGCTATCCGCGCGCCGAATTTGCCTCGGTTGCGGCCTCGCTGTTCGGGGTGGTCACGATCCTGCTGGCTTGGGCCGTGCTGGGGGAACGGGTGCGTGGGCCACAATGGCTGGGCATCGGGCTGGTTTTTGGCGGGATCGGCTGGCTGGCGCTTTAACTGTCCGGCGTGGCGTTCAGCCCGCGCAGGCCCATCAGCGCGCGGCGTTCGCCCTGCGGGGTCACACCGTAGGCCAGTTGGTAATCGCGCGCCATGGGACCGGACCGCGGATAGCCAACCGAGGCCGCAATTTCCGTCAAACTGTCGGTCGAATACAGGACCCGCTGCCGCGCCTTGGCCAGCCGGATCAGCCGATAATAGCGCAACGGGCTTTGTCCCGTC
The DNA here is from genome assembly GCA_031384005.1 of Rhodobacterales bacterium. Lineage (GTDB taxonomy): Bacteria > Pseudomonadota > Alphaproteobacteria > Rhodobacterales > Rhodobacteraceae > Stagnihabitans. The sequence continues at coordinate 1,190 of JANNAF010000442.1, read as the reverse complement.
TCGCGCCGGAACAGCCGTTCCAGATTGCGTTCCGACATATCAACCGCCGCCGCCACGTCAGGGATGCGGATCGGGTCCTCAATATGGCTGTCAAACAACCGGATCGCCTCGCGCAGCTTGGGCGGCAGGGCGTCCGATGTGCCCCCTGCGCGCTGCACCGGCACCTTTTGCCGGGCATCCTCATCCCGCACAAAGGGGTGCTGGAACCAGCAGGCCACCTCGGTCATCGTATCACGACCCAAACGTTCCTCGATCAGGCGCAACATCAGGTCGAACACCGCCCCGGCCCCTGACGCCGTGATGCGCCGACGGTCGCGCAAGATCACGGTTTCATGCGCCTCGATCAAGGGAAATTCGGCCTTGAAAGCCGCCTCGTAACACCAGTGCACCGAACAGGCATGCCCCGCCATCACCCCCGCCCGCGCCAACGGGAAAATCCCGCCAGAAAATGCACCCAGCGTGACGCCCGCCCGGTCCAGACGGCGCAGCACCCCCTGCGAATGGCGCGCATCGGCATAATGCCCGGTCGGCGGCGACAACAGATACAGCTGGTCCAGCCCGGCAACCGCATCCAGCCGCTGATCCGGCGTGAACCGCACCTCGGCCGACGACCGCACCGGCTCCATGGTTTCCCCCAGCAGAACCCAGGCAAAGGCACGCGTACCGGTGATTTCGTTCGCCGCGCGCAACGGTTCGATGGCCGACGTCAGGCAGGCCATCGGGAACCCCTGAAACATCAAGAACCCCAAGGTCAGGGTCCGCGCGCCTTGGGGTTTTTCGCCCGCCATCACAGATCCGGCCAGAACCCCGGCGAGGTCGGCGCACCATCGTCATACTGTGACAGCCAGTCGACCATCGCCGGACGGTTGCGCAAGAACCCCTTGTAGGCGGCGATATCGGGGTGAATATCGCGCACCACCCGATGCAGACGGCGGCCCCATTTCGGCACCGTCACCAGTTCTTCGAATTTGCCCAGATAGGCGCGGATCGAAAAGGCAATCGCGTTTGAACGCGGCAGACGGTACAATGCCTGCAATTCCACGCGCAGATGCTGTTTGTGCCCCAGATTTTCCGGCGTAAGGCTGGTCTTGGTCGGGCCCCATTTGGGATAGTTTTCGGGGCTGGTGTCCAACAGCGGATTGATCGTCATCGTCCAGTTGAACCGCCGCACCGGCGATCCGTGCTGCAGT
>JANNAF010000427.1:0-2608 GCA_031384005.1 Rhodobacterales bacterium | reverse complement strand
CCGAAGATCACATCCAGCAGGCCGGGTTGCAGCGACGATTGCGGCTCGATCTGGCCTTCCATCATCAGACGGTCGGCCTCGGCCTCTTCGGCCAGTTGCGCCTTGATCTCGCCCATCTCGGTCAGGCCAAGAACATCGCCGATGCCGGTCGGGTCGATCCCGTATTCCGAGGGCCAGACCACGATCACAAGGATCAGCGCCGCAGCCCCCCCAGCGATGGCGGTGGAGCGCCAGAGCTGACGTGCGGTTGGCAGGTCATCGAGGTTCGGTCTTTGTGCATTGTGCATGATTTATCCTTTCACGAGAGCGCGAGGCCCGTCAGTTGATAGAAAACAAGAAGAAAGCCCGCCGACATCATCACGACATTGGCGGCATAGGCCTGGCCCCAGAACCGGGGCGATCTGCGCCAGAAGCCCATCGCAATCAGGATGATCGACAGTGCCACAAGCTGGCCCAGTTCGACCCCGATGTTGAAGGCGATCAGGTTGCCCAACAGGCCATCCTGCGCGATGTCATAGTCGAGGATCTTGGTCGCAAGGCCAAAGCCGTGCAGCAGGCCAAAGGCCAACGTCGCCGCACGGGTATCGGGTTGCACCCCGAACCAACGCTGAAACGCCCCAAGATTGTCCAGCGCCTTGTAGACCACCGAAAAGCCGATGATGGCGTCGATGATGTAGCTGTTGATCTTGATTTCGAACCAGACGCCCGCCAGCATCGTCACCGAATGGCCGATGGCAAACAGACTGACGTAAAGGCCGATATCGCGCGTCTTGTAGAGGAAGAAGATCACGCCAAACAGGAACAGAATGTGGTCGTATCCGGTCACCATGTGCTTGGCACCCAGATAGATGAACGGAATGGGCAGGAAGCCGGAAACCTCCTGCACGTAACCGGCGTCGCCTTCGGTCACGTTATGGGCCAGGGCGGCGCCTGCCATCAGAACGGCAATGGCCAGTGTGGCAAGGGTTATCCAGATGCGCGGCGGCATCCGGGTGGTGTAAGTCATGATAAGAGTCCCTGATGGAAAAGGTCTGATGGAGGTCGCGCAGCCCGTGCGCTGACCGGTTCAGGTCTTCAGACCGTTTCGCGGGGCGGGCGTCGCGGTCCATCATTGGGCGCGCTGGACAGGGCAGGCAAATCGCTGAGCGGGGCCGCAGTCCGCAGATCGAATGTCCCACTGTCCTGATTTGCCAGAATGATCACCGTTGAATGGTCGTGGTCGGTGCTGTCGTGGGGCTGATGGCCGTCGGCCTGCCAGATTTCGCCTTTTTCGGCATGCCATGACGCGTGGTCAGCCTCAGCGACCAGCGAGCCGGGACCATGGGTCAGCGCGTCCACGACCGGGGCAGACCCCAGCGACAGCAGCAGCATCCACACTGCCAGCGCCCGTATGACCTGATCAAACCTGCGCATCTGCTCCTCGGCGACCCTGTTTGCAGGGCCATTCTTGTTTGTTGTCATATCCCCCTATGGGGGATAGGTCTTGCATATGTCAGAACCTCATGCCCATGCAAGCCACCCCGCCATCGCGATACGGCTGAAACGCGCCGAGGGGCATCTGCGGCGCGTCATAGGAATGATCGAGGAAGGGCGACCTTGCGTCGATCTGGCCACACAACTGCACGCCGTCGAACGCGCTGTGGCCGAGGCAAAGCGGGTGCTGATCCATGATCACATCGACCACTGTGTGACCGCCGGGGGCGCACACCATCTGACAGAGATCAAATCCCTGACCAAGCTTCTGTAGATGCTGAAGACGCTGCGCAACCCGACCTTCCGCGATCTCTTTGCCGCCCAGCTTGTGGCGCTGGTGGGCATGGGTTTGGCGGCGGTGACGCTTGGGCTGCTTGCATGGCAGATGGCAGGCGACACTGCCGGGGCCGTTCTGGTCACGGCGCTGACCGTCTAGATGGTGGGCTGTGTCACGCTTGCCCCGGTGGCGGCCGCCGTGGCCAAACGCCTGCCACGCCGGGCGTTTTTTCGGTGGCGCTGGACCTGATCCGCGCGGGCGTGACCGCCTGCCTGCCATTTGTCGATCCGGTCTGGCCGGTCCATATGCTGATCTTCTTCCTTCAGACGACATCCGCAGGTTTTGCTCTGGCCTTTCTGGCGGTGATCCCGGGTGTGGCGATGGTCCGGAACGACGACACCAACACCATGTCGCTGCTTTGTCCGGCCGTGGATCTGGGAAAACTTGCATCATCCATGATCGCGGCGCTCCTGCGGACAATGGTCAGCTTTCCAGTGTAGTTTGCGGGCATGGTCATGGGGTTTGTCGCCTCTGCCGTGCTGGTGGTGACCGCGCGCTTGCCGGATCGGGTGCAGGGTGCGGGCACCCATTGCCGGGCAGGCGTGATGCGGCGGACAAGACGCCTTTGGACGGATGATGAGAAGTGGTTGAACTGCCTGCAAGCGAATGCGCCCACCCGCATCCCAGACTGCAAGATCGGCAGGGTCGATCATCTGCTGCCGTGGCGCTGGAACGAGCAGCGGTCGGGCTGGTCGCGCACCATTTTGGTGAGCAAGACGGTAAGCCTGGTGCATGAGGGTTAAACCGCGGTTGGTTTGTTTTCGCGCGATCGGGGGCGGGTTTGGCGGCTAACGTTTA
>JANNAF010000399.1:0-4431 GCA_031384005.1 Rhodobacterales bacterium | reverse complement strand
TGGTGCCGCTGAAGGGACTCGAACCCCCGACCCCATCATTACGAATGACGTGCTCTACCAGCTGAGCTACAGCGGCACTTTCTGGTTACGCACCCTGTATTGCCCGGGCAAAGTGAAGTCAACCCGGCAACTGGTCAGTTTGCGCTGCGGGCAACGGCGGCAAGGTCGATGGTGTCGTCATAGGCCGGTTTGGGCGGGTCGGCGGGTTTGGGAGTGGCGACCAGCAGGGGCAGCAGTTCGGCCCCTGTCGCGCTGTGCCCCGAGGTTTCGGTGGGTTCGCGCCACGACAGCGTGTCAAAACCACCGCAATTGCCGCAGATCGGGGCCCAGTCGGCGTGGATTGCATGACATTTGTCGCAGCACCACTGCGGGCCACGGGCAGCCGTCAGCGCCTTGGACAGCCATGCACGGACAATGGCATCATCGGCCCCTTCGCCGCGTTCAATCGCCGCCATGATGGCAAGGGAACGCTGGGTCGGGTGGACGGTGGGCAGGTCGCCAAGGGCACGGCGGGCGGCGGGAAAATCCTCGGCCGCGATGTTCAATTCGGCCAAAAGCTGGCGCGTTTCGGGGTTTTCGGGGGCGATGACGGTCAGCAGGCGGAACCGTTTGACGCGTTGGGCCGGCGTTTCCTCGGGCTCAATCTCGGCAAAGGCGGCGGCAAGGTCGGGATGGGGCATCGCCTCCCATGCCTTTTTCAACACGCGGGCGGCGTTCTTTTTGTCGCCCTTGTCCACATAGCTGCGGGCGGCCATCGCGGCGGCGGGGATCAGGTCGGGTGACAGACGGTTGGCGGCAATCGCCGCCTCGCGTGCCTCGATCGAGGCGGTGTCGTCAAAGATGGTGCGCGCCTCTTGCAGGGCCAGAACGGCGTCGCGGCGGCGGTACACCTCTTTGGGCAGGGCGCCGGATTTCAGTTGGGCGCCAAGGGTCGAGCGAGCCCCCTTCCAGTCGGCACTGTCAGATTGCAGCTTCAGCAGGATATCTTGCGATTCCATGTGGCGCGGCTTCATCTCGAACGCCTTTTCCGCCAGTTTCAGGGCGGTTTCGGTGTCGCCCTCGGCCAGCTTTTGTTTGAGCAGGCCACGGATGCCGACAAAACGGGTGCGCTGATCGGCCAGCAGGGCCTTGTACGCCTCGCTTGCCTTGGTGCTGTCGCCTGCGGCCTCGGCGGCCTGGGCGACCAGCAGGTTGGTCAGTTCGGGGCGGTCCAGGTATCCGGCCGCGCGCTGCGCCTTGATCAGCGCCAGACGCCCCTCACCCGCGGCAAGGGCCATCATGCCATCGGCCAGCGCCTGATAACCGCGCGCCTCGCGGTCGCGGTCAAAATACCGGGATACCGCGGTTTCATCGCCGTTCAGAAAGCGCAGGATGGCGACCAGCAACCCGACCAGTTTGGACACCAGCCACAACAGCACAAAGGCCGCGGCGACAGTGACAATGGCCTGAATTGGGCCAAGGGTGAATTCCCAGCCCGCGACGGACAGTCGCAGCACGTCGCCCGTCTCCAGCAGTTTGCCTGCACCAAGGGTGGCCATCGCCACGATGGCAACGAAAAGGATTATCTTGACCAAAGACCAGATCATCGCGCCCCCCCTATTGCCCGGTTGCGGCCAAAAGGCCCTGTACGGCAACCGCGGCCTGCAAGTGCAGATCGGCAAGCGCGCGCCAGTCTGCCATGGCGGCCTGCGCCGGTGGTGCCAGTCCATCCAATTCGGCCAGTGCCACGGGCAGATCGCCTGCGGTCAAGGCTGCCTCGGATCGTGACAACACAGCATCGGGGTCGTCACCGTCGCGCGGGGTCAAGGACCGTGCCCCAGTCTGGCCGCGCAGGAACGCACCTGCCCGTTCGGCCCAGCTTTCGCCCATATCGGCCTGCAAAGCGGCGTTCAGGGCCAGACGTGCAGCATCCGGAAATCCAATCCGCAACGATTGCAGTGTCGGCAGGCCAGAAGCGGCATTGTCGGCCAGAACAGGCGGCAGGTCAGGTCCGGCCAGATCGGTTATGGCCGCAGTATAGGGCGCACCCGAGTCCAGCGCCGCAAGGATCTGGCGCAGGGCGGCGCGTTTGGCGGCGCCAGCGGCAATCGCCTCGGCTTCGGATTTGATGGCATCAATGCTGGCGCTGGCCTCGGCCAGTTTGGCGTCAATCGCTGCTGTCGCGACCGCCGGAAGGCTGCCTGATTTCAGGGCATCAACCTCGGCCTGAAGTTGGGCCATCAGGTCGGGGTTGCCGGACGAGGCGGACGCTGTGGCAAGTTTGCCCTCCAACGCGGCGATGCGGGGGGTCAGGTCTGGCACCCCCTCCAACGCCGTCACACGGGCGGACAGTTCGGGGTCGGGCTGGGATTGACCCTGTGCCGCCTCCAGGGCCGCTATCTGGGCGGCCTGTGCGGCGAGGGTCGATTGCAGAACGGCGATGTCGGGTGACGGCGCGTTGATCTGGACGACCTGCGCCAGACCAAAACCGATGACAGCCGCCACCACACCACCCAGGACAGGCAACACGGGCGATGCCCGGCGCGGCGCAGGAGGCGGGGCAGGAGGCGGGGAGGGAGCCGCGCTGTCTGGGGGTGTTTGGGCAATCGGGTCGGCAATCGGGTCGGATGTGTCGGCCATGAGAGGTGGTCCTTTCAAACTGCGGACGCCGTCGCGCTGCGGCCTGTCGTCTCAACCTAATGCGCGCAGGGGGCCGGGTTCAAGGTGGCGGCGCATCTAGCTGTTGCGCAATCGCGGCCAACATCGCTAGCGTATCGGGCCGGGCGGCATATGAAACCGTGGTTTGGCTAAAAACGGCGCCAGCGGCCGGGCTGATCGCCACCACGTGCAGTGGCGCTTTGGCCGCGATCCGGGCACATTCACGGGCCAGAATCTGGCCGGAACGCGCCGAAAACACCGGCGCGATCACCGGTCGTTTCGCACATAGAACCGCCGTTGCTGCAACGGTCAGGGGCTGTTCGTTCTGGGCATAGGCCAAGCAGGAATACGTCTCGATTCCACGGGATTCGAGGTGTTTTGGCAGGTCTCCCCGCGTGTCGCGGCCATGAAGATACAGCATGGGGCCAACGACGGCCGCAGCCTGAATGAGGGCGATCAGATCCGACGCATCACCTTGGGCCGACTGCGCCTGAAACCCGGTGGCGCGGGCAGCGCGGGCAGTCTGGTCGCCCACGCAAAAGGCCAGTTCGGGCAGGTCCGCCCCATCGGCAACTATCCGCTTTGCCGCCTGTACCGCAGTCTCGGAGGTAAAGATAATGGCCGAGCAGCGGCGATCCGGCAGGGTGATGGGTGGAAAACTGGGCGCAATCAACGGCGATATGACAATATCCACGCTAGGGAATCGCTCCCGAAGGGCCTGCGCAAACCGGTCAGACTGACCGGCGGGCCGGGTCAGCAGGATCACAGGCGGCTGCGCCACAGGCGGCTGGGACATGGGTTGGTGGGCCATGGGTTGGTGGGATTGTGCGGTCATAGGCTTGGTGTTACCTGCCAAGGGGCATTTGGGCAACGGTGGATGATGGGCTACGGTCTGACCTTTCTGGGCATCGAAAGCAGCTGCGATGACACCGCCGCCGCCATTGTGCGGCTGGGAGTGTCGGGCAGGGGCGAAATCCTGTCATCGCAGGTCGAGGGACAAACCGCGCTGCATGCCGATTTTGGCGGTGTGGTCCCGGAAATCGCCGCGCGTGCCCATGTCGAAAGGCTGGACCTGTGTGTCGAGCGCGCCTTGGCAGAGGCGGGCGTTGCACTGGGCGATCTGGACGGAATTGCGGTCACTGCGGGGCCGGGGCTGATTGGCGGGGTGCTGTCTGGCGTGATGCTGGCCAAGGGGCTGTGCGCCACCACCGGCCTTCCGCTGATCGGGGTTAACCATCTGGCGGGACATGCGCTGACGCCGCGTCTGACCGACGGATTGGCCTATCCCTATCTGATCTTGTTGGTGTCGGGCGGGCATTGCCAGTTTCTGATCGTTCATGGACCCGAGCGGTTTGAACGGTTGGGAGGCACCATCGACGACGCACCGGGCGAGGCGTTTGACAAGGTGGCCAAGCTGTTGGGCCTGCCGCAACCGGGCGGCCCTGCGGTCGAGGCCGAGGCGCGGCTTGGTGATCTGGCGCGGTTCCGCTTTCCCAGACCGCTGCTGGACAGACCGGGTTGTGATTTGTCATTTTCGGGTCTGAAGACGGCGGTTCTGCGGGCGCGCGATGAATTGGTGGCGCGACAGGGCGGCATCACGGTTCAGGACAGGCGCGACCTGTCGGCTGGGTTTCAGGCGGCTGTGGCCGCTGTTCTGGCCGAAAAATCGCGTCGGGCGCTGGAGATTTATCTGAGACACACTGACGGGCCGGGCGCATTTGCGGTAGCCGGGGGTGTGGCGGCAAATACGAGCCTGAGAGCCGCATTAGAGACTGTTTGTGCCGCGACGGGCAC
>JANNAF010000398.1:0-12041 GCA_031384005.1 Rhodobacterales bacterium | reverse complement strand
TTGCTGCAGGCCGTGGCCGCAATGGCAAAGGGTGACAGCCGGACCTTGCGGCGTGGCGCATCCAAATCGGCGGCAAAGCGTGACCGCCGCGCCCCCATGTCGAAAAACCCGCCCGCCAGCGGGATCAGCGCCGCTGCCAATGCGGCGCGTGTGGCGGCATCGGCAGGGGCCACGGCCAGCGCCGCCGCCAGTTGGGCGTCGCCTGCCTTGCCCGGTCCGGCGGGCCCGCAACAGGGGCTTCCATCTGTGTCCACGGCTTGCTTTTGCCCCTGTCACCTGCCAAAACCCTTGCATATCGCAAGGCCAGCCTCGTGCAAGTGCATGTTCCAAGGATTTCCGTTTGACCGACCCGAAAAAGAATATCCTGCTGATCAGCCTGGATGATGCGGTTTCGTTTTGGCACTACCGCACAGTATTTGGTGCGGCCTTGCAGGTGCCCAACCTTGACCGCATCTGCGCCGTGGCGACCGCCTATCACAACGCCTATGCGCAGGCCCCGGTCTGTGGCCCGTCGCGCGCCAGCTTTATGTCGGGGCGCACGCCGCACCAACTGGGCGTGTTTGACAACAGTGTCGAGGTGTTCGACGTGCTGCCCGCTGCCGACATGTGGCCTGCCCGGCTGAAGGATGCCGGGTATTTCTGTTCGTCGGGCGGCAAGGTTCATCACAAATACAAACCCCTGAACCGCAAATTGCAGGCGGCCCTGTACAGTGACAACCGCAAGCTGTTTGACGATGACATGGGCCTGCCCGAGGGGGCGGCAGCCAAAAAGTTTGGTGGCCACAGGGCCGGTTGGGCTACCACCGACCCCAAGGATGACTTGACCTATTACGACCACCAATCGGCCAGTTCGGCAGTCGATTTTCTGGCCAGTTATGACGGGGACGCGCCGTTTTACCGTGAAGTGGGGTTCTTTTCGCCGCATGGCCCCCATATCACCCCGGCCCGGTTCAAGGAAATCTATGATCAAGGCGCGTTTCAGCAGCCCGGTTCATGGGCGAACGGCTATCCCAGCGATGATTTTATCCGCCAACTGGTGCCCGACGGCGACAAGATGCCCGCAGGCAAGATCGACTTTTGGCGCGCGTCGGTGCGCAATTACTTTGCGGCCTACAGTCACGGCGACCACCATTTGGGCCGGGTCTGGGATGCGTTGCAGGCCTCGCGCCATGCGGCGAATACGCTGGTGGTGATCTGCGCCGATCACGGGTTTCACATGGGCGACCGGGGGCGGTTTTCCAAGTTCACCCTGTTTGAACAGGTCGCAGGGGTGCCCTTGATCATTTATGATCCCGCCCATCCCGAACCACAGGTGGTGACCGCACCCGTGGCACTGCTGGATCTGGGCCCAACGCTACTGGACTATGCCGGTCTGCCCAAACCGCCCGGGTTTGTCGGCCGTTCGCTGTTGGCCGGCCCCCCCGACCCCGACCGCGCCGTGCTGACCGTCTGGCACGACAGCGCCGCAATCCGGCAGGGCCGCTACAGGTTCATCCGCTATGCCGATGGCAGCACGCAATTGTTCGACATCGAGGCCGATCTTTGGCAGCAAACCGACCTTGGGCCGGATCATCCGGCCCATGCCGTGATGCTGGCCAGCCTGATCCAGACCTGCCACGACTATGGTTTTGACATCCCGGCAAACTGACCATTGCGGCCATGCGGCAACCGCATTTCCCGGTGAAAACCTTTCCACCGGGTTAACGAAAAACGGTAAGCGCCTGTTTTTAATGGGTATTGCAAAGTGTCCGCGCGTGGACACTTACCGCTCTTGACCCAGAGCCCCCGGAAAATGGCAGGCCACCCCCCCCGTCAGCAACGGCACCTCGACCGCACAGCGCCCCTTGGCCCGGATACAGCGCGTCCGAAACACACAGCCCGATGGCGGGGACATGGGCGACGGCAATTCACCGTCCAGGGGGATCATGACCTTGGCCCGTTCCGCCACCGGGTCCGGGATCGGCACCGCCGACAACAGGGCCTGGGTATAGGGGTGCTGCGGGGCGGCAAACAGGTCGCGCTTGGGCGCGGTTTCCATGGTCCGCCCCAGATACATCACCATGACATGGTCAGACACATGTTTGACCACCGACAGATCATGCGCAATAAAGATCATCGTGACGCCCAATTCGCGCTGTAACCGCGCCAGCAGGTTGATCACCTGCGCCTGAATGGACACATCCAGCGCCGAAACAGGCTCGTCACAGATCAGCAGTTTGGGCTCGACAATCAACGCCCGCGCAATCCCGATGCGCTGGCATTGCCCGCCCGAAAACTCGTGCGGGTAACGGTTGATCTGGTTGGGCAACAACCCCACGCGGTCCATCATCAACTGCACCCGCGCCTTGACCTCGGATGTGGGCATGGCGGGGTAATGGGTGCGCAGGGGCTCGGCAATGATCTGGCCGATGGTCATGCGCGGGTTCAGGCTGGCCAGCGGGTCCTGAAACACCATCTGGATGTCGCGGCGGTAGGCCATCATCTGATTGGGTGTCAGCGCCAACAGATCGGTCTTGCCTTGCCAGATGACCTTGCCCGTCGCCGGAACCATTTGAATCAGGGCCCGCGCCAGTGTCGACTTGCCAGACCCGCTCTCGCCCACGATCCCCAGCGTCTCGCCCTCATTCAGGGTGAAATCCACCCCCGCCACTGCATGCAGCGGTCGCGCCTTGGTCCAAGGCATGTCGCCCTCACGGCGGATGCCAAAGGTCACCCGCACGTCACGCGCCTCGATCAACACAGTCATGCCAATTCCTCCACCGTCCGGTTGCAGGCCCGTTTGCGGCCGGGTGCAAAGGTTGTCAGTGGGTCCAGGTGATCTTTGCAATCCTCGCCCGCATAGGCACAGCGCGGCTGGAACGGGCACCCCTTGGGCGCGCGGGTCATGTTGGGCGGCGATCCGGGGATCGAATACAGCTCGCCCCCCTCTTGATCGACGCGGGGAATGGCCTGCAACAACCCGCGCGAATAGGGATGCGACGGGGTGGCAAAGAACGGTTCGACCGGGGCCTGTTCCATGACCTGCCCGCCATAGAGCACGATCACCTCGTTGCAAAAGCCCGCGATGACGCCCAGATCATGGGTGATCAGGATGGTCGCCATGCCGAAATCGCGCTGAATGTCGCGCAAAAGATGCATGATCTGCGCCTGTACCGTCACATCCAGCGCCGTGGTCGGCTCATCCGCGATCAGCAGGTCAGGCTTGCACAAAAGGCTCATCGCGATCATCACCCGCTGCCGCATGCCGCCCGAAAACTCGTGCGGGTACAGCCGGATGCGGCCCTTGGCGTCGGGGATTTTCACCGCGTCCAGCATCCGTACCGATTCCGCCAGCGCCTGCGCCTTGGACAGGCCCTTGTGATGGATCAACCCCTCCATCATCTGATCGGAAACCCGCATATAGGGGTTCAGGCTGGTCATCGGGTCCTGAAAGATCATCGCGATGTTGTTGGACCGGATCGTGTTCAACACCGACAGCGGCGCGCCGATCAACTCGGTCCCGTTGAACTTGGCCGACCCGCGCGCCGTGCCGTTCTTGGCCAACAGACCCAAAAGCGAGAAAGCCAACTGGCTTTTGCCCGACCCGCTTTCGCCCACGATCCCCAGTGTCTCGCCCGGTTGCAGCGCGAAACTGACCCCGTTCACCGCGTTGACCGTACCGTCACCCGTGGCAAAGCTGACACTCAGGTTGTTCACATCCAGCATGTCAGCGGTCCTTTGGGTCAAGCGCGTCCCGCAACCCGTCACCGACGAAGTAAAACGCGAACATGGTGGTGATGAAAAACGCCAGCGGGAACATCAGCTGCCACAGCGTGCCATAGGTCATGGTTTTGGCCCCCTCGGCGATCAGCGCGCCAAGCGAGGTGCGCGGCGCCTGAACGCCAAGGCCAAGGAAGGAGATAAAGCTTTCGGTCAGGATCATCTCGGGCACCAACAGCGTGGCATAAACCGCGACGATGCCCAGCAGGTTGGGCACGATATGGCGGAAGATTATGGTGAAGGTGGGGACTCCGGTGGCGCGCGCGGCCTCGATGAACTCCTTGTTTTTCAGGGACAGGGTCTGCCCCCGCACGATCCGCGCCATCCCCAGCCAGGATAGCATGGCGATGCCGATGAACAGCATGATCAGCGACTGGCCAAACATGACCAACAGCAGGATCAGCACGAACATGAACGGGATCGCCAGCAGAATATCGACGATCCGCATCATGATCTGATCGGTGCGGCCCCCGACATAGCCCGCCACAGCGCCATAAATCGTGCCGACCACGACCGAGATAAAGGCCCCGATCACCCCCACCATCAGCGAAATCCGGGTGCCCTGCGCCGTGCGGGCGAACATGTCGCGGCCCAGATCGTCGACGCCAAAGTAGTGCCCGTTTTCCCAACTGGGCCAACCCAGCTCTAACGCGTGCCCCATGATGGTGAAATCGGTGAAATCATAGGTGTGCGGGCTGATCGCCTGCCCCAGAAAGGCAAAGGCGAAACAGATCACCAGCAGGATCGCCCCCGCCACGGCGGCCTTGTTGCGCATGAACCGCGTCCGCGCATCGGCCCACAGGCTGCGGCCCTGCACCTCGTCCAGTTCGGCCATGCGGACCGACAGGGCGGCCATATCAATTCTTGACAGGGTCATGGCTTAGTACCTGATCTTGGGGTCGATCCATGCATATAGCACGTCAACCAACAGATTGAAAACGATATACAAAATCCCAACCAGCAGCGTCACGCCCATCATGACGGCATAGTCCCGGCTCAGCGCGCTATCCACAAACGCCTTGCCGATCCCCCCGGTCGAGAAATACATGTCGACCACCACTGACCCCGTGATCATGCCAACAAAGGCTGGTCCCAGATAAGACAGCACCGGCAACAGCGCAGGCTTTAGCGCGTGGCGGATCACCACCTTGTATTCGGGCAACCCTTTGGCCCGCGCGGTGCGGATGTGGTTCGACGTCAACACCTCCAGCATCGACGACCGGGTGATCCGCGCAATCGACGCCATATAGGCGGTCGACAGTGCCAAAACGGGCATGATGACATAGCGCCACTCGCCGCCCTCCCAGCCCCCCCCGGGCAGCCCGCCCAGCCAGAGCGTGAACGTCAGCACCAGAATGGGGGCCAGCACGAAACTGGGCAGCACCGCCGCCCCAATCGATATGCCCACGGCGAAATAGTCGATGACAGTGTTGTGCCGGATGGCAGCCACCACTCCCAGAAGGATCCCTGTGAACGACGCCACAAAGAACGAGATGATCCCATAGCGCAGCGTGACCGGAAAACCCTGCCCGATGATGTCATTCACCGTCCGATCCTTGAAGATATAGGACGGCCCAAAATCGAAATGGGCGACGATGTTCCAGACATAGATCAGTATCTGCTTCCACAGGGGTTCGTCAAAACCGTAACGGGCCTGCAGGTTGGCAATCACCTGCGGCGGTAAGGCTTTTTCCCGTGTGAACGGCCCACCGGGGGCGGCATACATCAGGATATAGGACAAAACGATCAGGATCAGCAGCGTCGGCACCGCAATCGCCAACCGCTTCAGCACGAAATTCAACATGGGGGGCTCCACCAAATGGCCAAGAAACGGGCCTGGCGGGGTTAACCGTCAGGCCCGCTGGCTTAGCGTACCAGTCCGTTACTTTGCGACGCGGTACAGGTCTTTGGCGTACCAGGTGTTCAGCACGTTGGTGGACGACAGGCCCTTGATGTCAGGCTTGACGGCACGCACGGTGGTATAGTGGTAGATCGGGATGATCGGCATGTCGGCGGCCAGAATACCCTCGGCGGCCGTGTAGTTCGGGTTCGGGTCCGCCATGGTCTTGGCGTCCTTCATCAGCTTGTCATACTCGGGGTTGGCGTATTTGGTGTCGTTGTTGCCCGAATAGCTGGTCCACAGGTCCAGAAAGGTCGACGCCTCGTTATAGTCGCCGCACCAAGCATAGCGCGCCATATCGAAATCGCCGCCATGCATCTTGTCGGTGTGGACGGCCCATTCAAAGTTTTGCGGGGTCATGTCCACGCCCAGCGTCTGCTTCCACATTTGCTGAATGGCGACCGCAATCTTTTGGTGCCCTTCCGAGGTGTTGTAGTTCATCGTGAAGGCCAGCGGCTTGTCCGGGCCATAGCCCGCTTCGGCCATCAGCGCCTTGGCCTTTTCGTCACGCTCGGCTTGGGTCATCGACGCCACGTCCATGGTCGGCATCATAAAGCCGTTCATGGCACCGGGGGTCCAGCTGTAGGCTGGGATCTGGCCTGCTTGCAGGATGTTGTCCACAATAATGTCGCGGTTCATGGCCAGCGACAGCGCCTGACGGACGCGCACGTCCTTCAACGCCTCGTTGCCCTTACCTTCGGCAAGGTTGACGATATAGGTGTAGGAACAGGCCGACGGGGCCGAGCTGACCTCATCGGGGTATTCGGCCTTCAGGCGCGGGTATTGGCCCGACGGCACGCTGGAACGGTCCAGCTCACCCGCGACATAGCGCGTCCATGCGGCGTTTTCGTCATTGATGGTCACTGCCGTAACCGGCGACATGATCACATTGGCCGCGTCCCAATAGGTCGGGCTTTTTTCCATGACCAGCTTTTCGCCAACCAGGTGTTCGGTCAGCACATAGGCGCCGTTGCCAACGTAGTTGCCCGGCTTGGTCCATTCGGCGCCATGGGCGTCAATCGTGGCCTTGTGCAGCGGGAAGGTCGACGAATGGGTCAGCATCTTGGGGAAATAGGGCAGGGGGGCCAGAATCTTGACCTCCAGCGTGTGGTCGTCAACCGCCTTGACGCCCAGTTCCGAGGCAGGCTTTTCACCACGGGTGATTTCGCCTGCGTTCACGACCTGCATCAGTTCGATGTACCATGCATATTCCGACGCCAGCGCCGGATCAGTGATGCGCTGCCAGGCATAGACGAAATCGCCTGCCACGACCGGATCGCCGTTCGACCATTTCGCCTCGGGGCGCAGGGTAAAGGTATAGGTGGTCAGGTCCTCGGACACGGTATGGCTCAGCGCCACGGCGGGCACCAGATTGCCGTCAGCGTCTTCGTTGTACAGCCCCTCGACCAGACCACGGATGATGTCAGAATCCTCAACCGAGGTCGCAAGGTTGGGATCCAGCGATTTGGCCGCATCCAGCATCCAATAGCTGTAGGCCTGATTTTCGGCCAGCTCTTCGCCGGTGCGCGGGTTCGTTTCGGCCCAAGCAGCGCCCGCAATGGCAAAGCTCAGCGCGGTTCCAAGCAATAGACGTCTTTTCATTTTCATTCTCCCTGCAGATCAAAGTGGGGGCATCCCGCCCCCACGGGTGGTCCAAGCCTAGGCCTCCCTGCCACCAAGACAAGCCAAATCCGTGCCTTGACTGGGCTGACGTTACGGCGATTTGTAGGATTGATGCGTCATTGTGCAGTGCAACTGCAGCAGCCTTGGGTGGGCAGAAGAACAAATCGCGCACAACCGCTGGCGGTGTGGCGCGGCTGTTTGGGGCGGTCAGATGTGAACAGATGGTAAAGACCAAAGGCTAAGCCTATGGTCCCCTTGGGTTTTATAAATGTCCCACGCGTGGACAACTCAGGCCACCGGCGTCCAGATCACGTCATCAATGCACGGGGCACCTGTGGCCAGCATCACGACGCGGTCAAATCCCATCGCAATGCCGCTGGCGGGGGGCATCATGGACAGGGCTGCCAGGAAATCCTCGTCAATCGGATAACGCTGGCCGTAGACTCGTTGCTTTTCATCCATTTCCGCCTCGAACCGGCGGCGCTGTTCGGCGGGGTTGGTCAACTCGCCAAACCCATTGGCCAGTTCGACCCCACAAGCATAAAGCTCGAATCGTTCGGCCACACGCGGATCATCTGGCGCGCGCCGGGCAAGGGCGGCCTCGGCTGCGGGATAGCGGTCCAGAATGGTCAGGCGGCCGTGTCCCAGATGCGGTTCGACCTTTTCGACCAGAACCTTGCTGAGCATGTCTGACCACGTATCATCAGGCGACCGGCGGATCCCAACCCGGTCCATTTGGCCGCCCAGTGCCGCGCCATCCGGTGTACCATCGTCCGCAAGGGTCGCCAGCAGGTCGATCCCGGCCAGGGCCGCAAAGGCCTCGGCCACCGACAACCGTTCTGGTTGGGCATGGGGGTCGCAGGTTGCGCCGCGAAATTGCAGCACCCCATCCGTCCCGCAGGCCAGCCCCAGCAACCGGGCACAGTCGTCCATCAACACGGTATAGTCTTGCCCGACGCGGTACCATTCCAGCATGGTGAATTCGGGGCTGTGCAGCACCCCGCGTTCCCGGTTGCGCCAGACATGGGCAAAGGCGGCGATGCGGGTCTCGCCTGCCGCCAGCAGTTTTTTCATCGCAAACTCGGGGCTGGTGTGCAGATACATCTGCCGCCCGACACCATCATGCCCCAAGGCTTGCGTGGCAAACCCGTGCAGATGCGCCTCGTTGCCCGGACTGATCTGCAGCGCGACAGGGTCCACTTCGGTGAAGCCCTCGGCCGCCAGCCACCCCCGCATCGCCGCCTGTATCCGGTTGCGCGCCAGCAGAACGGGCCTGCGGTCGGCATGAAGGGTTGGCGTCCACCACGGTGTCATGTGCTTCTCTCTGGAGATTTCAAACGATATCGGCTAAACGCTGCGCCGATAGGGGGCCGCCATAGCTGGACTGCGCGGCCAAAACAAGGAACCGCTTCGTGAAAGTCATCGCTTCATCGCTCCGCAAAGGCAACGTCGTTGAACTGGAGGGCAAGCTGTATGCCGTCCTCAAGGCCGAAAACTTTCATCCCGGCAAGGGCACGCCGACCACATCGGTCGACATGCGCCGCATCTCGGATGGGGTGAAGGTGGCTGAACGTTGGCGCACGACCGAGATGGTGGAAAAAGCCACGGTGGACGAGCGGGAGTATGATTTCCTATATGTTGACGGTGAGGGGTTCCACTTTATGGAGCCATCGACCTATGAACAGATCGCGGTTCATCCTGATGTGGTGGGCGAGGATGATGTGTTCCTGTCGGACGGCATCAAGGTTTATCTGCGGACCTATGAGGGCGCCGCGATTGCGCTGGAACTGCCGATGCGGGTGACGGTGGAAATCACCGAGACCGAGCCGGTGACCAAGGGGCAAACCGCCTCATCCAGCTATAAACCCGCCACCTGTTCCAACGGGATCCGGGTCATGGTGCCGCCGCATATCGGGCCGGGGACGCGGATTGTGATCAACACCGAGGATCGGTCCTATCAGGAACGCGCCAAGGACTGATCTGGGGCACGATTTTTCTGCGAAAAATCAAGTTGCGGTTTGGGCTGGCAGGGCTGATCTGGGCTGTGTCCACGCGCGGACACTTTTTATTATTCATAATTTACAATGAGTTGGCTTTTTTTGTTAACTCTGTGGAAAGGTTTGCCCGGTGCCCAAACCGGGGCACTGGATACTGAACTGTCAGGCGGTCAGGGTCAGATGTCCTGCCACTGTCAGGAAGGCCGATCCGTTCGGGCCAAGGGTCAGACTGTCGCCTGACAAGGTGGCCTCCAGCGACGGGCCGGTCAGGGTGGAGACGCCGGACACGGTCAGGGAGCAGGGCTGGGGCGACAGGTTGAACACGCAGAGCAGCGCCTCGCCCCGGGTAAAGGCCAGCACGGGTTCGGGCGTGTCCAGAAACCGCGTCCGGCCGATGATCAGCGCAGGCGTGGCGTGGCGGAAGGCCAGCATGGCGCGGTACTGTTCCAGCACCGACCCCGCCACCCCCTGCTGGCTGGCGACGTTGCGCGCCAGTTGCGGCGCCTTGACCGGCAACCACGGCTTGCCATTGCCCCGGCTGAAACCGCCATTCACACCGGCGTCCCAGACCATCGGCGTGCGGGTGTTGTCGCGGCCAATCGGTTCGGGCCAGAAGTTGATGCCTTGCGGATCGGTCAGTTCGTCGAATGCCAGTTCGGTGTCGGTCTGGCCCAGCTCCTCGCCCTGCCAAAGGCAAATCGAGCCTTCGAAGGACAACAGGAGCGACCCGGCCTGCCGTGCCAGATGGTCCTGCGATGCGCCGTGTTTGGCCCAGCGGCTGACATGGCGCACCACGTCGTGGTTTGAGAAGGCCCACATCGGCCAGCCATCCGGAGCGCCCTTGAAAAACTCGTCCAGCTTGCCGCGAAAGAAGGCGGCGGAATAGTCATAAGACATAAGTTCAAAGCTGTAGCATTGATGCAGACGGCCCGGCGCGGTGTATTCGCCCATCATGCGGATGGCGTGATGCGCCTCGCCCATCTCGCCCACCGAAGCGCGGTCATCATAGCCGTCCAGCACGGTGCGGATGCGTTCCATCCAGGCGAGGTTCTCGGGCTGGTTCTTGGAAAACAGGTGGTATTGCATGCCGTAGGGATTGCCCTCGGGTTCGTTTTTCACGCGGTAATCGGCGGGGTTGTCGCGCAGCAATTTGTCTTGGAAAAAGTAGTTGACGGTGTCAAAGCGGAACCCGTCCACGCCACGGTCCAGCCAGAACCGCATGTTGCCTTCCATCCAGTCCTGCACGGCGGGGTTGTGATAGTTCCAGTCGGGCTGCTGGGTCAGGAAGTTGTGCAGGTAATACTGCTTGCGCCGGGCATCCCATTGCCACGCGGGTCCACCAAAAACCGAAATCCAGTTGTTGGGCGGCGATCCGTCGTGTTTGGGGTCGGCCCAGACGAACCAATCGGCGCGCGGATTGCTGCGCGAGGCGCGGCTTTCGCGGAAAAAGGGGTGCTGGTCGGAGGCGTGGGACAAGACCTGATCAATGATGACCTTGAGCCCCAGCCCATGCGCCGTGGCGATCAGTGTGTCAAAATCGGCCAGCGTGCCAAAGACCGGGTCCACATCGGTATAGTTCGACACGTCATAGCCCATATCCAGCATGGGCGAGGTAAAGACGGGTGACAGCCAGACCGCATCGCAGCCCAGTTCCGCAATATGCGGCAGGCGCCGAGTGATCCCGGCAAGGTCACCAACCCCATCGCCATTGTCGTCCTGAAACGACCGGGGATAGACCTGATAGGTCACCGAACCGCGCCACCATTCCGTCATGCTTGGCCCCCCAAATCCACGCTGCTGTTGCAGCATAGGGCCAAGGCGTGGGACGTTCAAACCGCTTTAGCGGCGGAATATAAATGCAGATGGCGAAATATGATTGATTTGGGTCAAGGGGGCGCGGCCTGCCGCATGGCATCAGCGGCACAAAGGAGTGTCATGATGAGTTACAAGGAAGCGACCGCTGCGATCCGGGCGGAATTGCGCGTTTTGAACAGGTTGAACCCGGAAACCGCCAAGGGGTTTGGGGCCCTGTCCAAGGCGGCGCTGGAGGAGGGCGCGCTGGATCACAAGACGCGCGAGTTTCTGGCGCTGGCGATTGCCGTGACGCAGCACTGCGAACCCTGCATCAATCTGCATATTGAGGCGCTGATCCGCCATGGTGCGACGCGTGCCGAGTTGGGGTCGGCGCTGGCGATGTGCGTGCAGATGGGTGGGGGGCCGGGGCTGATGTATGCAGCCCATGCGCTGGCCGCCTGGGACGAGATGGCGCCCGTGGTCGTCTGACGGCGGTCTGTCGCCGCCGGTCGCAGCGCCGCGATGACACGGCGGCGCAGATGGGCCATGTTGGCCCGATGCGGCGCATTGTGATGACACTGGTTCTGGTTTTGGCCGCCTGCGGCCCGCGCGCCCCTGCGCCACAGGGTGGTGCGCCTGCGGTCCGGGTGATGGCGCCGCAGTTTGGTGACAACGACCCGCACCCCGAGGTTGGGCGATTGCCACTGCGCTATCCTGTCCACGGGGTCGATTTGTCGCGTTGGCAATCGGGGGTGGATTGGGGGCTGGCGCGCGGGTCGGGGGTCAACTTTGCCTTTGTCAAGGCGACCGAGGGCGGCGATCTGTTCGACCCCTTGTTTCCCAGCCACTGGACCAAGTCGGCGGCGGTGGGCATCAGGCGCGGGGCGTACCATCTGTTTTATCATTGCCGCCCGGCAGCGGAACAGGCGCGCTGGTTCATCAAACACGTGCCGCGCGATCCGGATGCC
>JANNAF010000388.1:0-22970 GCA_031384005.1 Rhodobacterales bacterium | reverse complement strand
GACCCGCACCCAGCAATTCTGGCGCATCACCGTGCCCTTGGTGCGCCCCGCCACCGTCACTGTCATCACCTTGTCACTGATCGGCGGCCTGCGGTCGTTTGACATCATCTGGGCCACCACGCGCGGCGGCCCCGGCTTCTCGTCCGACGTCCTCGCCTCAGTCATCTACAAACAATATCAGGCCGGGTTTTACGGCCTTGCCACGGCGGGCAACGTCATCTTGTTTCTGCTGATTGCCCTGATCATCCTGCCGCTGACATGGTGGTTCAACCGCCGCGAGGTGGATCTGTGACCCAACGTTCAATGAACCGCCGCCAACGCAACTCTGGCCTGATTGCCACCGCCGTCGCCATGGTGCTGTTCATCACGCCGTTCCTGTACATCTTTTTGATGGCAGCGCGCACCAAACAAGAGGCCGCGCTGTTCCTGTTCACCTGGCCCGAAAAATGGCAGCTCTGGGCCAATCTGGTCGATGTCATTCAGGCCCGCAACTATATGCTGTTGCTGGCTTATTTCAATTCGACAGTCATCACGGTCGGGGCAGTCGCGCTTCTCATCATCTTTGGCGCCATGGTGGGGTATGTCCTGCAACGGCGCCAATCGGGTTGGAACAAGGTGATCTACGGCCTTGTCCTTGCTGGTCTGATCGTGCCGCCTGCCGTGGTGCCCACGATCTGGGTCTTGCAGGGCCTGGGCCTGTTCAAGACGATTCACGGCATGGTGCTGATCCAGGTTGCCTACGGTCTTGCCTTCTCGATCCTGCTGTATCGCAGCTTCATCGGCACCATCCCCCGCGATCTGGACGAGGCGGCGCGGATCGACGGGGCCACCCCATGGCAGATCTTTTTCCGCGTGATCCTGCCCTTGCTGAAACCGGTCACCGTGACGCTGATCGTGGTGCAATCCATCGCCATCTTCAACGATTTCACCAACCCGCTGTATTATCTGCCGGGAAAAGAGAATGTCACAGTGCAACTGACGCTGTTCAATTTTCAAACCCAGTTCCAGTCGCAGTTCAACCTTTTGTTCATGAATATCCTGCTGGTGACCATTCCACCGCTGATCGTGTTCGTGTTCTTCAACCGTCAAATCGTGGCCGGCATGACCGCTGGCGGAGTCAAAGGGTAAGCCATGGCCGAAGTCAGACTGAAAGGCATCCGCAAATCCTTTGGCGGGCTGGAGGTGATCAAGGGCATCGACCTTGACATCAAGGATGGCGAGTTTTGCGTCTTTGTCGGCCCGTCCGGCTGTGGCAAGTCGACCCTGTTGCGCATCATCGCGGGGTTGGAAACCTCAACCTCGGGCGAATTGGAAATCGGCGGGGTCGAGGTCAGCGACCGCGACCCGTCGCAGCGCGGCATTGCGATGGTGTTTCAATCCTATGCGCTTTACCCGCACTTGTCGGTGCGCGACAACATCGGCTTTGGCCTGAGCCTCGCGAGAATGCCCAAAGCCGAGATCGCCCGGATCGTCGAGGCGACCGCCGCCACCCTGCAACTGACCCCCTATCTGGACCGCAAGCCCAAGGCATTGTCGGGCGGCCAGCGTCAGCGTGTGGCCATCGGCCGGTCGATCGTGCGCAATCCGCAGGTGTTTTTGTTCGATGAACCGCTGTCCAATCTGGACGCCGCCCTGCGCGGGCAAATGCGGATCGAGATCACCGATTTGCATGCCAAACTGGGCGTCACGATGATCTATGTCACCCATGATCAGGTCGAGGCGATGACGATGGCCGACAAGATCGTCGTGCTGAACGCCGGGGCGATCGAACAGGTCGGCAGTCCGATGGACCTGTATAACCACCCCGCCACACCCTTTGTTGCCGGTTTCATCGGCAGCCCCCGGATGAACCTGTACACAGGTGATGTGGCACGGGCGATGGGGTGCCAGACCTATGGCATCCGGCCTGAACATCTGACCCTGTCGGATAGCGGTGGCACATGGGCCGGTACGGTGCGCCATGTCGAACATCTGGGCGCCGATGCCATCGTGCATCTGACTGTGCCGGTCTTGGGCGATCTGGTCGCCCGGACCACCGGCGACACGGCACTGGCACCCGGCGCGCAGGTCTGGGCCAGCCCGGTTGCGGGGAAAGAGTTCCGATATTGACAGCGGGTTACAAATTTTCTGCGAAAATTTCAAATATTTCGCAGAAATATTTTGCGCCGCGCCGGCAGTTTGGGGCCCGCGCACGGACCCTATGTCTTTTGACAAGATGCGCCAAACCCGCTTTGGAATTGGTTAAGCGTTCCTGAACGAAAAAAGTTATCCCGTTGATTTGATTATACTTAAAATTCTGTCCGCGCGTGGACACTCACGCCAAAGACCCAATCGCCCCGCGCGCCGCCGCCACCATGGCCGGAATCGTTTCGGCCAAAATCTGGTTGCGGTCAAACCGGGCCGGATCCCTGTTCACCGCCTCCCGCAGGGCCGCCCCAAAGGCCATCCTCAACTCCGTCCCGATGTTGAACTTGCAGACCGAGGTTTCCCGCGCCAACCTCAACCGCAAGGCTGGGTCCAACCCGCTGCCACCATGCAGGACCAATGGCAGAGCAGGGGCCGCCGCCTGAATGGCCCGCAGCCGCACCCAGTCGACCTCGGCCCCCACCGCCTGCATCAGATGGGCGTTGCCGACCGACACCGCCAGCGCGTCCACGCCCGTCGCGGCCCAAAACTCCGCCACCTGATCGGGTTTCGTCCCCAGTGACTGCGCCCCACCATGATAGCCCACAAACCCCAACTCACCTTCAACAGAAACGCCGCGCGGACGGGCCATCGCCACCACCTCTGCCGTGCGGGCGATATTCTCGGCCAGCGGGAGCGCCGACCCGTCATACATGACAGAGGAGAAGCCACATTCCACCGCCTGCCGACAGACCTCCAAACTCTCCCCATGATCCAGATGCGTCACCACCGGCACCGTGGCCTGTTCGGCCAGCACCCGGAACATCGCCGCCAAAACCGCAAGCGGTGTGTGGGCCCGACACCCCGGCCCCGCCTGCAAGATCACCGGCCGCCTCTCGGCCTCGGCCGCCATCACATAGGCCCGTGCATCCTCCCACCCCAACACAACCAACCCCGCCACGGCAGTGCCGTTGGTCAGGCAAGGGGTCAGTACATCCTTCAGCGTGGCGATCATTTGAATTTGGCGATCATGTCCTTGATGCCGGGGATCGTCTCGATCTGGTCGGCATGGGACGGTTGGAAATACTGGACCAAGGGCCGCTGCGTCAATCCGCCGAGGATGGTGAAATAGTACATCTGATACCCAGGCAACACGCAACAGGGGTGATACCCGTTGTCGATTGCCACAGTCGATCCATTGACCAGATGATAAGCGTCCCCCGATTTCCCCTCCTCGCGCTGCAACATCTGCAATCCCGATCCATGCGGTGGGTTGAAACGAAAGTTGTAAGCCTCGTCATGCCGCGTCTCCAGCGGCAGGCGGTTGGTGTCATGCTTGTGGCTGGGAAAGCCAGACCAGCCCCCGGCCCCTACAGTGTAAAGCTCGGACACCAGCAACCGCCCCACCCGGCCATGATACTTTTGCCCCAGAATATGCTTGATCTTGCGGTGCGTCTTGGTTTCGTCCGAACCGTATTGCACCGGGTCAATCTCGGCCGCCCGCACGGCAAACGCGGGCAGTCGGTCGGCAAACTGGGCGCCCGCGATAAACACCTCGGCCTCGGCCGTGCAGGTGATCCGGGCCTCGGCACCTGAGGGGACATAAACCCCCTCAGGCTCGCCGTCCCAGACGTTGGCGCGGCGCAGCCCGATGCCCGCGAACTCTTGCCCGTCGGTCGCCACATCCACCGTCCCGGTCGCGGGCACGATGCAGGTTTCGTATCCCGGCACATGACTGAAAAACACCTCACCCGGCTTCAGCTTGACGATGTTGAAATAGACGAGTGGGACCAGCGGGTCATCTATCCCGATGATCGGTTGGTTGCGGTTGTCAAAAGGGGCGATGTGCATGGGAAGGCCTTTCAGAATTGTGCGATGAAACGGTTCAGGCTGGCGGTGTCGGGGCTCGCGGGGGCGCAGCCTATGCCGGCCACAATCATGGCCGCCGTCGCAGATCCGCGCCGCAGGGACGTCGCCAGATCATGGCCCGCAGCCAGCCCCGCCAACAACCCCCCCATAAAGCCATCCCCCGCGCCCATCGGCTTGAGCGCCGTTACGGGAAAAATCGGCGTGTCGATGCGTTGGTCGCCAGCAAAGGTCACGGACCCAATAGCCCCCTGTTTATAAACGACAAAGGCCGACCCCAGCGCCAGTTCCGCCGCCATGTCCATCCCGCCGCCATGGGTTCCCGCCATCACGCCAAATTCGTCATCATTGCCGATGACGATGTCTGAGGCCCATGCCGCATCCTCGCAGACGGCTGCCGCCTCTTTCTCGGAGGCCCAGGAATAGGCGCGGTAGTCGACATCCAGCACGACCAGCGCGCCCGCGGCCCGCGCGCTTTGCATGGCGGCCCGTGTGGCGCTGCGCGACGGCTCGGCCGCAAGCGCGGTGCCCGTCACAACCAAGGCACCGATCGGGGCAAAATCCACCGCCGCAACCTGTGCTCCGGACAACGCAAAATCCGCCGCCTGGTTGCGGTACAAAACGACTTGGAAGCCCGGATCCCGGGTTTCCGTTACCGCCAGAGAATTGCGGGCACCGCCAGCGACCGCAGAAACTGCGTCTGTGGCCACTCCGTAACGCGCCAATTCCGTCAGACAGTACCGCCCGACAGCATCATCGGAAACGGCTGAAATCATCATGGCGGCAGACCCCTGCCGCGCCAGAGCCACCGCGATATTCCCTGCAGACCCACCCAGTGCCGTGGTAAAGCTGCGCGCTTCTTCGATCCGCGTTCCCGGAGGATCGGCATAGAGGTCCATTCCGACCCGGCCCAAAACGGCAAAACGGTTCATGGCTAGGCGGGTCAGTGTGGCGGGCGAAACGGGCATCTGGCGTATGAGCCTTCAATTGGGGTTGACCTTGTCTCGGGGTCACTCTACCTTTTTTGCAACCGGTTGCAAACTGAATCACAAACCAATTCCGAACCGGATGAAGAGGGGGCGGCCATGCGACAGATCGGCATTGGAATCGTCGGGGGCGGTTACATGGGCAAGGCCCATGCTGTTGCCATGTCCGCGGTGGGCGCTGTGTTTGGCACTGACCTTCGGCCAAGGCTCGAGATGATCGCGGCCACGACGCCAGCAAGCGCTGAGGGCTACCGCGCCGCCTATGGTTTTGCCCGCGCAACCGCCGATTGGCGCGTTTTGGTGGCGGACCCTCTGGTCGAGGCCGTGGTAATCGCATCGCCCCAAGAGACGCATTGCGAAATTGCCCTTGCGGCGTTCGCTTTGGGCAAGCCGGTTCTGTGTGAAAAGCCGCTGGGCGCCAGTCTGGCCGATGCCGAGGCGATGACGCATGCCGCCGCACAAGCCGGGATCGCCAACATGGTTGGCTTCAACTACATCCGTACGCCTGCCTCGCAATACGCCCGCCACCTTGTGCACAGCGGCGCCTTGGGCCAGATCCTTTGGTTTCGCGGCGAGCATACCGAGGACTTTGACGCCGACCCCGCCCGCCCGGCGTCATGGCGCAATTTTGGAATGGCGAATGGCACGATGGGCGATTTGGCCCCCCATATGATCAACGCGGCATTGGCCCTGATCGGGCCGATAGATCGGTTGACCGCGGATATCGGCACGTTTCACGCAGACCGACCGGGCGCCGACGGCCGTGCCGTCAACGATGACATCGGCCAATTTTTATGCAGGTTCCGGAATGGCGCGATGGGGCACCTGTCGTTCAGCCGTGTCGCACTGGGCCGAAAGATGGGTTATGCCTATGAAATTACAGGCACAAAAGGTGCGGTCCGCTTTGACCAAGAGGATCAGAATGCCCTGTGGCTTTACCGTGCCGAGGGGTCTGAGGCCGAGCGCGGGTTCCGGAAGATCCTGACTGGTCCGGCACATCCCGACTATCTGCCCTTCAGTCAGGGTCCGGGTCATGGCACGGGTTACAACGACCAGATCATCATCGAGGCGCGCGACTTCCTGCAAGCCATCGCCACGGGCCAACCGGTTTGGCCCACCTTTGCCGACGGCCTGGCCGTCACTCGCATCATCACCGCTGCCCGCGCCTCTGCCGCGTCGGGGGCTTGGGTAACACTGGAGACATCATGATTCGCATTGGCAATGCCCCCTGTTCATGGGGCGTCGAATTCGCAGACGATCCTCGCAATCCGACATGGCGCAAGGTGTTGGCCGATTGTGCGGCGGCGGGATACAAGGGTATCGAACTTGGCCCAATCGGCTTTATGCCCGAGGATCCGGCGATTTTGGCTGACGGTCTGGCCGAACTGGACCTGACCCTGATCGGTGGCGTGGTCTTTCGCCCCTTTCATGATCCGTCAAAATGGGACGAGGTCTGGGATGCCGCCGGTCGTACATGCAAAGCGTTGGTCGCACATGGCGCGCAGCACCTTGTCTTGATTGACAGCATCTCGCCGCGCCGCGCGCCCACTGCGGGCCGTGCAGATGAGGCGGAACAAATGGAACTGGCCGAGTGGCAGGCATTCTCTGACCGTATCCGGCGGGTGGCTCAGCTGGGTGTTGATCACGGCTTGACCGTCGGCATCCATGCCCATGCCGCAGGTTTCATCGATTTCGAACCAGAGCTTGAGCGCCTGTTGGCGGAAACCGACGAAAACCTGCTGAAAATCTGTTTTGACACCGGGCACCATTCTTATGCGGGGTTTGATCCGGTGGCCTTTATGAAACGGCATATGGGGCGAATTTCCTACATGCATTTCAAGGATATCAACCCGGCAGTCAAAGCCACGGCAGTTGCGAACCGGACAGGATTTTATGATGCCTGCGGGCAGGGGATATTCTGCAATCTGGGTCAGGGGGATGTTGATTTCCCCGCTGTCCGGCAACTGCTGCTGGACGCTGGGTTTTCGGGTTGGTGCACCGTCGAGCAGGACTGCGACCCGGCCGGTACCACCTCGCCCGTAGATGACGCGTGGGCAAATCGGACCTATCTCTCTTCTATCGGCTTTTAAGGAAAGGGTATCATATGACACGTCTGAACTGGGGTATGATCGGCGGCGGAGATGGCAGCCAGATTGGCCCGGCCCATCGTCTGGCTGCGGGACTTGATGCCCTATTCACTTTTGCAGCAGGGGCGTTGGACCATGATCCGGCGGCGGGCCGCGCGTTTGGTCAGCGGTTGGGGTTGGCTGCGGATCGGTCTTATGGCGACTGGCGCGAGATGCTGGAGGGAGAGAGGAACCGCCCGGACCGCGTCGACCTAGTGACTGTCGCCACGCCCAACTCGACGCATTATGAGATTTCCAAGGCGTTCCTGCAGGCTGGCTTTCATGTGCTGTGCGAAAAGCCGATGACGGTGACGGAACAAGAGGCTGAGGATTTGGTCAGGACCGCACGTGCGGCAGGGCGGATTTGTGCGGTGAACTATGGGTACACGGGCTATGCCCTTGTCCGGCACATGAGGGCCATGGTGGCGCGGGGTGATATTGGCAAGGTGCGGTTGGTTGTTGCAGAGTTTGCCCACGGTCACCATGCCAACGCGGCCGATGCTGACAACCCGCGTGTTCGCTGGCGTTATGACCCGGCGCAGGCTGGGGTTTCGGCGCAGTTTGCCGATTGCGGCATTCATGCCTTGCATATGGCGAGTTTTGTGACGGGGCAGGAGGTGGCGCGGCTGTCTGCCGATTTTGCCTCTTGTTTGCCGGTGCGCACCTTGGAAGACGATGCGATGGTCAACTTCCGCATGGATGGCGGGACGGTGGGACGGTTGTGGACTTCGTCGGTTGCGATCGGGCGGCAGCATGGGTTGACCATTCAGGTCTTTGGCGAAACCGGTGGATTGCGCTGGGCGCAAGAGCAGCCCAATCAGGTGCAGTACATGCCGCTGGGCCAAAGATTGCAGATCATCGAGCGGGGCGAGGGCAATCTGTCGCCCGAGGCTGACCGCGCCAGCAGGGTCACGGTCGGCCATGTCGAGGGGATGCCACTGGCCTTTGGAAACATCTACCGCGATCTGGCCGAGGGGATCACGGCGGCGCGGGACGGGCGCATGCCTGATCCGGCGATTTCACTGTATCCGGTGGCCGAGGATGGGTTGCGTTCGATTGCGGCCATTCATGCGGCAGTTGCCTCGGCTGGGCAACAAGGAGTTTGGGTGGATGCGCGCCCCATGATGTTTCGGTAAGTGTCCACGTGTGGACAAATGTGAATACCGTTTAAAAACAACGGTATAACTTTTTCTGTTCAGGAAGCATTAACGAATCCCAAAGCGGCTTTGGCGGATCCTAACGGTTTGTCAAAGCTGCGAACGCGGCCCCTGGGACAGGGGCCGCAGGGTGCCGCGTTCGATGATGTGGCAGGGGAACAGCCGCGCCTCTGGCAGGCGGGTGGGGTCGGCAAACAGGCGCTGCATCAGGTCGATCGAGCCTTGGACAATGGCGGCAAAGGGTTGGTGGATGGTGGTCAGGTTGATATTGGCCCAACCCGCCATCGCCATGTCGTTCAACCCGATGATGCCAATGTCGCCGGGGACGGCCAAGCCTGCCTCGGTCACGGCGGACAGGGCGCCGATCGACAGCACGTCATCGCCACAAAAATACGCCTCGGCCGGGACGGACTGCAGCAGGCGGGCCATTTCGGCGCGCCCCTCGGCAAAGCCATAGGCCCCGGCAAAGCTGATCTGAGCCGAACCCGCCACCGACAGAAACCCGGCCAGGCGGTCCTGGGTGGTCGAGGCCTGTTCCGGCCCCCCGATAAAGCCCAGATTGCGGTAGCCGCGTGCCAAGAGCGTTTGCGCCGCCATGCGGCCAGCCTGAACGTTGTCGATGCCGACCACTGCCACATCAGGGGCTGTGGTCGCCCGGCCAAAGGCATGGACCACCGGGACCCCGGCCTGATGAAAGGCGCGGGCAAAGCCGTCTGGCAGGTGGGACGAGGCGACGATCACCCCGTCGACCGAATATTGCCTGAGCAGGCGCAGCGATTGGGCGGGGTCGACCTCATCCGTCAGGTTGACGAGCAGGGGACGCAGGCCCTGTTCTTGCAGGCCGCGGGTGAAAAGGTCAAAGATCTGCAAGAAGACCGGGTTGTGAAAGTTGTTGCTGACCAGACCTACAAGCTGGGTTTTGCGAGTGGTCAGGCTGCGGGCGAGCATGTTGGGGCTGTAGCCGAGGGCGGCGGCGGCCTGTTCCACCTTGGCGCGGGTCTTGGCCGAAACCGAGGCGCCATCGGTGAAGGACCGCGACACCGCAGCCCGCGACACACCGGCGCGTTCGGCCACCTCTTTTAACGTCACAGCCATGGGGCACCTCTTTGGCGGCACTCTAGGGGGGGATTGGCGTACAGGGAACCCGATTGTTCCGCGTCGCACCCGGTGCGGTCGCAGGGCGTGGTTTGTCTGCGATCCGGCACGATGACGATATTTCTGCGAAATATCTGGATTTTCGCAGAAAATCGGGGGTGGGCGGTGGGTTTTCGCAGAAAACCCGGGCTTGGGTCGCAGTGCCGTCAATAGGTCGCGCGACCGCCCGACAGATCAAATGTGGCCCCGGTGGTGAAGGAGTTCTCTGCGCTGCAGAGCCAGGTGATCATGCTGGCCGCCTCGTCCACCTCCAAAAACCTGGCGCGGGGGATGCGTGACAGCATGTAGCTGATGAACTCTGGTGTCAAAGTGTCCAGAATCCGGGTTTTGGCGGTGGCGGGGGTCACGCAATTGACGGCGATGTTCTGGCCTGCATGTTCCTTGCCCAGTGATTTGGTCAGCGCGATCACCCCACCTTTGGAGGCGGAATAGGCCCCGGCGTTCGGGTTACCCTCTTTCCCTGCGATCGAGGCGACGTTGACGATGCGGCCATAGTTCTGTTCGATCATTTGCGGCAGGACGGCGCGGCAGGAATTGAAGATGCCGGTCAGGTTGATGTCCAAAATGCGCTGCCATTCAGCCGGGTCGTAATCGACCACCTTGGCATTGTTGCCCGCGATGCCTGCGCTGGCGACCAGCACGGCAATCGGTCCTTGGGTTCGGC
Source organism: Rhodobacterales bacterium (assembly GCA_031384005.1). Classification (GTDB taxonomy): domain Bacteria; phylum Pseudomonadota; class Alphaproteobacteria; order Rhodobacterales; family Rhodobacteraceae; genus Stagnihabitans. The sequence goes on along the minus strand of JANNAF010000388.1, from coordinate 12,892 downwards.
GCACGGCCTCGGCGGCCGCGTTCATCGCCGGGCCGTCGGTGACGTTGACATTGTAGGCGCGGGCGTTGGACCCAAGGTCGCTGGCCGCCGCCTGCGCCAGATCCGCGTCGCGGTCCCAGATCGCGATATGGGCGCCAGAGGCAGCCATCCGCCGCGCCACGGCCAAGCCGATGCCCTGCGCGCCGCCCGTGATGACAGCGACGCGGCCGTTCAGATCGTATTGGTTCATGGTCCCCCCTCGGATGCGCCCCCTAGGGCCGAAGTCTTGACCTGGGCACGCCGCCCATGTTGGGATCAGATGGCGTGAAGGTCAATGCGGGTCCATATCGGCAGGACGGCCCGGTTTGCGGCCCATCCCTGTGACCATAGGCCCTGCCATGCCCGATTTCCGATCATCGACAGCCATCGTCATGTCTGGGACCAGACCCGGTTGAAATATTCGGCCTTTGACGGGCATCCGCTTTATGGCCAGCCCTGTCATGTCGAGGATTACCAGCGCGACTGCAGTGACTATCAGGTCGAGGCGATGGTGTATTTGGAGTGTTATGCCGATTTCTGGCCGGGGGGCGGGCAGTACATCGAGGAGGTTTCCTTTGTCGAGGAGGAGGCGCGGCGCGACCCGCGGATCAGGGGGATCGTGGCCATGGCCCCGCTGGAATGGCGGGAGGGTGTGCGCCCGTTGTTGACGCAGATGCTTGACCAGCACTTGGCGGTCAAGGGCATCCGCCGGATCGTCGAGATTGACGCCAATCCGCAGGGCGCTGACCCTGTCGGATGATTTCGTGGCCGGGGTCAACATGCTGAACGACTTTGGTTGCAGTTTCGATAGCAACGTCCACTACACCCAGATGGACATCATGCGCGATTTTGTGCCCCGCGTTTCGTGCCCGTTGATTCTTGACCATTGTGGCAAGCCGGGGATCCGGCAGGGGGCGATTGACCAGTACCGCCGCGACATGGCGGCGCTGGCGCGTCACAAGACCCTGCATATCAAGCTGTCAGACCTGCCGGTGACGGCCGATCATTTCAACCGGACCGAAGCCGATCTACGCCCCTATAGCGCCGCCGCGCTGGAGGCCTTTGGCCCCGAGCAGGTGATTTACGCCGGGGATTACCCGATCTGTCTGGCCGCTACGACGCTGACGCGCTGGGTGGATGTGCTGGACCGGGCCTTTGCGGACCTTGGTCTGTCTGATTGCGAAATCCGTGCGATTTACCGCGACAATGCCAACCGGTTTTACCGTTTGGCGCTGTAGGTTGCGGGGCCACGTGACACTTCGCTGCGTTCCGTGCCATGGTTGCCGCATCTGCCCCCGCTCTTGAAAGCGACCCATGCCTGCGCCCAAGCCCAGCCCAAACCTTGTCCATCACATTCTGGAAAGCATTGATCTTGGCCTGCTTAACCCCGGCGACGTGATTGATGAGCAAGACCTTGTGACCCGGTTCGGCGTGTCGCGCACCCCGGTGCGCGAGGCGATCCTGCATCTGGAGGCGGTCGGTCTGGTGCGCCGCCTGCCGCGCAAGGGCGCCACCATCTTTCGTCCGACACTGGAGGAGTTTCTGGCGATCCTTGAGGTGCATGCCAAGCTGGAGGGGCAGGCCGCGGGCCTTGCTGCGCGCCGTCTGTCGCGACAGGACGCCGTGGCGCTGGAGGCGGCGGTGCGGGCCTGCGAGGTTCACGCCGCAGAGCAGGGCGACGCCGGGCCGGATGCATATTATCAGTTGAACCTGCGTTTTCATGAATGTGTCGCGGTGGCGGCGGGCAATGCCGTGCTGGTTGATTTCGTGAAAACCAATGCGCGTAAATTGCTGGCCTATTACCGTGCCCGCTACCAGTTTGCCGGGTCCATCGGCAAATCCGCCATCGAACACCGCGCCATCGCCGGACTGATCCTTGACCGCGACACGGTGGCGGCCGAGGCGCTGATGCAATCTCACGTTCAGTTCGATCAGGTCACCGCGATGGACCTGCTGGCGGCGCTAGCGTGACTGTTCAAAGAACCTGACGACCCAATCGACCAAGCGCGCCGTTTCGGCGGGTGGCGACAAGGAGGCACGGGCAGCGGCACAGACCTGTGCGCTTATCTTTGGCCCGAATTCCTCTACCGCCGCCGCCAGAAAGCCGTCGGTCATTTCGGGGTGATACTGTGTCGCAAAGACCTGAGTTCCGATGGCATAGACCCCGACCGGACAGTCGCCATTGCCTGCCAACACCCGCGCACCGGGGGGCAGGGCCACCACCTGTTCGGTATGGGCCGCATTGACCCGCAGTGCGCCCACAGTGCCGGTCATCCACGGGGCGACTTTGGTCACCTGGGTTTCGGTCACGCCCAGTACCCAGCCACCCGGATTGCGCGCCACATGCCCGCCCAGGGCCCGCGCAATCGCCTGATGGCCGAAACAGGCGCCAAACAGCGGCAAGCCATCGGCCACAATCCTGCGGATCAAGGGCCCCAGATTGGCAATCCACTCATCCGTATCGTTGACCGAGGCCGGACTGCCGCCGATGATCGCCCCGTCAAACCCCGCCAGACTGGGAGGATAGACGCCCAAGGTCAGATCGAAGGTCGTCACCCGCCAGTCGGGCCGCAAGGCGTGCAGCATCGCCGTGAACTTTTCCCCGTCGCGCGGATGGCGCGCGGCAAAATCGGACCTGTCGGTGTTGGTCACCAGAATGGCGATATGCATCAGATTGGCCTTTACATATTTATACGTTCCATCATTGTACAAAGGCGGCGCAAGGGCAAGGGGACTGGACCGTGACCATCTGGATACCAACTGATGACGGTCATGCCGACCTTGCCAGCCATGACAGCTTTACCGCTGGGGCACCGCACAACACCTTTGCCCGCCTGCGCCGCGACGCCCCCTTGCACTGGACCGACTGGTCTGGCGGGCGCGGCTTTTGGTCGGTCACCCGCCATGCCGATATCCTTGCGCTGAACGGCAAGACCGACCTTTTGTCCTCGGCCCAAGGCATCCGGATGGAGGATCAATCCTATGAGGAATACCTTGCCCGCCGCACCTTTCAGGAAACCGATCCGCCGGAACACATGCAAACCCGGATCAAACTGGCCCGGGCCTTTTCCAAGACCGTCATGGCCGGATTCGAGGTGCAGATCCGCGACCTTTGCGTCGAAATCCTGGACCGCGCGCTGGCGCAGGGCAGCTTTGATGCAACCCGCGACATTGCCCGCCAACTGCCGATGCGCATGTTGGGCCGCATCTTGGGCACGCCCGATCAGGATCTGGAATGGCTGGTCGAAAAGGGCGACGCCCTGATGGCCAACACTGACCCGGATTTCACCACCCATGTCATGGACAAACTGACCACCGCAGAATTCCGGATGATGCCGTTCAACTCGCCTGCCGGGGCCGAATTGTATGCCTACGCCACCGATCTGATGCAGCGCAAGGCCGAGGCGGGCGATACCTCGGGCATCTTGCCAATGATCCTTGAACCCGGACCGGACGGGTCGGTCATGCCGGACCGCGAGTTTCGCAACTTTTTTTGCCTCGCGGTCGCGGCGGGCAATGACACGACGCGCTATGCGATTGCGGCGGGGATTCAGGCGCTGGCCCACCAACCCGAATTGCTGGCGCAGATTCAGTCGGGCGCGGTCGATGACACGATGGCGGATGAGATCATTCGTTGGGCCACCCCTGCCATCTATTTCCGCCGCACCGCGACCCGCGATTTCGACATGCATGGGCGGACGGTGCGGGAGGGCGACAAGGTCTTGTACTGGTTCGCCTCGGGCAACCGGGACGAGGCGGTGTTTGCCGATCCTTACCGCGTCGATCTGGCGCGCAGCCCGAACAAACATCTGGCCTTTGGTCAGGGTGGCCCGCATCTGTGCCTTGGCATGTGGCTCGCGCGGCTGGAGGTCAAGGTGCTGTTTCAGGAACTGGCCAAGCGCGTGACCTCCATCGCCCCCGCAGGCGAGGCCAAATTCCTGCGGTCAAACTTTGTCGGGGGCCTGAAAACCCTGCCTGTCACTGTGACCCTGCCTGTCACTGTGACCCTGCGTCGACCCTGAGGCAAAAAGTTTGACTGAAACGCCGTCCCCCTTTCATCTGTCCTTAAATATCCCACAGGGGCGGATTGTTTGGTTCCCAAGAACCAAACAATCCTGGGGGTGTGAAACCCCCACCTACCCAAATGCAGCACGCAACCTCCGGAGACCCAGATGACCGACCGCCTGCGCGCCCTGTTTTGTGACCACCTTAGCCTGATGCGGGGCAAATACCTGCCAGCAGCCAAACTGCGCAGCGACAGCACGCGGCTGGCCCGTCCGACCTTTGCGGTGCATTGGGACCGCGACCTGATCCTGGATGCGCCCCATACCATGTGCCGCGAGGGTATTCCCGATATGGACCTGCGCTGGGACGAGGCCGAAATCCGCGCCGGATGGGAGCCGGACACCAAGGTTGTGATTGGCGATCTGTATGACGGGCAGGGCCAGCCCTTGGTTTTGTGCCCGCGCGGTGCGTTGAAACGCGCGGTGGCCGCATGGGGCAAGCGGGGTCTGACGCCCAAGGTTGGGATCGAGTTGGAGGCCTATGCCTATACCCGCACCCCCGATGGCAGCCTGTCGCCGATGGATGCGCCCGGCGGCGTCGTTTACGGCACCGGGCCGTTCACTGATCCCACAGGGTTTACCGATGCAATCTGGACGCAGGCCGAGGCGTCGGGGTTCCGGCTGGAACTGATCACAGCCGAATACGACACGCCGCAATTCGAGTTTACCCTGGCCTATGACACAGCGGTCAAGGCGGTGGACGAGGTTGTGTTATTCCGTCAGATGGCCCGCGAAGTGGCGTTGAGGCATGGGATCGTACTGACCTTTTTGCCCAAACCGATTGCCGCCAAGGGCGGATCGGGGATGCATGTCAATCTGTCCTTTGCCGATGCGAATGGCCACAATGCCTTGGCCACCGGCCCGAAAGGTGGGCCTGATCATCTGAATGATCTGGCGCGTGGTTGCATCGCGGGCTGGATGCACCATCACAAGGGGCTGGCGGCACTGGTCGCCCCGACCGTCCTGTCCTACGCCCGGCTGCAACCGGCGTCATTGTCGGGATATTGGTGCAACTGGGGCGGCGATCATCGCGGCGTCACGGTGCGGGTGTCCGAGGAGGGTGGCCCCAAGACGCGGCTGGAACATCGCATGGCCGATGCCAGCGCTAACCCCTATACCGCTGTCGCCGCCGTCTTGCAGGCGGCGTTGCTGGGGGTTGAACAGGGCTATGCGTTGCAGGCCCCTGAGGCGGGCGATTGTTTTGACCGCATCGATGCAGGTCACGGGGTGGCTGGGTCACTCTCGGACGCGATGGACGATCTGGTTGCCGATGTGGCATTGGGGGATGCGGTCGGGCGAGGTCTGACCGATCACCACATCCACATGAAGCGCATAGAGGTGACCAAGACCGCAGGGCTAGCAGGCGACGCCTTGCGCGATTATTACATCTGGTTTGTCTGACTGGCCCTACTGGCCCGAATGGTCTTGCGGATCAGACGGTTGGGACGGCAAGTGGGGGGCCGGGCCCCGGGCGAGGTGGTCTGCGACAAACTCGTCCGGCGAACAGCCTTTGCCAAAGTAATAGCCTTGTCCCACGTCGCAGCCCTGCGATTGCAGCCAGCGCATCTGGTCGGCGGTTTCAACGCCTTCGGCCACGGTGCGCAGGCCAAAGGTCTGCGCCATGGCCAGAATGGCCAGAACGATCGGGTCTGATGCCCCCTCGGCCAGCCCAAGCCGCATGATGAAACTGCGGTCGATCTTGAGTTCGGTCAGGTGCAGTTGGTGCAGATAGGCCAAGGACGAATAGCCGGTGCCAAAATCATCGGCCGACAATTCAAAGCCCTGCGCCAGCAAAAGGGCGATGTTTTCGCGGACATTGGCCGAACTGTCCATGATCGCCCCTTCGGTCAGTTCAAACAGGATGTCATCGCGGTCCAGCCGCGCCTTGGTCAGGGCGGCCAGCAGGGTTGTGCCAAAGCCTGCCTGACGCAGGCTTTCGGGCGACAAGTTGGCCGAGACGCGCAGATGCAACCCCTTGGCGGCCAGGGTGGCCAGGAACGGGCCCAGCAGGTTGATGACCATGATGTCAATCTGCCGGATCAACCCGGTTCGTTCGGCAATCGGAATAAAGACGGCCGGGCTGATCGCGGCAAGGTCGGGGTCGGTAAAGCGGATCAACGCCTCGGCACCGATCACACGCTGGGGCGGGGGCAGGGCGACCTTGGGCTGCAAGACCAGCGCGAACTGGCCTTCGCGCAGCGCGTGTTGCAGCAGTTGCACGATCCGCGCTTCGTCGGCCAGACGGTCGCGGATCTTGGCCGAAAACTGGATATACTGGTTGCGGCCCGAGGCTTTGGCCTCGTACATCGCGATGTCGGAATTCAGCCAGACCTCATCCACTGTGGTCGCATCAACCGGATAGACGCTGATGCCCATGCTGGCCGTCAGATAGACCGTGTTGCCATCCAGATCAAAGGGGGCGGCAAGGGCCTGTGCCAGCGGGTCCATCAGGGCGGCGATGTGGGTTTGGTCGGGCAGGGGTTGCAGCAGGGCAAATTCGTCCCCCGCGACGCGCGCCAGAACCTGAGCGCCGCACAAAAGCCCGTCCAGGCGGTTGGCCACCTGACAGATCAGCCTGTCGCCCATCTGGTGCCCAAAGCGGTCGTTGACCAGTTTGAAGTTATCAATGTCGATAAAGACCTGCATCAACAGCGTGCCGTCGCGGTCGGCGTGCCGGATGGCCTGACGCAAATGGTCCTCAAACAACTGGCGGTTCGGCAGGCCGGTCATCGGATCGTGCAGGGCGGCGTATTGCGCCTCTGCCGCCGCCCGCGCCAATGTGACCTCGGTGTTCAGCCGGTCGGTGATATCGGTGATCGCGCAAACGGCATGAACCGGGCCGGTTTGAACCTGCAAAGGCGCCACATTGACCGACAGGATCCGTTCGGCCCCGCTGGCATGGCGAAAGCACAGTCGCAGGTCGCGCAATTCGGTCCGGGACTTGATTATCCGCGCCAAAGGATACTGGCTTTGCGCCAGATCCGCGCCGTCCAGCGTTTTTGCCTGCCAGAACGGGTCATTATGCGGGCGCTCGATCATTTGCGCCGTGGTCAGGCCCAGAATGGACTCGGCCTCATGGTTGGCAAAGACAAGTCTGCCCGTTTCATCAACCCCCAAAATCCCCGACATGCTAGTATCCATCAGCCGCCGCAAAAAGTCGCCTTCGGTCTGCAATTCGGTTTCCAGCGCCTTGCGCCGCGAGATGTCGACATGAACCCCGGTCACGACGGCCGCCAAGCCGTCTTGGGTCACCTCGACCACGCGGCGGCGCGACAGGATCCAGACCCAATGACCATCCTTGTGCCGCATCCGCAATTCGTGACTGAAAAAGTAGTCGCCCGCCTGAATCGTCGCGACCTCATCCGCCTCCATGCGGGCGATGTCATCTGGATGGCAAAGCCTCTTCCATGTCGCTTGGGTGACGGGTTCCAACTCGGCCCTGGTATAGCCGATCAGGCTGGCCCAGCGGTCATTGATCTGGATCTGGCCTGTCCGCAGATCAAAGCGCCAGGTGCCAAGTTCGGCGCCGGCAACCACCTCGATCAGGTCGCGGGCGGCCTGTTGCAGGTCTGTCACGTCAAAGGCCAAACCAGACAGGGCGCCGGGCTGAGAGCGGTTCATGCTGGCGGTTTCCGGTGCCAGCTTGATCCAGCGATAGGTCCCGTCGCGCGACCGGATGCGGCAGGTCAGGTCGGGGATGATGGGACCGCCGCTGGCTATCAGGTTGGCTTGGCGGTCAAATTCACCAACATCCAGCGGGTGAAGCTGGTGGCGAAAGGTGGCAAAGGCAATCGGGTGATCGGGGTCAAGGCCAAGGGTCTGGGCCAGCCCGCCCACCACGGTAAAGGCAAAGCTGCCATCGGGGGCCATCTGGACGGACCAGACCGCCCCCCCGGCGGCTGTCAGGGCCATGCGCAGGCGGTCCTCGGCCAGAAGGGCTGCCCTTAGGGCGCGGGTCTGTTTGGCCCAGATCGTGCGCAGCGCCAGCCACAGCACAGCCGAGGTCAACAGCACAAAGCCAATGCCCTTGTAGGTTTGCCATTGGCTATAGGTGGCAAAGGTGCTGACAGTGCCCATCAGCAAGGTATCACTGATCAGGATATAAAACGTTCCCACCGCAGCATAGGACCCCGCCACGCGCAGCGCCATCCGGTCACAGTTCGTGAGTAAAGTCATTGGAGTATCACCAAACTGAATGTTCAGATGCAAGATTGCTAAACCCTAGCTTGCAATGGGGCGGGCTGTCAGGTCAAAAGTTGCGGTCCCGGGCACCGGGTTGCGCCTGTGGCCGCGGCAAAACGGCTTGCAGTGGCGCATAAAGGTCGCAAGACTGCGGGTCCGGCCGGGGTGACGCCTGTGCCCTGAGCGATGCCCCGTTGGTGGGGGTGGCAAGGAGCCTGCGATGGGGGATCTGTTTGCGGAACGTCGTGCCAGACTGGCGGCCATTGCGACGGGGCAGGGACTGGGTGCCATTGCCGTGGTGCCGGGGGCCAATTTCGCCTATCTGACCGGGTTGCAGTTTCACCTGATGGAACGCCCGACGCTGCTGTTTGTGACGGCGGCGGGCCAGACCTTAGGAATAATCCCGGAACTGGAGCGCGAAAAGTGGTCGGCCTGTCTGCCCGGAGCGCTGACCTTTTACTGGCAGGACGGGGATGGGTATGACGCGGCCTTTGGCGCGGTGGCGGCGGCGCTGGAGGGCGTGGTCATCGGGGTGGAGGGGATGCGGATGCGGGTGTTCGAGGCCGACGCCCTGCGCCGCCACGCCGCACAGGGCGCGGTGGTCGATGCCGAACCGTGGTTGGCCGGATTGCGCCTGAGCAAATCGGCAGCCGAGATTGCCTGTCTGCAAAGTGCCATCGTCATCAGTGAACAGGCGCTGGCCGAAACGGTGGCCGAGGTCCGGTCGGGCATGACCGAGCGCCAGATCCAGTCCTTGTTGAAGGCGCGGATGCTGGCCTGCGGGGCCGAGGGGTTTGCCTTTGACCCGTTGGTTCTGATCGGGGGCAATGCCGCCCATCCGCACGGGGTATCGGGGGGCCGGGCTTTGGGGCCGGGCGACGCGCTGCTGGTGGATTTCGGGGCCAGCATGGCCGGGTACAATGCCGATATCACGCGTACATTCTTTTGTGGCCATGTGACGGATGACCATGCGGATCTTTATCACACGGTGTTGGCCGCCAATGCGCAGGGCCGCGCCATGGCGGGGCCCGGTCTGACGGCGCATGATCTGGACGTTGGCGTCACCGCTGTTCTGGCGGCGTCGCGGTTTGCGGGGTTGACCTTGCACAAGACCGGGCACGGTTTGGGTCTGGATGTGCATGAGGCGCCCCAGATCATGCAGGGCAACCACAGCCCGCTGATCCCCGGTGCGGTGTTCACCATCGAGCCCGGGCTTTACCGCCCCACAGAGATTGGCGTTCGGATCGAGGACAATGTGGTGATCACCGACAGTGGTGTGCAGTGCCTGACCCAATACCCCCGCGAGTTGACCCTTGTCGGATCCTGAACGGACCGACCCACCCAGCCAGACGCAAAGGACGCGCTGATGATCCCCAGCTTTACCACCGACCGCATGTTGAACTTTGGCGATTGCGACATATCGGGCACCGCCTATTACCCGGCCTATCTGAACATCCTGAACGGGGTGGTCGAGGAGTTCTGGACCGTGATCGGATTCCCATGGCACGAGATCATCTGGAAAGAGCGTTGGGGCACGCCGACGGTGCATTTGTCGTGCGATTTTTCCAAGCCCAGTTTCTTTGGCGACCGGCTGACGTTTCGGTTGACCATTGTGAAGGTGGGCAAATCATCGGTTCGGATCAAGCACACGGTGCATTGCGGTGACGAGTTCCGCTGGTCGGGCGAGCAGGTTCTGGCGGCAAGCCATCTGATCGAGCACAGCTCGATGCCGTGGCCCGCAGCGGTAAAGGCCAAGTTGGCAAGTTTCCTGCCGGCTGAGCCTGTGGTGTAAGCCTGTCGCGCGGCGGGGGCCTGAGCGGGCGGTGACTGCGCGAACCGGGTCAGCGCAGGAACTTGCGGCGGGCCTCTTCTGCGATGGCTTGGTGCATTTCCAGCCGGGCCAGTTCGGCCATGGCGGTTTTGTGCTGGTCGGGGTCAGTCAGGGTGGCAAGGTGGGCGCGAAGGGCGGCAGCCTGTTTTTTCAGGATGATTTCCTGCGGCAGGACGCCCGCCTCGGCCATGATGCGAAAACCTACGGCGTCACCGGCGGAGATGAAGGCATCGCCGGGGCGGTCGGGCAGGGGTTTGCCCGCGCCTGCGAGGTGGTCAAGTTCGCCTTTGGCGCGGGCCTTGGCGATTTGGCGTTCGGCGAGTTTGTTGAGCCAGGACATTTGCGGCCTCCGACCCCAATGTAGGGACCTGGGGCCGGTGTGGGAAGGGGGGCTTTGCGCCCCCCTCGGCCTGCGGCCTCACCCCCCGCAGAGTATTTGGAAAGGAGCAAATCAGCCAAGTTCAGCAAGGCGGGTCAGGGCGGCCTGGAGTTTGGCGGCCTCGTCTTGCCGGGCGTTCAGGTTGGCTTGCGCCTCGGCCACCACCTCTTCGGGGGCGGAGGTGGCGAAGTTGGGGTTTTTGAGGCGAGTGTTGAGGCCCGCGATTTCCTTGGCGAGTTTGTCCATGGTTTTTTGCAGGCGGGCCCTTTCCTCGGCCACGTCGATGATGCCTGCAAGCGGGATGGCGAAGGTGGCGCCGGGGGCGGGCAGGGTGATGGCACCTTTGGGCGCTATGCCTTCGAAGAAGGTTTCGACGCGGGCGAGGCGGCGGATGAGCGCCTCGTTCCGGTGGAAGGCGGCGCGGGCGTCATCGGTCAGGGCAAGGGCGATGAGGTCGGTTTTCAGGCCGACGGGGACATGGACTTGCGCGCGGGCCGAGCGGATTTCGTCGATCAGGGTGGTGACGAAGGCCATTTCGGCTGTCGCTGCCGGGTCGATCAGGGTGGCGGGCAGGGTCGGCCAGTCGGTAAGGACGAGGAGTTTGCTGCGGGTGCCGGTGGTGGACCACAGATCCTCGGTGATGAAGGGGGTGAAGGGGTGCAGCAGGATCATGCATTGGTCGAGGACGAAGGCCATGGTGGCCCGGGTTTCGACGGCGTCGGGGCCATCGAGCAGGGGTTTGGCGAATTCGACGTACCAGTCGCAGACGCGGCCCCAGACGAATTTGTAAAGCGCATCGGCGGCCTGATCGAAGCGGTAGGTTTGCAGCGCTTCGTTCACCTCGGCCAGCGCTTTGGCGGTTTCGCCGATGATCCATTTATTCGCCGTGGCCTGAGGCTGCGGCGGGTCGGATTGCGTTTGGTGGTTTTCCCACACGCCGTTCATCTCGGCAAAGCGGCAGGCGGACCAGAGTTTGGTGCCGAAATTGCGGTAGCCTGCGATGCGTTGGGGGTCGTATTTCAGGACACCGCCGAGGGAGGCCATGGCGGCATTGGTGAAGCGCAGGGCGTCAGCGCCGAATTCGTTGATGGCGTCGAGGGGGTCGACGACGTTCCCCAAGGATTTTGACATCTTCTTGCCCTTGGCATCGCGGACGAGGCCGTGGAGGTAGACGTCATGGAAGGGCACCTCGCCCACGACGGCCAGTTGCATCATCATCATGCGGGCGACCCAGAAGAAGATGATGTCGGCCCCGGTGATGAGGACGGAGGTGGGGAAGTATTTCTGGAGTTCCGGGGTTTGGTCGGGCCAGCCGAGAGTGCCGATGGGCCAGAGGCCGGAGGAGAACCAGGTGTCGAGGACGTCTGGGTCGCGGCGGATAGAGACTGTAAGCGTGCGCTTTAGTGTGCTCGGATCGAAGGTAGTTCCAAAGGAAGATTGGCGAGATTGCTCGAGTCTCTGTGAAGGGTAAAGCTTCTCCAAGCTTGTTCCCTTCATCATCTCCCTAACTTCGGCGTAATCTTCATCGCTGACGGGCCAAACCCGGACCGGATCTGCGAATATCTCTTCCACTTCAACGGCGAAGTCGGGGTGACGGGAAGCATACTCATTTATCGCGACCTTCCGCACTTCTGCGAAGCTTGCGCCGCAATAGGCTTTCTCCTGAGGACCTGCACTAGGGTCCGATAGGTCCGGACCGTACCAAACCGGAATCTGGTGGCCCCACCAGAGTTGGCGGCTGATGCACCAGGGTTCGATGTTTTCGAGCCAGTGGAAGTAGGTTTTCTCGCCGGATTCCGGGATGATGCGGGTGCGGCCGTCGCGGACGGCGTCGAGAGCGGGGCCGACGATTTTGGCGGTGTCGACGAACCATTGATCGGTGAGCATGGGCTCGATGACGACTTTGGAGCGGTCGCCGAAGGGTTGCATGATCTTTTTGGACTCGACGAAGGGTTCTCGGGTCAGGTGTTCGGAGTTGGTTTCGGGGTCGATCTGACTGACGAGGGTGGAGACGCAGAGGCCGAGGGCGTTGATGTCGGCGACCACGGCGTCGCGGGCGGCAAGGTGGTCGAGGCCGCGATATTTCTCGGGGACGAGGTTTAGGGTGTCGACCTCGGCCTCGGTCGTGGGTGAGCCTGCGGCAATCTCGCGGGCGCGGATCACGGCGTCGGCATAGGGGGCACCGTCGGCGCGCATCTGGGCGCGGGTGTCCATCAGGCGGTAGCAGGGCAGGTTGTGGCGTTTGGCGACGGCGTAGTCGTTGAAATCGTGGGCGCCGGTGATCTTGACCGCTCCGGAACCGAAGGTGGGGTCGGGGTATTCGTCGGTGATGATGGGGATCAGACGGTCACACAGCGGCAAGTGGACCATGCGGCCGACGATGGGGGCATAGCGGGTGTCGGAGGGGTGGACGGCAAC
>JANNAF010000352.1:0-4523 GCA_031384005.1 Rhodobacterales bacterium | reverse complement strand
GTGGCATCGCACAGGGTGGTCAGCAGTCCTTCCTTGAAGCCAGCCAAGAGGGCCGGATCGAGTTCCGCAATGCGAACCTGCTGGCGAATGCCTTGGGTGAGCAGATTGTGGTGGGCCGGAACATGTCCATCGCCATCGTTGACGATGCGGGTCAGGACCGGGCCGTCCACAAGCTGACCTATGGGGCCAAGATCCACTCGATCGACGGCACCCAGGTCAAGCGCGGCACCAAGCTGTTCGAATGGGACCCCTATACCCTGCCGATCATCGCCGAAAAGGCGGGGGTTGCGCGGTTTGTGGACCTGGTTTCGGGCATCTCGGTTCGGGAAGAGACGGACGAAGCGACGGGCATGACACAGAAGATCGTGTCGGACTGGCGTTCCGCGCCGAAGGGCAACGACCTGAAGCCGGAGATTATCATCATGAACCCCGAAACCGGTGATCCGGTGCGCGGGGAGACGGGTGCGCCGATTTCCTACGGCATGTCGGTGGACGCCATTCTGTCGGTGGAAGATGGCCAGACCATTCGCCCCGGCGATGTGGTGGCGCGTATTCCGCGTGAGGGTGCCAAGACCAAGGACATCACCGGGGGTCTGCCCCGCGTGGCCGAATTGTTCGAAGCGCGCCGTCCCAAGGATCACGCGATCATTGCGGAAACCGATGGTTATGTGCGGTTCGGCAAGGACTACAAGAACAAGCGCCGGATCACGGTTGAACCCGTTGATTCCACGCTGACGGCGGTCGAATATATGGTGCCCAAGGGCAAGCATATCCCGGTGCAGGAAGGCGACTTTGTGCAAAAGGGCGACTATATCATGGACGGCAACCCGGCCCCGCATGACATTTTGCGGATCCTGGGGGTCGAGGCGCTTGCTAACTACATGATCGACGAAGTGCAGGACGTGTACCGTCTGCAAGGCGTGAAGATCAACGACAAGCACATCGAAGTCATCGTCCGTCAGATGCTGCAAAAATTCGAGATTCTGGACTCGGGTGAGACGACGTTGCTCAAGGGCGAAACCGTCGACAAGGCCGAGTTGGACGAGAACAACGACAAGGCGATCAAACATGGCATGCGCCCGGCGATTGCCGAGCCTATCCTTTTGGGTATCACCAAGGCCAGCTTGCAGACCCGCAGCTTCATCTCGGCGGCGTCGTTCCAGGAAACCACGCGGGTTCTGACCGAGGCTTCGGTTCAGGGCAAGCGCGACAAACTGGTCGGCCTCAAGGAGAACGTCATTGTCGGTCGTCTGATCCCGGCTGGCACCGGCGGTGCCACCAGCCGTGTCAAAAAGATCGCGTCGGACCGTGACCAGACCGTGATCGAGGCCCGCAAGACAGACGCCGAACAGGCGATTGCCTTGGCAGCCCCGATGATGGTGATGGACATCGAGGACGAGGACACCGCTGGCATCGACAGCGGGTTGGTTGATACGGTCGAAAGCCGCGATTGATCTGATCTGAAGTGACCTTGAAACCCCCTGCTGAAAAGCGGGGGGTTTTTCTTATGATCTGCGGTCTGGACCCGGCGTCCAGATCTGGACACCAATCAATTCTCAATGATATCAACTAGTTGGCATTCCTTGTTAACCAGGTGGAAAGAATTGGCTATGGGGTTGAGGGAGACAAGCGAATGAACCTGTCGGACAATTCACGTGGCATATTGCTGATGTGCGGCTCGATGCTGGCGTTTACGTTGAACGATACGCTGGTCAAGGCGGTGCTGGAGGGGGGGATGGACCTGTTTCAGGCGATCACCCTGCGCGGCGTCGGCGCCGTTCTGGGGTTGGTTGTGATTGCGCTGTGGCAGAACGGCGGATTGCGGCTGTGGCCTGCCGGGTCTGACCGCAAGTTTCTGGCGCTGCGCACGGTGGGCGAGGTGGGGGCGACGTTCTGCTTTCTGGTGGCATTGGCCCATATGCCCTTGGCCAACCTGTCGGCCATCATGCAGTCGCTGCCCTTGGTTGTGACGCTGACGGCGGCATTGCTGCTGGGCGAGCCGATTGGCTGGCGGCGGATTGCGGCGATTGTGGTGGGGTTTGTCGGCGTGTTGATCATCATTCGCCCGGGTGCTGCCGATTTTGACGAATGGTCGGTATTGGGGTTGGGGTCGGTCGGGTTCGTGGTCATTCGTGATCTGGCGACGCGGCGGTTTTCGGGCGGGCTGCCGTCGACCACGGGGGCGATCTGGGCCGGGGTATCGGTGTTGATCATGGGGATGATTGGCGTCGCAATTGAGGGGTGGCAACCGGTCACTCTGCTTGCCGGCGTGCAGATTATCGGGGCCGCGCTGTTCCTGATTGCGGGCTATATCTGTGCGATCATGGTGATGCGGGTGGGTGAGATCGGGGTCGTGGCCCCGTTCCGCTATACCAGTCTGCTGTTTGCGATCATTCTGGGTTGGCTGTTGTTTGGCACCTTGCCCGATGGCTGGACCATGGTCGGTGGTGTGATCGTGGTGGTGTCGGGCATCTATATGCTGTGGCGCGAGCGGCGCAAAAGGTTGGAGGCGGCCGGGTGAGGGTGGTTTGGCTGGGCCTGACCCTGCTGGTGGCGTCGGCGCTGTTTGCCGCTGTTCCGGCGGTTGATCTGGCCGCCAGCCATCTGTTTTACGATGGCTCTGCCTTTCCAGTCGCCCAAAACCGGCTGATCGAGGCGCTGCGCCTGACACTGTACGGGGCCGAGGATCTGGCGGCGGTGCTGACCTTGGGGCTGGCTTTGGTCACGGGGTGGACGGGTCGGGCGCTGTGGCGGTTGGCCCCCCGCGATTGGCTGTTCAGCTTTGCGGTCTTTGCGGCGGGTCCGGGGTTGTTGGTCAACGGCATCCTGAAACCGCTGTGGGGCAGGGCGCGGCCCGATGCGGTGGTCGAGTTTGGCGGGATGGCCCGGTTCACCCCCGCCTGGGCAATTTCGGACCAATGTCAGGCCGATTGTTCGTTCGTGTCGGGTGAGATGGCAGGCGCAGTTGCCCTTGCCGTGCTGTTCAGTTTGTTGGCGCGCGGGGGGCGGGCGTTCTGGGCGCTGGTCTGGATCATCCCGCTGTTTACGGCATGGCAACGCGTCGCGGCAGGACGTCATTTTCTGTCGGATGTGGTGTTGTCTGCCGTGATGGTGGCGCTGATTGCAGCGGTTTTGGCGCGGCTGTTCTACCCGGTTCGCGCCCCTGCAAGTGCTGTTGACTTCCCGCCCTCAACCCCCTAGAAGCCGCCTATCTTGCGCAGGGGTAAATCCCCCGTTCAGGGAATCGATGAATGACGTGGTCATGATCCGGGCCGAAAATGCCCCGATCCTCTGAACATCCACCGCTCCGCACCCGGATGGGCGCGTCGGCGGTTTTGCGTTTTGTGATGTGCACAAGACGGTCGAGAAGCGGTGCTCCGGGTCCGGGGCGAGTATTGACAGCGTCCGAAAGGGCGCAAAACGAGGCTTTTGCCTTAAACGAGGAACGTGAATGCCGACTATTCAACAGCTGATCCGCAAACCGCGGGAAGCCGTGATCCGCAAATCCAAGTCGCAGCACTTGGAAGGATCGCCGCAAAAACGGGGCGTTTGCACCCGTGTCTACACCACCACCCCGAAAAAGCCGAACTCGGCCATGCGGAAAGTCGCCAAAGTGCGTCTGACCAACAGCTTTGAGGTCATCTGCTATATTCCCGGTGAAAAGCACAACCTTCAGGAACACTCTGTGGTCCTGATCCGCGGCGGCCGTATCAAAGACCTTCCGGGTGTGCGTTACCACATCCTGCGCGGCGTTCTGGATACCCAGGGCGTCAAAGAACGTCGTCAGCGTCGTTCGAAATACGGCGCCAAGCGTCCGAAGTGAGGGAATAGAATATGTCACGTCGTCACGCCGCTGAAAAACGCGAAGTATTGCCGGACGCCAAGTATGGCGACAAGGTTTTGACCAAATTCATGAACAACCTGATGCTGGACGGCAAAAAGTCCGTCGCAGAGGGTATCGTTTATGGCGCATTGGAGCGGGTTCAGACCCGTTTGAAGCGCGAACCGATCTCCGCTTTCCACGAAGCCTTGGAAAACGTGAAGCCGAGCCTTGAAGTGCGCAGCCGCCGCGTTGGTGGTGCCACCTATCAGGTTCCGGTCGAAGTGCGCACCGAGCGCCGCGAAGCCTTGGCCATCCGTTGGCTGATCATCGCTGCCCGCAAGCGCAACGAGAACACCATGGAAGAACGTCTGGCTGCCGAATTGTCGGATGCTGTGAACAACCGTGGGACCGCCGTCAAAAAGCGGGAAGACACCCACAAGATGGCCGACGCAAACAAAGCGTTCAGCCATTATCGCTGGTAAAGGGTCATCATGGCACGCGACTATCCGCTGAACCGCTATCGGAACTTTGGTATTATTGCCCATATCGATGCGGGCAAGACGACCACGACCGAGCGTATCCTGTACTACACAGGCAAAACCCATAAAATCGGCGAAGTGCATGATGGCGCTGCGACGATGGACTGGATGGAGCAAGAGCAAGAGCGTGGCATCACGATCACCTCGGCTGCGACCACGAC
>JANNAF010000345.1:0-20673 GCA_031384005.1 Rhodobacterales bacterium | reverse complement strand
ACGGTCGATCTCGGCCAGAATCTCGGATTGTTCATAGGGGTCGTCGCGGCCCAGAACGGCGGCGATCAGATCTTCCGCCTCGGCCATCGGGCTGGGGCCGGACAGGGTGCTGTGCATCCGCACCGCCAGCGCCTGTTCGTCGCGTACGGCGCGGGCGGCAATGGCACCCTGCCGCAGGTCGATCAGGCGGCGCGTGGCGGTTTCGACGCTGTTTTGCATCTTCATCACCCGCGCTTCCAGCCGGGCTTGGGTGTCGCGGCGCAGGGTCAATTCGTTCTCCATCACCGCAATCGCCTCGGCGGCCTCGGCGGCCAGATCGTCGCGGCCAGCGGCAAGCGCGTCCCGGGCGCGCTGCATCAGGTCGGCAGCGCGGGCGTCCAGCGCCGCAATCTGGCGCTCCTCGGCGCGCTGGCGCTGGATCAGGCTGGCCAGCGTCGCCTTGGCCAGACGCAACCCATCGGCGCTTTCGCGGATTTTCTGGTCGATCAGTTCCATCGCATAGGCGGCGCGGACGCGCTCTTCGGTCCGGGCATTGGTGCCTTGCATGAGGGTTTTCAGCGTTCCAAACATTGCCGTTCCTCCTTGAACGTTGTTCACAAGGAAGGCATATCATGTTTTGAACATTGTTCAAGATATTTTCTGAACGATGTTCACGAAATGGAGGGTTTCGAAATCTGCACCAATACCGCCTCGATCATCGCCTCGACCTGCGGGCGCGGCACGCCCGAGATGCGGTTTTGCAGGCCCAGAACCACGATGCCATGCACCGAGGAAAACAGCGCCCGCACCATCAAATCCAATTCGCGGCCCGCAAGCTGCGGAAATAGTTCGGAAACCGGTTTGGCAATATGGGAAAACAGGGCGCGCAGATCGTGGCGGTACCAGTCGGGCACGGCGTCATCATCGGGCAGGTCGATGTCGAACAGCGCGCGCCACAGATAGTGGTTCCGGTCGGCAAAGTTCAGATAGGCGCGGGCCAGCAGGATCATCCGTCGTTCGGGGGGCAGGGTTTCATGGCCCACCACCGCGCCCGCCACCTCGGCCCCGATTCGGGTGAAGGTCTGGCCATTGACCGCCAGCACCAGCGCATTCATGTCGGCAAACACGTTGTAAATCGCGCCCACCGCACAGCCCGCCCCGCGCGCAAGGTCCCGCGCCCGCAGCGACGCCATGCCGCTGGTCGCAATCTGCGCCTGTGCCAGTGCTACCAGCTGCGCCCGCAAGTCTGACCTGCGTTCCTCGACCTTACTCATCATGCGCCCCTTTTGAACCGTGTTCAAACCTACAGACCCAAAGGCCAAAGGGAAAGCGTTGACTTCATTTTGACCACCGGGTCAGAATGGCGCAAAGGAGGCCCCCATGCCCCGCGATCCCCGTTTCGACCCGCTGTTCCAACCGCTGAAAATCGGCCCCGTCACCGCACCCAACCGATTCTGGCAGGTGCCGCACTGCACTGGCATGGGCAACCTGTATCCCCAAACCCTTGCCACCATGCGCGGGATCAAGGCCGAGGGCGGCTGGGGCGTGGTCAACAGCGAATACTGTTCGATCGATCCGTCCAGCGACGACACCCCCGCCCCCTATGCGTCGCTGTGGGATGATGGCGACGTGGCCAACATGGCCGCCATGGCCGATGCGGTGCATGCCCATGGCGCGCTGGCGGGGGTCGAGTTATGGCACGGCGGGTTACGGTCCGGCAACGTCCTGTCGCGTGAGGCTCCGCTTGGCCCCGACAGCCTGCTGGCCGAAACCGTGCCGTGGCAAAGCCAGCGGATGGACCGGGCCGACATTGCCAATCTGCGCCGCTGGCACCGCGATGCGGCGCTGCGGGCGCAAACGGCGGGGTTTGACGTGGTCTATGTCTATGCCGCCCATACTTACCTTTTGTCGCAATTCCTCGACCCCGCGCTGAACCCGCGCCGCGATGATTATGGCGGTGCCTTCCTGAACCGCGCCCGCCTTTTGCGCGAACTGCTGGAGGATACCCGCGCCGCCGTGGGTGACCGCATGGCCATCGCCCTGCGGATCGAGGTTACGGGCGAGGATGGCTCGGGGTCCGACGAACGCGCCGCCCTGCTGGCCAGCATCGCGCCCTTGGTCGATGTGTTCGACGTGACCGTGCCAGACTATTCGCACGAAATGGGCGGTTCGCGGTTCATCAAAGAGGCGTCGCTGGAAACCCACATCGCCCATGTCCGCGCCGCCACGGGCAAACCCGTGGTGTCGGTGGGCCGTTTTACCAGCCCAGAGACCATGCTGTCACAGGTCCGGCGCGGCGTGATCGACTTTGTCGGTGCCGCCCGCCCGTCAATTGCCGACCCCTTTTTGCCCGCAAAAATCCGCGACGGGCAGATGGACGACATCCGCGAATGTATCGGCTGCAACATCTGCTATGCCCATGACGGCCTTGGCGCGCCGATCCGCTGCACCCAGAACCCCACGATGGGCGAAGAATGGCGGCGCGGTTGGCATCCCGAACGGGTGCCCGCCCTGCACACCACCGACCCCGTGCTGATCGTGGGCGCGGGGCCAGCGGGGTTGGAGGCGGCGCTGACCCTTGGCCGGCGGGGCGTGCAGGTTCTGCTGGCCGAGGCAGACGAACCCGGTGGCCGCGTGACGCTTGAATCCCGCCTGCCGGGTCTGTCCGAATGGGCGCGGGTGCGCGACTGGCGGCTGCACCAGATATCCAAACTGCCCAATGTGCAGGTCTTTCCCGGCAGCCGCATGTCGGCGGCAGATGTTCTGGCCACCGAGGCGCCCCATGTCCTGATCGCCACCGGCAGCCATTGGCGGCGCACCGGGCGCGGGCGCAGCCATCCGGGCGGCGTGCCCAGCTTTGACGATCCGCGCACCCTGACCCCCGATCAGGTCCTGCGCGGCAAACGCCCAACCGGCCCCGTGGTGGTGTTTGACGACGAAGGCTATCACATGGCCGCCGGTCTGGCCGACCTTTTGGCGTCCGAGGGGCTGGCGGTGACCTATGTCACGCCCGCCGGGTTGGTGGCCGAATGGACCGGCTATACCGTCGAACAATCCGGCCTGCAGTCCCGGCTGATCGAACGTGGCGTCACCATCGTGACCGCCACCACCGTCAGCGCCCTTGGCCGGGGCACGGCGCGCCTGACCAATGTCTATTCCGGTCAGGCCCATGACATTCCCTGCACCGGCCTGATCCCCGTCACCTCACGCGAGCCGCAGGACGGGTTGTGGCTGGAATTGCAGGACCGTGGCCTGACCAGCCTGCACCGCATCGGCGACGCCCGCGCGCCGGGCCTGATCGCCCATGCCGTCCACGACGGCCACCGCTTTGCCCGCGACCACATGACGCCCGGCACAGTCAGACGCGAACGGGTGGTGATCGTACCGGGTCAGACGTAGCCGCGCCAGTACAGGACCACCACCAGCAACACCGCCACCACCAAGAGCGAAAACGCGATTGACGCTGCAATGTTCAGGATCATCCCCTGCCGCACCGCCAAGGGGTTGACCGTGTTCAGATGCCGCACACAGATGTCATAAGCCAGCGCCACGGTCGCGTCATCGACCTGATGCATCAGCTTGGGGCTTTGCATCATGGTCACCGCGGTCGCCAACGCGGCCCCGGCATCGCGGACCTTGCGCGGCAAACGCCGCCCGGCGCGGCGCAGCTTGTCCTGCAGCGTGCCACCCTTCAGGCGCAACCGCTCCTCCATCAGGGCGTTCACGCGGTCCGCCATTTGCTGCACTGTGACCAGACTCATTGCCGCCCCCGCTTTTGTGCCCTTGTAAGCAGCGCTGGCCTGCGCTTCAACTGCGGAACGCCAACCTATGGGGCCCCGATGCTGACCACGATCCTGCACGACCCCCCCACGCCACCCGACCGCCCGCCCCTGATGATTGCACATGGCCTGTTCGGGTCTGGCCGCAACTGGGGCGTCATCGCCCGCCGTCTGGCCGACCGCCGTCAGGTCATCGCGGTCGATATGCGCAACCATGGCACCAGCCCGCGCGCGGACAGCCAAAGCTATCCCGACATGGCCGACGATCTGGCGCAGGTCATCCGCACCCATGGCGGCCCGATGGATGTGCTGGGCCATTCGATGGGCGGCAAGGCGGCGATGCAACTGGCGCTGACCCACGGCGACCTGATCCGCCGCCTTGTGGTGGCCGACATCGCCCCCGTC
Source organism: Rhodobacterales bacterium (assembly GCA_031384005.1). GTDB lineage: Bacteria > Pseudomonadota > Alphaproteobacteria > Rhodobacterales > Rhodobacteraceae > Stagnihabitans. The sequence continues at coordinate 16,510 of JANNAF010000345.1, read as the reverse complement.
GCCTATGACCATGACCAAAGCCGCCATATCCACGCCATGCGCGCCCTTGACCTGTCGGGCCTTGCCACGCGGGGCGAGGCTGACCGCCGCCTGTCCGCCACCATCCCCGACCCTGCCCTGCGCGCGTTTTTCCTGCAATCACTGGACCTGAAATCAACCCCCCCGGAATGGCGGCTGAACCTTGATGTGTTGGAGGCCGAGATGCCCAAAATCGTCGGCTGGCCCGGCACCGAGGGGCGTTTTGACCACCCGACCCTATTTTTGGCCGGGTCCGACAGCCCCTATATCAAACCCGACTACCGCGAAACGATCCGTACCCTGTTCCCGGTGGCCCGCTTTGCCAAGCTGATCGGCGCAGGCCACTGGCTGCATGCCGACAAACCGCGCGAGTTCGAGGAGACGGTCCGCACATTCCTTGACGCCTGAGGCAGATCAGTCCTGCGGCCTGCGCATCCGGTTCAGCAACCCGTCCTTGACGATGAACTGGTGATACAGCGCCGCCACGACATGCAGCAGGATCAGCGCGATCATCAGGTTTTTCAGCAGCACATGCCCCTCGGCCGCCGCCGCAACCCCGCCAAACCATGCCACCATCCCCGACACAGGCACCAACACCATCAACCCATACAGCGCCAGATGCGTCACCCTGCCCGCCAATTGCACCATCGGCGGCCCCGGCGGCACCTCGGGCGCGCCCCGGCCCAGCCGCAAACCGACCCGCCACAGCGCCAGCAGCAACACCGCAATCCCGCCGATGATATGGCCCCGAACCAATGCGTCCACCACCGGAACCGTCCCGTTGCCGACCGCGCGCCACGCCTCGGACATCCAATCAGACGCCACGATCTGAAACGCGATCAGGGCAAAAATCGCCCAATGCAGTGCAATCTGAACCCGTGAATACCCTTTGACCATGACATTGCCCCTGAATGTTGGCTTTCATCATTAACGCCTGTGAAACGCCGTTCCGTCGCAAAAATCAATCGCCGCTGCGTCACTCCCAAAAAAGGGGCCGGGAGTTGCCCCCCGGCCCCGCAAAACCCCCACGCAGGGATCACACCTTCAGGCTCAACCCACCCTTGGCCGCCGATTGCTCGGCCCGGTCCAGCATGCGCTGCAACGCGGCACCACGGGCAAAGTCGGGATCGGCCACGCCCTCACCCCGGATCGCAGCAATGAACCGCTCATAAATCGTGGCCAGCACCGGTGCCTCAATATCCGCCCAGATTGCCGACTGAATGTTATCCCCCAGACAGGCGCGCAGAGAACTCACGTTCTTTTCCCACAACACCTCGATCCCGCCCTTGTCGCCATACAGACGCAACCGCAGATCGTTCAGGTGCCCCGTGGCAAAACGGGTCGCGGCGACAGTGCCCAGCGCGCCATTGCCCAAAACCACCTGCATCGTGGCGCTGTCGTTGGCGTCCAGAACATAGTCACCGATCTTGTCACCCGGCGCCTTGGCAAAGGTCGCCAGACGACAGGACACTTCGCTGACCTCTTGCCCCGCGACAAAGGTGGCAAAGTCCAGAATGTGGATGCCCACATCCCCCAGCACCCCCTTGGACCCATGCGCCGTGGACAGCCGCCACAACCACTGGCTTTCGCGGTCCCAATGCCCCCAGGCAGGTTGGGTCAGCCAGGATTGCAGATAGGACGCCTCGAAATGGCGAATGGTGCCAATCGCCCCCTCGCGCACCATGGCGGCACCTTTTTGCAGGGCCGCGACGTTGCGGTAAGACAGGTTGACCATATTGACCACCCCCGCCGCTGCCGCCGCCGCCGCCATCGCATCGGCCTCCGCCTCATTGGTCGCCAATGGCTTTTCGCACAGGATATGCTTGCCCGCCGCCAACACCGGCATGGTCGTCGCAAAATGCGCGGCGTCGGGGGTGACATTGGTCACCGCATCAAACTCGCCCCAAGCCAGCGCCTCGGCAATCGAGGAAAATCCATGCGGGATGCTGTGCTTGCCGCAAAACGCCTGCAACTGCTCAGGCCGCGTATCAATCCCGGCGACCAGCGTGACACCTTCGATCTTGGCAAAGTTCTCGGCATGGTTGTTGGCCATGCCCCCTGTCCCAAGGATCAGCAAACGAACCGGTTTCTTGGACATCAGCGCAACCCCGCCTCGCCGTCATGATGCAGACGCGGCCCGCGTTCGACAATCGGTTCCAATGCCTTCCCAACGGGCGTATTCGGCGCATCATTGGGGTTCGCAATCCGCGGCATCGGGTTATGCGCCCATTTGACCGCGTTCGAAATCACCCGCTGCACATTGCCGTCGTGATAGCTTGGATAGGTCTCATGTCCCGGCCGGAAATAGAAGATGTTCCCCGCCCCGCGCTTGTAGGTCAGGCCCGACCGAAACACCTCGCCGCCCGCAAACCACGACACGAACACGGTTTCCAGCGGCTCCGGCACGCCAAAGGGCTCGCCATACATTTCCTCATATTCCAACTCGAAATGATCGGGCAAACCCGCCGCAATCGGGTGCTGACGGCTCGTCACCCACAACCGCTCCCGCTCCCCCGCCTCGCGCCATGTCAGGTTGCAAGGCGCGCCCATCAACCGCTTGAACGGTTTGGAAAAATGGGCGGAGTGCAGGAATATCACCCCCATGCCGCCCCAGACCGCATCGCAAACCCGTTCGACGATCTTGTCATCGACCATGCCGTGTGCCGCATGACCCCACCAGATCAGCACATCGGTCCCGGCCAGCTTTTCCACGGTCATGCCATGTTCGGCGTCCTGCAAGGTCACCGTGGTGGCCGCAATCCCGGCATCGCGGTTCAGTGCCGCGGCAATCGTGCCGTGCATGGTCAGGGGATAAACCTCGGCCACGACCTTGTTCTTGTGCTCATGGACGTTCTCGCCCCAAACCGTAACGCGGATGCTCATCCGAATACCCTTTCATCTGTTCATAAATATCCCGCGGGGGGTCTGGGGGGTGTGAAACCCCCCAGCCTGTCCATCAGCGCATCGGTTTGCCGTTCGCGTCGAACTTGTGCAGCATCCCGGGCAATGGGTTCAACCCGATCTTTGCCCCCAGCGCCACTTTCAACTTGCCGGGTTGGCGCACGATCATCGCCTCCTGCCCGCCCATCTCGACGAACAGATAGTTGTCCGACCCCAGATCCTCGGTATGCACCACCTCGCCCTGCCAGATGCCATTTTCGGCGATCTCGATGTGCTCAGACCGGATGCCCAGCGTGGTGCAACCCTGATCGGAGGCAAACTTGCCCGTCAGAAAGTTCATCTTGGGGCTGCCGATGAAACCAGCCACAAAGATCGAATTGGGGCTGTCATAAAGCTCGGCCGGTGTGCCGACCTGTTCCAGCAACCCATCGCGCAACACGGCAATCCGGTCGGCCAGCGTCATCGCCTCGACCTGATCATGGGTCACGTAGATCATCGTCACATCGGGCATCGAATGATGCAGCTTGGCAATCTCCAGCCGGGTCTGCACCCGCAGCGCGGCATCCAGGTTCGACAAAGGCTCGTCAAACAGGAACACGCGCGGGTTGCGCACGATGGCGCGACCGATGGCCACGCGCTGACGCTGCCCGCCCGACAACTGCTTGGGCAAACGGTCCAGCAGATGTTCAATCTGCAACAACCGGCCCGCATCGCGAACGCGTTTATCCATTTCCTCAGGGCTGGTTTTCGCCAGCTTCAGCCCAAAGGCCATGTTGTCATAGACATTCATATGCGGATAAAGCGCATAGCTTTGGAACACCATCGCAATCCCGCGCTTTGACGGGATCACGTTGTTGACCACATCGTTGTCAAACATCATGGCGCCGCTGCTGATTTCCTCCAGCCCGGAAATCAACCGCAGCAAGGTGGATTTGCCGCAACCCGACGGGCCGACAAACACCATGAACTCGCCCTTTTTGACGGTCAGGTCGATGCCCTTGATGACATCCACCGCACCATAGCTTTTCTTTACGTTCTTCAGTTCGATCTTTGCCATTGGATTAACCCTTCACGCCGCCTGCGGTCAAACCCGCGACGATTTTGCGTTGGAATACAAGAACGAGGATGACCAGCGGGATCGTCACAATGACCGATGCCGCCATGATCGGGCCCCACGGAATTTCCTGCTGCGATGCGCCGGACAACAGCGCAATGGCGACCGGGGTCGTCCGCTGAACCTCTGTCATGGTGAATGTCAGCGCGAACAAAAACTCGTTCCACGCCCCGATAAACGCCAGCAAACCGGTGGTGACCAATGCGGGCCACATCAGCGGCATGAACACCTTGGTGATGATGATCCACGGGGTTGCACCATCCACAATCGCCGCCTCCTCAATCTCGACCGGCAGATCGCGCATGAATGTGGTCAGCACCCAGACCGTGAACGGCAGGGTAAAGATGGTGTAACTGATGATCAGCGCCCAAGGCGTGTTCAGAATGTTCAGGTAGCGCATCAGTTCAAACAACCCGGCCAGAACGGCAATCTGCGGGAACATCGACACCCCCAGAATGGTCATCAGCAACAACGCCCGCCCCCGAAACCGCACCCGCGCCAACGCATAGGATGCCGTGACCGCAAGCAGCAGCGCAAAACCCACCGTGACACTGGAAATAAAGATCGAGTTCAGAATGTTGCGCGGGAATGTCCGCCCGCCCAACACTGTCTCATAGTTCGAAAAGTCCCATGCCACCGGCCAGTAATGCACCGAAAACAGTGCCGTCCCGGTCGAGAATGAGGTGACAATGGCATAGTAGAACGGAAAGACCGAGAAGGTGACGATCACGATGACCAGCGCGTAAAAGCTGGCGGATTTCACAATTTTCATCGCATCCATTATCTGCCCTCCCCGCTCAGGTTGACTTTGCCCAGCCAGATATACAGCGACACAAATATCGCAAGGATGGCGAACAACAGCGTCGATTGGGCGGACCCATAGGCAAAGTTATTGAATTCGAACAGGTTTTCCCGACTGATCACCGACATGGTTTTTGTGGCCGCCGAATTGGGCGTCAGCACATAGACCAGATCAAAGATCCGCAGCGCGTCCAGCATGCGAAAGATCACAGCCACCATCAGCGCAGGCCGGATCAGCGGCAAGGTGATCTTCCAGAACACCTTGATCGGATGCACCCCGTCAATCCGCGCCGCCTCGTAAATATCGCGCGGCACCATTTGCAGACCAGCCAGACACAGCAGCGCCATAAAGGGGGCGGTTTTCCACACGTCCACGATCAGCACGGCCAGCATCGCGGTGTCATTGCTGGCGGTCCAGGCGATCTTGGTGTCGATCAGCCCCACATTCAACAAGATGTCATTGATGATGCCATACTGGTCGTTCAGCATCCAGGCCCACATCTTGGCCGACACAATGGTCGGGATGGCCCAGGGGATCAGGATGGCGGCGCGCACCAATCCACGGCCCTTGAACTCGGCGTTCAGGACCAGCGCGATGCCCAGACCGATGATGGTCTCCAGCGTGACCGACACCACCGAAAAACGGATCGTGTTCCACACCGCGTTCCACCAAGCGGGGTCCACCAGCGTGCCCTTGTACCGGACCGTACCGTTCGACAGGGTCTGCACCCGGAAATAGTTGTCAAATCCGATGAACTTGCCACCGTACAGGTCGTTCATCGAGGTGTCGGTGAACGAAAACCAGATGGTCCGCAAAAGCGGCCACGCGGCCACACAGAACAGGGCCACCACCATAGGCGCCAGAAACCAGAAGGCCGCGCGTTGACGTTGCTGCTGGAGACTGAGGCCCGGGTTTGCAGCTTGGCCGAAAGATGGCGAAGTCATGATATCCCCCCTTGCCCGCCCCGGTTTCTCCGGGGTGCGGTCTTAAAAAAAATGGGCGGCGGTGACGCCGCCCATCTTGAACGTTTGCCCCTAACGGGCCCGTATCTTGGCCAAGGCTTACCAGCCTTCGCCTTTCAGGTCGTTCAGGTCAGCTTCCAGCGTTGCAAGGTTGTCCGCAGCCGACCCATTGCCCGACAGGGTCGCATGGACAGCGTTGAAGAACTTGTTCGACACTTCGGCATATTTGCCAAGGGTCGGGGCCGACGGACGCGGAACGGCGTTCAGGAACACGTCCTTCCACTGCGGGATGATCGGCTGTGCGGCAGCGATGTCGGCATCGTCATACAGGGCGACGATCGTCGGCAGGTTCGATTCTGCAATCGCGCGCTGCTTTTGGGCCTCGGGACCAGCCAGATACATGGCGAGCGAGATGGCAGCTTCCTGCTTGGTCGAATACTTCGACACAGCCACGTTCCAGCCACCCAGCGTTGCGGCCGAGGTGTCACCCTCTTTGCCAACCGGCAGGGTGGTCACGGCGAACAGGCCCTTGACGGCGCTGTCGTCGCTATTGCCCAGACCATAGGCATAGGGCCAGTTGCGCATGAACGCGGCATTGCCGGTCTGCCAGACGCCACGGGCTTCTTCTTCTTGATAGGCCAGAACGCCTTCGGGCGAAATCGTGCCAACCCAGCCCTTGACCTGCTCCAGCGCCGCGACGGCGTTGGGGTTGTTGATCGAGACAGACCCGTCAGCTTCGACGATCTGCCCGCCGCCGTAGGACTTGACCCACTCCAGCGCGTTGCAGGTCAGGCCTTCATAGGCGTTGCCCTGCCACACGAAACCCCAGAAATCCGGGTTGGTGGCCTTTTCGCCGTCCTGAATGGTCTGTGCGGCGACTGTCAGTTCAGCCCAGGTTTTCGGCACGGCAACGCCGTACTTTTCCAACAGGTCCTTGCGGTAGTACAGCGCCGGTGCATCGGTAAAGATCGGCAGCGCAACCAGCTTGCCAGCGACGGTCTGCGATTCGATGATCGACGGGAAATGGGTCGGCGCCAGATCCTTGGCCACTTCGCTCAGATCGACAAAGCTGTCGGCCAATTGCGGTGCCCAGATCACGTCGGTCTGATACACGTCGATGTCGGTCGACCCGGCAGCCAGCCACAGACGGTACTGGGCGAACTGGTCGGTGGTCGATGCGGGCATCGGAACCATGGTTACGGTGTTGCCAGTGGCTTCTTCCCACGGCTTGACCAGCGTCTTGAAGTTTTCGACGGCATTGCCGACAGCACCCGAAACGTAGAAAATCTCATCGGCCATAACAGGCGCGCCAGCGACTGCCATCATGGCTGCGAATGCGGCAGACCGCAGCGCACGACCCCGATATCCATGGGACATGGGTATTCCTCCCTGATTGTTTGATACAGGCACCGCTTGGCGCCAACTCCCGTAAAGCGTCACTGGCCCCCAACTGTGCAGGGTTTCCCGATACGCTTCGGTCGGCTTATGGCAGGATTTGGGCATAAGTCAACGATTCTCGCCTCAAAGCGCTTTGAAAATGATTGACCAGACGGTCCAATCCAGCACGCCAGCAGACGAATTGCCGCGTTCAAAGCGGTTACAACGGCCGCGCTGTTTGATTGACGTGGGGGAAGGTCAGGCCGCCAAACGGGTTCCGCAGTAATCCCCGCATCACTGCGGACCCCGTCGGCCCCTCAGGGGGTCAGCGCCTGCGCCGCGCCGCATTGGGCAGCCCCTTTGCAGGTGCTGTTGGCAACCGCCGCCGCATGCAGCGCCTTCAACCGTTCGGCAGACAGGGTATGGGCGATGTCGCGCAACTGGTGGGGATCCCCTGTCATGTCGTAATAGCTGACCTCACCCGCCCCATCCAGATATTCGACATAAAGCGCATCACGCATCCGCAGCGCCACATAGGTCGGCGGATCACCCGCCTTGGGGTCCGATGCATCCGGGTCGCCCTCGGCAAAGGGCGCGCGCTTGTGTTCGACCACCGCCATATTGCGCACCGGACCGGGTTTGCCCATCAGGATCGGCACCAGCGAATGGCCGTCCACCTCGGTTGCCGTCGGCAGACCGGCCAGATCGGCAAAGGTCGGGAACAGATCGACCGTCATTGCAATATCGTCCACGCGGCTGCCCGCGGCCACGCCCGGCCCCACCACAATCATCGGCACCTGAATGTCAAAGTCAAAGGGCGTCATCTTGCCCGCCCGCATCGAAAACTCGCCCAAGTGATACCCGTTGTCGCCGGTAAAGATCACATAGGTGTCCTCAGTCAGCCCCAACTCGTCCAGTGTCGCGCGGATATCGCCGATCATGTCATCCACCCCCGCGACGGATTGCATGCGCATCCGGTACACATCGTCGATCTTGCGTTGAAAACTGCGCGGCAGTTCGGGGATGTCCTGCAACCATTGCGGCGCATGTTCGTCCGGGCGCGCGGCAAAGGCCGGGGTGCGCGGATAGGTCAGATCCATGAACGATGCGGCATAACGTTCGGGCGGGGTATAGGGCGCATGGGGCGAAAAGGTCGACAATTCCAGAAAGAACGGACCCTCAGCCGCGCCCTCGATGAACGCGGACCCCATCAGCGCCAACTGGTCGGTCATATGGGGGGCGGGCGAGATCAGTTCGCCATTATGGTTGATGGTGTAGTTAAAGTTGGAATAGGCGTTGCCGGCCACGGCCCACTCGCTCCACCCCGGGGGAATACCGCCCCCCTCGGCCAGATAGCCGTTCAGATACTTGCCCATCATGGCGGTGGCATAAGACTGGGCGTTCAGCGCCACACCAAAGCTGCGCTTGTCATTGCCCTTGGCGTTGAACGCCTCCACCCCGCCGGTTGGCCCGGTGTTGGTCAAAACCCCGGTGTTATGCGGCAAACGCCCGGTGTAAATCGTGGCGCGCGACGGGCAACACAGCGAGTTGGACACGAAATAGTTGTCAAACGTCATACCCTCGCGCCGCATCTGGGCAAGGTTTGGCATGACGCGGGCCAGATCGCCCAGATCATCCGCCATCAGGTTCATCGAGAAGTCGTCAACCAAAATCAAAACGATGTTCGGCCCCTGCGCGCCCCCCTCTGGCAGCGGCTTGACCGCCGCCGTGGCATTGCCCGTGACCCCGGTGGTCACATCGGCCCGCTTGCCGCGTTTGGTTTTGGTCGCCTCGCAGGCGGCAATCACCTTGGCGCTGACAACTGGCAGGTCCAGCGTGCCTTGGCCGGGGGCCGCGACGCCGTTCATCAGCGGGTTCATGCAGTCGCGGACAATCTTGATGCCCGTGCTGGACCCGCCGTCTTCGGAAAACCCGGCCGCCTTGCAGGCCGCGCGCAATTCCTTGCAACCCGCCTTGTCCTGCGCCGCCACCGTCATCGGCACCAAGGTCAGGATCAGACCCAACACCCCCGCAATACAGTGTTGCAACTTCATGAAACCAACCCCTTTACCAATGGCACAATGGGCACAGCCTACCCTATCACGCACAATCGGGCCAGCCGGAACGGCCCCGGCGGCACATCCGCGCCTAGGCCTTTTGGTGCTGACGGGCCAGCATCGCCGCCTCAACCCGGTTGCGGACATGCAGCTTTTGCAGGATCGAGGTCATATAGTGTTTGACGGTCTTTTCCTGCAACTCCAGCGCCGCGCCCACTTCGCGGTTGCTGTGGCCCTTGGCGACCAGTTTCAGCACATCCTCCTCACGCTTGGACAACTCGTCCAGCGGGTTTTGCGCCGCGCGCACCGCATCGCCGCGCCGCATCGCGACCAACAGCCGCCCGGCAAGGCCACCCGAGATATAGGACCGCCCCGCCGCAATATCGCGCACCAGCGTCACCAGTTCCAACGCGCCAACCCCTTTCAGCAAATAGCCCATCGCCCCCAGTTTGATGGCCTGCATCAAATCGTCATCCGCCTCGGATGCGGTCAGCATGGCCACGGGGGGCGGGGCGGCCATCTGCATGATGCGGGCCAATGCGCCCAACCCGCCGCCCTTGGGCATCGACACATCCAGAATGACCAGATCGGGCTTCAGGTCTGCCGCCAATGCCACCGCTTGATCGGCGTCCGCCGCCTGACCAACCACCACGATATCCCCGGCATCCGCCAGACTGCGCGCCAACCCCTCGCGGTAGATCGGATGATCGTCCGCCAAAACCACACGTATCATGCCCCTGCCCCCCAATTGCCAAATGCAACAAGCGGGCCATTGGCCCGCTTGTTCCGACCAGTTGTCTGCCCCTATTTCGGGGTGCAGGCCTTGGGGTGCTCGATGATGTCGTGCGGGTCATCACAGCCCGACCCATCCGGAACGCGCGGACGGCGACGGTCCAGATCGGCCGTCAGGAACGCGGCGTCGAACAGGCCGTGGGCTGCGGTCATGGCGGCGACAGGTGCGACCGAGGTCACGGCGATTGCGGCCAGAGTGGCGGCCATCAGGATCTTTTGCATGGTCAGTCTCCAGGGTTAATTGGTTTCGATGTTTCCAACCTACCCCCGCGCGCCCCCGCCGAACACGGACCGGGGTCCCCCGATAATCAGTCCTGTCATGCGACCAAAGTCCGAAAATCAGCCTTTCAGGTGCTGTCGTGCCAACATGGCGGCCTCGACCCGGTTGCGCACCCGCAGTTTTTGCAGAATCGACGTCATATAGTGTTTGACGGTCTTTTCCTGCAATTCCAGCGCCTCGCCGACCTCGCGGTTGCTTTTGCCCTGTGCCACCAGTTTCAAAATGTCCTCCTCGCGCTTGGACAATTCGTCCAGCGGGCTGGGCTCTTGAACCGCATCGCGCCGCCGCATCGCCACCAGCAACCGCCCGGCAAGACCGGGCGAGACATAGGACCGCCCCGCCTGCAATTCGCGCACCAGACCCACCAGTTCGGACGCCCCCACCCCTTTCAGGATATACCCCAGCGCGCCCAGCTTGATCGCTTGCATCAGGTCGTCATCGGCCTCCGATGCGGTAAGCATGGCCACCCGGGGTGGCGTGTCCATCTGCATGATGCGCGCCAGCGCCGCGATGCCACCACCCCTGGGCATGGACACATCCAGGAACACCACATCAGGGCGCAGATCCTCGACCATCTGCGCCGCCTGCTCGCCGTCGCTGGCCTGCCCCACGATTTCAATGTCGCCCGCGTCGTTCAAGGTGCGGGCCAGCCCGTCGCGGTAAATCGGGTGATCATCGGCCAACACCACACGGATTTTGTCGGTCATTCGACACCTCGCAAATCAATCGCCATGGTCAGTTCGGTGCCCGTCACCCCGTCACGGCGGTTGCGCAACGTCAGGGTGCCGCCCAGACTTTCGACCCGCCCCGCCAACCCCGCCAGTCCCAATCCGTACAGATCGCCCTCATCCGGCACCTGCGCCAGCCCCGGCCCGCGGTCCTGCACACAAACCGTCAGAACATCGCCCGCCAACCCGATCGTCACCTGCTGCCCCACGCCGCCCGCATGACGCCACGCGTTGGTCAGCCCCTCTTGCACGACCCGGCCCAGACATATCCTGACCGCCAAGGGCAGGTCGGTGCGGCCGCCAAAATCGGCCGTCAACGCCACCTCGGTCCCGGTGCGCCCGGCATGGGCATCGACCAGCCCGCGCGTCACCTCGGCAATCGGCTTGCGGTCGATGTCGGGCAGCGACGCCCCGCGCGATATGTTGCGGATATCCTTGATCGCCTCGCCAATCGCCGCCTCGATCTGGTCGATATCGGCCTGCCGGTCGCCCGCCACCGCCTTGCGCAGCGCGTCCAGCCGCAGGGCGGCAAACCCCATCAGTTGCGCGGGCCCGTCATGCAGATCCGCCCCGATCCGGCGCAGCGCCTGATCGTTCAGCGCCGAAAACCGCCCCGCCGCCGATTGCACCTTTAACCGCAACGACACATTGCGCGCGGCCATTTCGGACAGCGCCACAAACTGGCGGTCAATCGTGCGGCTGCCGCGCAGCACAATGGCAAACAGCAGCCCCCAGATCGCCGCCATCACCATCGCCACCGCCGCCCAAGACGTCAGCCGCACCCGGATCAAATCCCGCTCCAACCCCGTCGCATTCTCATAAAACTCGGCAATCGCGATGATTTCTCCGGTGCCGGTGGCGCGGATCGGGCTGTAAATCTCCAACAGGGGAACGCCCAACCCGGCCTCGCCCTCATCCTCCAGATCGCTTAGCGCGTTGAAATCCGCCCGCACCTCGCCCGTCCATGCCTGCGTCAGGTTTTCCGTCACCGCAAAACTGCGCCCGACAATCGTCGCGTCGGACGAGGCGATGACCCGCGCCCCCTCGATCCAGATCTTGAACGTCAACACCCGCCGCCCCAACGGGGTTTCCACCAGCAAACGCTGCAACGCCGCCTCACTGGCAGGCGTCAGACGGTCCGTCGCCGCCAGATCCTGCGTCAGGGGGGCGATGAAACTCTCCATATACAGCGCCGTCGCGTTGGCGGTGTTGCGCACCACCACCTCCTCGATCCGGGCGGTGACAAACAGCCCCACCACCACCGTGGCCGCCAACATCACCAGCCCACCGGCCCAGGCAAACTGCTGCGCCAGTGTCAGCCGCGTCCATGCATTACCCGCGTTGCCCAGATCCGCCATTGGCCCCCCCTGCCCCTCAGGTCACACAGCGACGGCCCAACTGGCAAGCCCGAATGACAGCGCCCCCGCCAAAGTGGCCTGCACAACCGACCTGCGCCAGCCATAAACCACCAGAACCGCCGCCACCCCGATGATCAGCGGGAGGCCCCCGCCCGCGCCCATCCGGCGCAGATAGGGCAGGATTTCGGCCACAAACAGCGTGGCAATCGCCGCCGCCCCGGTGCCGCCCAAGAACCGCCCAAGCACAGTGTCCGGCCGGACGGCATGCAGCGCCATGCGCAAGGGAACCGACCGGAACGCCCAGGTGAACGCCCCAACGATCAGGGCCAACGCCAGCACATCACCCCGCATGTCGCCGCCCCCCAACCACCGCCGCCAACGCCCCGGCCACCATCCCGGCCAACAGCCCCAGCGTGGCCGACAAGGCCAGAGTGACCCCAACCGTGACCAGCGCCGCCACCATGATCACCGGAACCTGCGCCCGGTTCAGCATGGACAACAGCAGCGCCAAAAACAACGCAGGCAGCATGAACCCCAACCCCACGCTGACCGCAGGCCAGCCGTCCAGCGCGCCGCCCCCCGCCTGCGCGCCCGCCACCGTGCCCGCCAACCACGCGCCATACGCCCCCGCCGCCAGCCCCAGCATGAACGGCTCCGAAAACCGCCGCCCCCGCGCCAATTCGCCCAAGGCCGCGCCAAACACCTCATCCGTCAGGCCAAACCCCCAAACCGCCCCCCACCCCGCCCGCGCCTCCGCCCCCCCCTGCCGCAGGAGCGACGGGCCCAACAGCCGATGCCGCAGCGCCATCGCCACCAGCGTCACCGCCGCAATCACCACCGGCACCCCCGCCGCCAACAGCGCCACCGCCAAAAACTGCGCCGCCCCCGAATACATGATCAATGACAGCACAAAGGCCTCGGCCCCCGTCAACCCCGACTGCGTCGCCGCCACCCCAAAGGAAAACGAGATGGGAAAATACCCCAAAATCAGCGGAACCGCCGCCGCCAGCCCCGCCCGAAAGGTCAATTGTTCTGCCACACTCATCCGCGCAGCTAAAATGCCTTCGCCCGCCCCTGTCAACACCCCGCCCCCCTTGCGCCCCGCCCCCACCTCCCCCATCTTGGCCCACCAGAGGTGCCCCATGTCCGATGCCGACGACGCCTATGCCGAAGCCCAACGGATGATTGCAGAAGCGAGGGCGCGTGGGGCGACCTTGCTGAACCTCGGCACGCCTAAAACCCTTGCCCTTGCCACCCTCCCTACCGAACTCTCGACCTTGAAGGCTCTCACTTGGCTGAACCTGAGCCGCACCGAGGTCACAGACATCGCCCCAGTCGCCCAACTGACCGCCCTCGCCATATTGGATTTACGCCAGACAGGGGTCACAAACCTCTCCGCGCTCAACCAACTGAACGATCTCGAAGAACTTTTCTTGAGCCGCACGCAGGTCTCGGACCTAGCACCCCTTTCTCAACTGACCGCCCTCACCACGCTGGACCTGAGCGGCACCCCGGTCACCGACCTCGCTCCCCTCTCCCATTTGACTGCCCTCGCCACGCTCATCCTGAGCTACACCACAGTCACCGACTTCGCCCCACTCACACTACTGACTACCCTCTCCGAGTTGGATTTGAGTGGCACCAAGGTCACCGACCTCGCCCCCCTCAGCCAATTGACCGCTCTCGCAATACTTGACCTAAGCTTCAACCGCCTCTTCGACCTCTCTCCGCTCATGAAACTGACCGCTCTCGCTGGGCTGGATTTAAGATTTACTCCGATCACCGACCTTGCCCCCCTCACGCAACTGACCTCCCTGACCACGCTTCGTTTGGACGAAACCGAGATCACCGACCCTCGCCCCTTGGTTAACCTGACCAATCTGGCAACCAGCCCCCAACGTGACGGCCTTACCTTCACCAATACCCCCTTCGCCGCCCTGCCCGAATTCGCCGGCATCGCCGAGATCAGAGACCCCGCCGAACGGGCGCAGCGGTTGTTTGCGGCGTTGGAGGGGTGGAAACCGCCCGAACGGCACCAGTCCGTTTTAACGGACCAACCTAAAACTCTGTTGAACTCCCTGCCGGACCCGCGACCTTCGCCCGTGCAAGCCGTTGTGACACCGGACCTCATCGACCTTGCCCGCGGGGTGGGTTTGCTTGAGGCCAGTGATGCGGCGACCCGTGCCCGCAGGGGGTGGCAATCGCTCAAAACCTTCCGCGACAGTTTTGGCGCAAGTTTCCAGTTGCAGAACTACGCCCCACTCCCGGCCATTCTTGCCTGTTTCGATGCGGCGATGGGGGACAGTTATGAAACCTGCGAGCCAATTGACATTGGGGTCCATGGCCTGCGCCTGATCGCGCAATCGCAAAGTGCGGCCCTGCTTGAAACCCTTCCAACCGGGGCAGATGCGGAACTCAGGGCCTTTGCCGCCGCCATCTCGCTCTTTGTCGACAGGTTTCCGGATTGGCAGGCCTACAAGGCGGACGCGCCCGAGGATCGCCCCGATGTGCAAATGGTGGCCGCGAACCAGCAGGCCTATGTCGCCATTGATGCCGTGGTCAGCAGCGAAAGCCATGTTTCGCCGGATTTCAAAGGCGCCTATCACCAACTGGTCGTCATCGGGTCGTCCCCCGACGCAACCGAGGTCGAGGCGCGCGGCTTGATGACCTCAACGCGCGAACTTGCCCGAACCATGTCTGAAATTATCCTGACAGACGTGAAATCCGGAAGGTTGGCCAAGGAACAAGCCCGTCAGATGTCCACGGTCGGCCAATCTGAATGGCCAAAGATCAAGTATTATGGTGGCGGCTTTGTGCTGGACATAGTCGGCAGGTCATCCCCATCGCTCCGCAAACTCGCCGCCAGCCAACCGCGCAGTTTCGGCTGGGTCATCCCCATTCTGGACTATCTCGGGTTTGACGACCGGGCAAAGCACTAGGCTGCCTTGATCACCTCAAGTAGGGCGGGGTTAACCCCGCCCCTTCCTTTGGTTTTCCTTTGGCAAACCTTTCCACTTCCCTAACCAAAAACATCAACTCACTGATCCCAAACGATTTTCAAAAGTGTCCACGCGCGGACACTCCCCCCACCCTATTCCGCCGCCTCCAGATAACTCTCCAAGGGCGGGCAGGTGCAGATCAGGTTGCGGTCGCCAAAGACGTTGTCGACCCGCCCGACCGGCGGCCAATACTTGTCGACCCTGAACGCCCCCGGCGGGAAACAGCCCTGTTCGCGCGGGTATTTCCGGGTCCAGTCCGCCACCAGATCCTCGACCGTATGGGGGGCGTGGCGCAGGGGGCTGTCCTCGGCCGAAATCTCGCCCGCCTCCACCGCCCGTATCTCCTCGCGGATGGCCAGAAGGGCGGTGACAAAGCGGTCAATCTCGGCCTTGGTCTCGCTTTCCGTAGGCTCCACCATCAAGGTCCCCGCGACGGGCCAGGACATGGTGGGGGCATGGAACCCATTGTCGATCAGCCGTTTTGCGATGTCATCGACCGTCACGCCCGCGTCCGCAAAGGGCCGGGTGTCCAGAATACACTCATGCGCCACGCGGCCCCGGTTGCCCATGAACAGCACAGGATAGGCCCCTTTCAGCCGCGCCGCGATATAGTTCGCGTTCAGAATGGCCACCCGCGTCGCCTGCGTCAGCCCCTCACCCCCCATCATCAGGCAGTAGGCCCAGCTGATCAGCAGGATGGATGCCGATCCGTAAGGCGCTGCTGACACTGGCCCCTCGCGGCCCCCCGTCTCGGGGTGACCCGGCAAATACGGTGCCAGATGCGCCTTGACGCCGATGGGCCCCATGCCCGGCCCACCGCCGCCATGCGGGATGGCAAAGGTCTTGTGCAGGTTCAGGTGGGACACATCAGACCCAATCTCCCCGGGTTTCACCAGCCCGACCATCGCGTTCATGTTGGCGCCGTCGATATAGACCTGGCCGCCGTGATCATGTGTGATCTTGCAGATCTCCTTGACCGTTTCCTCGAACACGCCATGGGTCGAGGGATAGGTGATCATGCAGGCCGCCAGCCGGTCGCCCGCTGCCACAGCGCGGGCCTTGAAATCCTCAAGGTCCACGTCGCCGTTCGGGGCGGACTTCACCACCACCACCTCCATCCCC
>JANNAF010000451.1:0-2100 GCA_031384005.1 Rhodobacterales bacterium | reverse complement strand
CCAAACCATCGCCCGGATGGAAGCCACCCTCGACACCCCCGACCCCGCCGCCCATCTGGCCGCCCGCGTCGCCCTGTCGCCCCGCCGTCTGGAAATGCTGTTCCGCCAGAACACCGGCCTGACCCCCGCCGCCTATGCGCTCGACCTGCGCCTCGCCGCCGCCCGCCGCATGATCACCGACACGCGGCACCCGCTGGCCGAGGTCGCCCTGCGCACCGGCTTCTCGTCGCCCTCAACCCTCAGCCGCGCCTTCCGCCAAAGGTTTGGCCAGCCGCCCAGCACCCTGCGGTAGGGTGGGTGCCAACCCACCGCCCCCTCAATACTCATTCGCCCCCTTGCCCGCCAAAACCTTGGGCCGAAACTTCTCGATCCGTGCCATCCGCGTTGCCGAAACCTTTGATCCGTTCAACACAATGACATAACTGCGCTGCCGCCCCGGCGTCAGCGCATGAAACGCCTCGGCCAGTTCGGGGTCAGCATCCATCGCCTCGACCAATTCGTCGGGCAACTCCACCTCCTGCGCCACCTTCACAGGCAAGACCCCCGCCTCGGCATAGCCCTTTGCCTCGGCGATATAGGCCCGCAAGGTCGGCTCCATCGCCGCCACCTGCGCCACATCATTGAACAGGATCGTATCCGGGTTCTGCGTGTTCGGCCCCTGCCGCGACAACACCCCCTCGGGGTCCTTCAACAAGGACGCTTTAAAGAAATTCAGCCGAAAATCCCCACGCAGCGCCCCGATCAACACAATGTTGCGCCCGGCATGCATGTAACAGGGATGCCCCCATTTCACATATTCCGCCAACCCCATGTCCAGACAAATCCGCCGCAGCGCATCCAGCCCCGGCGACCATATGCGCGCCGAACACTGCGGCGTCGCAAACCGGTCGCACCGCCCGCAGCCAAGGGTAAAGAAATCCTCGATCTCGGTGATCATCGCCCGTTCAGGCATCCAGCAACCCCCGCCCCTTCAGCATCGGCTCCACCCCCGGCATCCGCCCGCGGAACTTGGTGTACAGCACATCCGCCTCCTCCGACCCGCCGGCCGACAAAACGAACTTCTCCAACCGCGCCGCCACCTCGGGGTCAAACGGATCGCCCGCTTCCTCGAACGCGGCAAAGGCGTCGGCGTCCATCACTTCCGACCACATGTAACTGTAATAGCCGCTGGAATAATGATCGCCCGAAAACACATGGGCGAAATGCGGAGTGGCGTGGCGCATCCGTATGGCATGGGGCATGCCCAACCCCTCCAACACTTCCGCCTGCTTTTGCATCGGGTCCGCAGGTGCCGCGCCCTCATGAAACGCCAGATCGACCAGCGCCGAACTGACAAACTCCACCGTGGCAAAGCCCTGATCATAGGTCCCCGCCGCCAACAACCGCTTTAGCATATCCGCCGGCATCGGCTCGCCCGTCTCGACATGGCGCGCGTGCTTTTCCAACACCTCCGGCACCTCCAACCAATGCTCATACAACTGGCTCGGCAGTTCCACGAAATCCAACGCCACATTGGTCCCGGCAATAAAGCCATAGGTCACATTCGACAGCATCTGATGCAGCGCATGGCCAAACTCATGGAACAACGTCCGCGCATCATCATAGGACAACAACGCCGGGTCCGACTTGGCAAAGTTGCAGACATTCACCACCACCGGCGTCTGCACCCCGCCAAACCGCTTCTGCGCCCGGATGTCCGAACACCACGCCCCCGACCGCTTGGACCCCCGGGCAAAGTAATCGCCAATGAACACCGCCACATGCGCGCCGCCCCGCGTCACATCCCACGCCCGCGCGTCCGGGTGATACAGCGGCACCTCCAGCGGCTTGAACTCCAACCCGAACAGCCGCGTGGCGCAATCAAACATCGCCCCCAGCATCGCCTCCAACCCCAGATAGGGCTTCAACACCGCCTCATCCAGATCATGCTCCGCCTTCCGCCGCTTCTCGGAATAATAGCGCCAATCCCAGGCCTCCAGCGGCCCGGCCATCCCATCCGCCCGCAGCATCGCCTCCAATACCCCGGCGTCGCCCAGCGCGCGGCGCTTGGCAGGCTCCCACACCCGCATCAACAACCCGCGCACCGCGTCGGGCGTCTTG
>JANNAF010000450.1:0-1952 GCA_031384005.1 Rhodobacterales bacterium | reverse complement strand
GATCATGCCACGGCCCGAGGATCCCATTCCGCTGATGTTGGGCGTGATGGCACCTGCCGGGATCGAGGCGGCGGCAGCCAAGGGGTATCATGTGCAAACCACCCCCTTGGGGGCAGGCCACGGTGCCCTGGAGGCGCAGGTTGGTGCGTTTCATCGCGGGCGCGCCGCGGGTCCGGGCGGGAACCGTCTGTCCTTGCAGCGCGGCGTGTACCTTGTCCGCGATGACACCGAACGGCGCAGGATGGTTGAACAAGCCTATCAATACTACAAGAGTTTCGACAACGTCTTTGGCGGGCCGGGTTTGGTGGATCAGGGCATCGTGCGGCCCTTGCCGCGCGCACAAACCGTCGAGGAGCTGGGCCAGAACATCCTGATCTGCGAGCGGGACGAGATGATTGACCGGCTGGCCGAGTATCAGGCGCTGGGCATCGACGATGTCATCGTGACGTCAAACTTTGGCCAGCCGCAAGCCGAGACGCTGGCGATGATGGAGCGGTTTGCCGCAGAGGTGATGCCGCATTTCGCCAGGACACAACAAGCAGCATGAGGGACAAATGCCAATCATCCGGATCGAGATGTTCGAGGGCCGCACGGTCGACCAAAAGCGCGCCTGCGCCGAGGCCGTGACCCAAGCGTGGTGTGAGACCTGCGGCGGCACGCCCGCAATGGTGACCGTGGTGTTCACTGATGTCGCCAAAAGTGATTGGGCCACGGCGGGCAGGCTGGCCAGCGACCCCAAGCCATGAGGTCAGCCTATTCGGTGGCAGGGACGGGACCTGCGCTGTTCTTGATCCACGGCATCGGTGCACGGCGGGCGACGTTTGATGGCATGGTGGCGGGGCTGAAGGACCGGTTCACCTGCATCAGTTACGATCTGCGTGGGCATGGGCTGTCGCCTGTCCCCGAGGGGCGGTTCGGGCTGGATGATCTGGTCGACGATCTGGAGGAGTTGCGCGACCGGTTGGGGGTCGGGCAGGCGCATTTTGCCGGACATTCGCTGGGCGGGATGATTGGGCCGCGCTATGCGCTGCGTTATCCCGCGCGGGTTTTGTCATTGGGACTGTGGTCCACGGCGGCGTTTCGCACCGAGGCTGACGGGGCGGCTGTGCGCGGTGTGGGGGCCAAAATGCGGGCCGAGGGGATTGGCCCGGTGTTGGACACGCTGACGGCGCGGTGGTTCACAGATGCGTTTTGCGCAGCGCGGCCCGAAGTGATCCAATGGCGCAAGGGGCAGGTAATTGACACCCCGGCAGAGGTGTTCCTGAACGTGTTCGACATCTATGCCGAGACGGAAATGGCGCCTTGGCTGCATCAGGTGACAGTCCCGTCCCAGATCATCACCGGGGAATTGGATGGCGGCTGCAACCCGCGTTTGAACGCCCTGATCCATGCAGCGATGCCGGGGTCGGAGCTGGTCACTCTGGACGGGCTGAAACACGCGATCTTCATCGAGGCCACAGACCGCGTGTTGCCTGATGTGCGGCGGTTCTTGTTGGCGCAGTAGGGTGTTGCGCCGGAACCAAACGCCCGGCTGAAACGCCCGCCGTCAAACGCGGCCGTTGCCATGGGTCAGTTTCAACTGCGCGTAATCAAGACAGGCCGACAGGGCATTTTGCGTCGAGCGGTGATCGCGGCGGCGCATCCAGTCCAGCCAGATCCCGTCCAGGGTCGCCATGATCATGTCTTGCACCGGATCAATCGCCGCCTCTTTGCCCGGCGCGGCGAGGGCTGTCAGCAGGGTGACCAGTTCGGTGCGGTAGCGGTCATAAAGCACGCGTTCGGTGGCGGCGATGGCGGGGTTTGTCAGGGCCGCCGACCACAGGTCGATCCGCATGCGCAGATGTGCGGGATGCAGGAAATCGGGGGCAAAACCGGCCTGCAAGAACGCGGCAAGCCGGTCAATTGCGCTGGCCTTTTCCGCCAGAAATTGACTGCCGACGGCGCGCAGATTG
>JANNAF010000299.1:0-4634 GCA_031384005.1 Rhodobacterales bacterium | reverse complement strand
CACCAGCGTGGTGATCACAACCAACCTCAGCTTCAGCGAATGGGCCACCGTCTTCGGCGATGCAAAGATGACCACCGCGCTGCTCGACCGCCTCACCCACCGCTGCCACATCCTTGAAACTGGAAACGATAGCTTCCGCTTCAAAGCAAGCTCCGCTGCCGCAGCTCGGAAGAAAAAGGAGACAAACCCGCCCTTGACCCCAGCATGAACCGAAATCCATAATCAGAGGTGGCTCACTTCTCGGTGAAAAAACCGGCTCACTTCTGCGTGAAAATCAACAGGGCCATTTATAGATGTTGTCATCGCCGACATCGCTCATGTTGGCGACATGTTTCCGTAAGGAAAAAAAGACGTCGAGCGGGTGGCGATAAACGGCAATAACCGTAACGCCTTCCCAGATCGGAAAGCCATCGGCGGGGGTGTGTGTCTTGACCACCCGGCGCCCCTTTTGCGCGGCAAGCGCCTCCGCGACCTCGTTCGCGGGAACCCCCAGATCAACGTCAACCCAGGGTGAAAGCATCGGCAGCTTGCCAGGCAACTCCGCCCCGCCGTGAACGAGCATCGCGATAATCGTCTGTGTCCACGTCGTGCCGCACTTCGAAGGCGTGCAAATGAGGATGTCGCCCTTGTTGGGCACCCATGTTGCCCAGCGTTCTGGACGTATCTGCCCGCCACTGTAGATGCGTTCTGCGCGGGCAATCAGTGGGGCGGGACTGGTCATGGCAATATGCTCTTTCATGTCACACGCGTCCACGACGCTGCAATGCCGCGATTTATCAACGGGGAACGTGCCACATCACGCTCATGAACCAAACAACTTTCTGCGGGTTTGCTTCGGGTCCTCGGGTCAAGCCGCACCGCAGGCAATCCCAAGCGAACGTTGGGTCAGGCTGCGCCGGTTGCTTGTTTCGGGTGAGCACGGGCATCCGCCGGGCTGTGCGCGCTCATCTTGAGGTCAAAGGACGAAGTATTAGAACGCCATCCAAACCTGTGCTACGCTTTCGTCGTCTGAAAAGACTACGGGCCGGAACCTGCTTGCAACGCATCTGAGGAGTGCGCCCTTTGACCGAGCTTACCTGCATCGGATTGGGGTTGATGGGGTCGGCGCTTGCGCGGGCGTTACTGGCGGCCGGGCATCGGGTCACCGTTTGGAACCGCTCACCCGGCAAGGCAGAGGCGCTGGTGGGTCTGGGGGCGCAGGAGGCACGATCTTTTGCCGAAGCATTGGCAGCCAGCATGGTCGTGTTGATCTGTATCGACAACTATGCCTCTACCCGCGCGCTGCTGGAGCCGGAAGGCAAGGCAGGTCATCTGGCCGGGCGAACGGTGGTAAGCCTGACCACCGGAACACCGCGCGAGGCTGAGGAGCTTTCGGCTTGGGTCGAAGCGCAGGGCGCAGGCTATCTTGACGGCGCGATTCTGGCCGGCCCGAAGGAAATCGGTTCCACGACCGGAGACATTCTGATTTCCGGGGACCCTGTGGTATGGCAAGTCGCGCAACCGTTTCTGACCTGCCTGGCAGGCAAGGTGCGGCATGTCGGTCAGCGGGTCGGCGCCGCAGCCGGATTGGACTTTGCCTGGCTGACCATGTCCTACGTGCAATTCATCGGCGTCGCTCATGCCGCGAACATCTGCCGGGCGCAAGGGATCGATCTGCAGGCCTTCATGGACATCTTTCAAGCTGACATCGACACCGAAACCTGCAGACTGGCCGGGATCATCAAAGACGCAGACTACGACCGCCCCACCGCGACGCTGCAGGTCTGGGGCGCTGCGCTGGGACACATCCAAGAGCAGGCGCGGGATGCAGGCATCCCCTCCGACATCCCGGATTTCATTGCCAGCTACTTCCAGCGGGCCATCGGCATGGGACTTGGCCAGCAAGAAGCGATTGCGATCTACAAGACCCTGCTGGTGAGTGAAAAACCGACCTAAGCTGCGGGGGGCCACGATGAGCGATGCAGTGATTGCGGCGTTTGGTGTAACGGATGCCGACCTGCTGGGGTCAGGCTGGGAAAGCACGATCTACGCCTTGGGCGACACGCAGGTGCTGCGCATTCCCAGACCCGGGGTGAACAGCGAAGATCAGGTCCGCGCTCAGGCGGCGTTCATGACTAGACTGCCACCGCTGCCCTTTGCCGTGCCGCGCATTCGTGAAATTTCCAAGGTTGATGGTCGGCTGTACGTGATCGAAGACCGGATCGCGGGCCAGTCGATGTCGGCCTTGCTGCCAAGCCTTTCAGGCGACAGGCGCGCGGCCGCGCTGCGGGCCTATCTTGCCGCCGCCGAGGCCATGTCGATCGCCACCGCACCGGGCGAGGCCTTTGGTGATCTTCTTCGGGATCAGCCCAGACGCAGCGACAGTTGGTCGGACTACCTGACCGCAAGCGTGCGAAAGGCGGCCGAGGACGAGGTGTTGGCGGCGGCTGTTCCGGGCCTTGCCCAGATTGCCCGGCGGTTCATTGCGCGGCTTGAGGCCATTCCCGAGCCAGCCAGATGCATCGTGCATGGCGACATCTATCCTCCGAATGTCATGATGAACGATGATCTGCAGGTGACCGGGCTGATCGATTTCAGCTTCACCACCCGGATCGGGGATCATGTGATGGATCTGGCCGGGGCCTGTTACTTTCCACTGGTGGTCAAGGCGTGTTCACGGGCGGACCATGACTATGTGAAGCAATTGATCCTAGCAAAACATGGCACTGAAGTGATGGACCGGGTCGGGCTATATGCCGTCTGGTTTGGCTTCGACTTTGCCTACAACCATGATGACGCAGTGGTTTTTGCCTGGTGTGCAGACCTGATCCGGGATTTTGGGGCAAACTGACCTTTGCGCTTGGAACGCAATACCGTTTGAATCCGATACGGCAGCGGGTTCCGCGTAGTCGATCTGATCGCCGAGAACTTTGGCGTTGAAAGAACGCGACGATCCGCTCGCGCGAGCATTTCCTGATACCATAACCAGAGGCCCGTCAGGACGACCCCTCTGGCTTTCATGTCCGTTGCATGGAAGCTGCGCGGGCAAGCGCTGCTTCTGCTTCGGCGCCGATCCTCCTGACGAGGTCTCCCGCCGACACGATATCATGCACCAGACCGGCAGACTGGCCCGCATAGAGGCATGTCGCCTCGATCTCACCGGTAGCGCCCGGGGTCGGACAGTTATCGTCGTACCGCAGCAGCGCCGTACCATTCGGTTGCCGCGCCACCACCTCATTCTCGCCCGGACGTTGGCCCGAGGGCGGACGCCCGGCAGCGTCCCAAAGGTCATAGGTGCTGTTGCGCAGCACCCGGTGAGGCGCCTCCGGCCAGCCAAGATCGAACAACTCGGTATGGACCGTATCCGTCTCCCGCGCCGCGATGATGCGGCGTTTCCATTCGTCATGCGCATGGGCCTCGGGCGTCGCGAGGAAGCGCGTGCCAATCCACGCGCCCGCCCCGCCGAGTGCCAGCACTGCGGCCAGCCCACGCCCATCGGCAATACCGCCGGCAGCAATCACCGGAAGCGGCGATACGGCGTCCACCACTGCGGGCAACAGCACCATCGTACTGACCTTGCCCCAGACATGACCACCAGCCTCATTGCCCTGTGCGCAGATGGCGTCTGCACCCAAATCGGCGGCGCGCTTGGCCTCATCGGCTGACCCGACGGTGACGATGGTCTTCACCCGGGCCGCGCGCAGTTTGGGAAAATACGCTGTCGGATCGCCCCAGAACAGCGATATCACAGGTGCCCCAGCATCAATGCATTGCGCAAGCCGCGCGTGCTGATCCCACTTTAACACCAGATTGACCGCAAAGGGGCGCGCCGTGCGCCGTCTGATCGCCGCGATCTCGGCAACCATCGCGCCCGGCTCATGCCACGAGACGCCCTGCATCCCCAAACCGCCAGCTTCGCAAACCGCGCAGATAAGGTCGAGGGTGACTGCGCCGCCCATCGGTGCCTGTGCAATCGGGTAGTCGAGACCAAACGCCGTTGTAAATGGAGTTGTCAGCATGATCGCCTTTCAGGGGGTTCCAAAGCCAAACGGCATTGCCCAAGTGTCATTCCGGTTGATATCGAGCCTATCTGATGGGGTTTTCAGCGTCTATAAGTGTCCACCTTGCCCGGCTCAAGCCAGTTTCCTCTGACACTGCCAGTTCATCCACATCGTCGATTCGATGTTCAACCAGCATGCAAAATGGCTGGATGCGGCCCGCGCGATCCCGTGGCGGCAGCCGATTTCGTCGCTGAACTATCTGCTGACCAGCCATGTCTGGCATCAGGATCACAACAGTTTTGGCCATCAAGATCCGGTGTCCATCGACGTGGCACTGAACAAAAAGGCCGATATCGTGCGGGTTTACCTGCCGCCTGACGCCAATACCCTGCTGTGTGTGACCGACCATGTGCTGCGCACCTGGGACCGGATCAACATCATCGTCGCGGGCAAGCCGCCGCTGTGGCAATGGCTGTCGATGGAGCGGGCCGTGGTGCATTGCCGGGCTGGCATCGGCATCTGGGATTGGGCGGGGAGTGCGTCGGGCAGCGAGCCCGATGTGGTGATGGCCAGTGCGGGCGACGTGCCGACGCTGGAGGTTTTGGCAGCCGTGAGCATTCTGCGCGAACACTTGCCCGCGCTGAATATCCGGGT
>JANNAF010000260.1:0-3480 GCA_031384005.1 Rhodobacterales bacterium | reverse complement strand
TCAAAGCAAGCTCCGCTGCCGCAGCTCGGAAGAAAAAGGAGACAAACCCGCCCTTGAACCCAGCATGAACCGAAATCCATAATCAGAGGTGGCTCACTTCTCGGTGAAAAAACCGGCTCACTTCTGCGTGAAAATCAACAGTCCAGCCCTTGATCCTGGACGAAACGAAGTGCTGGATCCAGGAAATGGCGCGACTTTGCCAAGGTGTGGATGATGTTCACTTTGCGCAGCATGTCCACTTGTCCAGGCTGCAACAGCGAATCCAGCGACAGCCCAAGCAAATTGTCACCACGAATACCATACAAGGTTTCGGTGTCGCCTGCCACTTGCAACACCCTTAAAGTAATAGGGTCAATAAAGAACATCGCACCATGCGGCAGGATCGCCCCGGGGATATGGATCGGTTCGCGGTCGCAGTTGGTCAGATCGGCTTGCTTAATGATATATTCAGCCATCCATCGCCGCAGCCCATAGCGCAGCTTCAATGCCGTCAAATACGCAACCCTCGAATGTGTCGACTGGTTAAACAACCGCCGCCTGATCGCGCCGTCGTTCCGATTGACTTGCGTCGGCTGCGACTTTCTCGCTGTCGCGATCCTGCCCGCCTACTTGCGCACCTGAATCCGGCGCAAGTTCCCACGTTTTCTTGGCCTATTGTTGACCCGGGCGGGCGGTGCGCAAATACCCCACAAGATTTCTCTCGCAGGGCTTTGATAACTGTAATGAATTTGGATGCGGGGATGCGCAACAATCTTAACTTGCCGTCTCTAAGATGCTGGGCCTGAACCTTCGACCTTTGGGTTATGAGCCGATTCAACCGGTGGATCGGCCATCCTTTGATTTCAGCAGGTTATGCGATAACCCCCTGAAGTGGCGACATTTTTCAACCGCCCGTGCCGCAGCCGACTGGTCCAAACGGGGAACAAGAAGTTAAAAAGGTTGACCTATTGTTGACCCAGCCGAGATCGTCGCCCACATCTCCTTTGTGCAGCAAAGTATTCCGCACCAGAGTCAGGTTAGCGTTCCGGTTGCGGCAGTTCGACATGATCTATCTGGTGAAGTCGTTCGGATGGCTCTAGGCGGTCTTGCCGGCAAGGATCTCGAAGCCGGTGTCGATGGTCTGCGTCTCTCTCGGTCGCTTGGGTGACAACAACAGAACCTCAACCGCCTGCTTGCCGATCAGAAACCGGTTCGACAGGAGGGTCGACAACGGCATCGGCATGCTTTGCCCGATTTCAAGCCCGTTGAAGCCAAACAGAGCCAGGTCGCGCTTCACTTCGATCCCAGCCGCAAGGCAGTGAAAATACCCCCCGACTGCCATGTCGTCATTGGAAAAGACCACCAAATCCGGCATGGCGCCTTTGGCAAGCAAGGCTGCTAGCGCGGTCTTGCCCGCTTTTGTCGAACTGGGTCCGGGACTTAGCGTTTCGGCAACGATGGACAGGCCCCGCTCAGCGAGCCCCTCCACGAGCCCTTCGTAGCGGAGGCGTGCGCGCCGGTCGGCCGTCCAATCGTGCCCGACATAACCGAAGCGGCAATAGCCGAGGTCCGACAAGTGGCGCGCTGTGACCTGACCTGCGCTGCGGTGAGACAACCCGACCGCCAGATCTATAGGTTGCGAATCGATATCCATCAGTTCTGCCACACGGAACCTGCCACTTGAAAGAATCCGGCGCGTGGTGTCGGTGTGATCAAATCCCGTTGTAATCACGGCCACAGGACGCCAGGACATGAACGAGGTCAGCAGTGCTTCTTCCTGCTTCGGATCGTAATCGGTCACGCCGATGAGGGGCTGATGGCCGGTCCCCCGAAGGCCCTCCGTGATGCCGCGCATCACCTCGGGGAACACGATGTTGGACAGCGAGGGCAGCAGGACGGCGACGAGGTTCGACTCAGCCGAAGCCAGCATTCCTGCTGCCCTGTTCGGCACATAGTCGAGTTTGGCGATCGCCGAGTTGACCTTCTGACGGGTGTTTTCGGAGATCGGACCAAGGTTCCGGACCACCCGCGACACCGTGATCTCGCTGACCCCGGCAAGTCTTGCCACGTCGACCAAGGTCGCATTTCCGTTCACCATCCCGTTCCTCCTGAACGTCGACCCAAGGCATCCGATACCGCTATGACAGCGCTACCATAAAATGCTTGTTTTTGGATAGGCCTTATGCAAGTGATACTTATGGTAGCGCTGTCATTGACGCCAGTGCACCCCTCTGGGAGGAGAAACCAATGCTCATATCCACTGCCAGCCGCGCGCTGGCCGTAAACCTTCTTACACTCTCGACGCTGGCCGGACCGGTCCTTGCGCAAGATACCTATCGTCCGGAATGTTTTTCGGCGGACCCCGCCAACGCCAAGGTCATCCAGTACGAAAAGCGCGAAGGACCGTACCGCGTTGCCTTTGTGAACGGCTTTGCCGGCAATGACTGGCGTGTGACCGCGATCCAGGGTGCCAAGGCCTGGGCCGCACGGCCCGAGAACGCTGCCAAGCTTGCCGAGTTTACGGTCGTGTCGGTCGGCAACGACAGCGCCGCCCAGATCACCGCCATCGACAACTATATTGCCGCCGGTTACGACGCCATCGTGATCATTGCCGTGAACCCCACCGCGTTCAATTCGGTCATCAAGCGCGCTGAAGATGCCGGAACGGTTCTGGTGCCTTTCGACAACGTGCTGGACACCGACGCCGTCGTGCAGGTCAACGAGAACCAGTTCGAGCTTGGCCGCCTGAAGGCGCAGGCCGTCGTCGATGCCATCATTGCAGCCAAGGGTTCCGCGACGGGCAAGGTGCTGGAAGTATCAGGCCTGCCGGGCAACGCCACCGACCGTGACAACCATCTGGGCATGCGTTCGGTCCTCGATGCAAATCCGGGGCTTGAGGTCGTGCAGGTCGTCGGCAACTGGGATGCCGGCACCGTGCAGAAGGTGACTGCCGATGCGATTGCGACGCATGGCAACTTTGATGGGGTCATGGTGCAGGAAGGCACGATCGGCGCGCTGAATGCGATGAAGAATGCCGGTCATCCGGTGGTTCCGGTCGGCGGCGACGCAGGCAACGGCGCACGCAAGATAATCGCTGAAGGAGGCTATCCGGGGGTAACCGCTGCGCAGGCTCCGGTGATGTCGGCCGTGGCGCTTGAGGCTGCTGTCGCGCTTCTGGAGGGCAACGCCCTGCCGCAAATGGTCTATCTGCCGATCCCGCAAAAGGCCAACGCGGATCTGGTTTCAGGTACAGATTATTTCCCTGAACTGCCCGACACGTTCTATACCACCACGGGCTATCCGAACTGCTTCGCGGTGTTCACGCCCGACGAACTGCTTGGCCAGTCGCCGGACAATCTTTGATCCCTGCGATCTTGCGGGGTGGCCTTCGGGCCACCCCCTCATCGGGAAGAATACGATGCAGAGTCTACCCATCGTCGAGTTGCGCGACGCCTCGAAATCCTATGGGCCGGTTCAGGCCCTTTGCGCTGTGACGCTGGC
>JANNAF010000258.1:0-5791 GCA_031384005.1 Rhodobacterales bacterium | reverse complement strand
TGGCGAAAGCCGGGCATGGCGTAGGACAGACATTCGGTGTGGTCGGGCAGGCGGTTTTTGATCAGGGCGCGCAGGGTTTGCAAGGCAATGGCCTGATCCGGGCGGCAGGCGGCGATATAGGTTTCAACCTCGACGCTCATTCCACGGCCCTCATTCGGCCGCCTTCATCTCGAACCCCTCGTCGATCTTGTCGGACGGGGTGACGGGGTAATCGCCGGAGAAGCAGGCGTCACAGTATTGCGGTTGGGCGTTGTTACGGCCCTGCGCCTCGCCTGCGGCGCGGTAAAGGCCGTCAAGCGAGATGAATTTGAGGGAGTTGACGCCGATCCATTCGCGCATCTCTTCCTCGGACATCGAGGCCGCGAGGAGTTTGGAGCGTTCGGGGGTGTCGACGCCGTAAAAGCAGGGCCAGGCTGTGGGCGGGGAGGCGATGCGGAAGTGGACCTCGGCGGCACCTGCGTCAAGGATCATGTCTTTGATCTTGCGACTGGTGGTGCCGCGCACGACGGAATCGTCCACCAGGATCACCCTTTTGCCTTTGATCAGGGCGCGGTTGACGTTGAGTTTCAGGCGCACGCCCATATTGCGGATCGACTCGGTCGGTTCGATGAAAGTGCGGCCCATGTATTGGTTGCGGATGATGCCCATGGCATAGGGAATGCCGGATTGTTGGGAATAGCCGATGGCGGCGGGCGTGCCACTGTCGGGCACCGGGCAGACCAGATCGGCGTCAACCGGGGCCTCTTTCGCCAGTTCAACCCCGATGGCGTGGCGGGTTTCATAGACGGAACGGCCACCCTGGATAGAGTCGGGGCGCGAGAAGTAGACATGTTCAAAGATGCAGAACCGCGATTTGGCGGGGGCGAAAGGCCGGGTCGAATTGACGCGGCCATCCTCGATCACCACCATTTCGCCGGGGTCAATCTCACGGATGAATTCGGCACCGATGATGTCCAAAGCGCAGGTTTCAGAGGCGAGGGCCCAGGCGGTGTCGCTGATGCGGCCAAGGACGAGCGGGCGCACGCCCAAGGGGTCGCGCACGCCGATCAGTTTGGTGCGGGTCATGGCGACGATTGAGAACGCGCCTTCGACGCGGCGCAGCGCGTCCTTGATGCGTTCCGAGATATTCTTTTGGATCGAGCGCGCCATCAGGTGGATGATGCATTCGCTGTCCGAGGAGGACTGAAAGATCGAGCCGCGTTCGATGAGTTCACGGCGCAGCGCGGTGGCATTGGTCAGGTTACCGTTGTGGGCGATGGCGGCGCCGCCCATTGAGAACTCGCCAAAGAAGGGCTGCACGTCGCGGATGGCGGTGGCGCCCTTGGACCCTGCGGTCGAGTAGCGGACATGTCCGATCGAAAGAGAGCCGGGCAGTGTTTCCATCACGTCGGGTTTGGTGAAATTGTCGCGGACATAACCAAAGCGCCGGGCCGAGTTGAAGCCGGTGATGGGATCGTAGGAGACGATGCCGCCCGCCTCTTGGCCGCGGTGTTGCAGGGCATGCAGGCCGAGGGCGACGAAGTTGGCGGCATCGGACACGCCGATCACGCCAAAGACGCCGCATTCCTCTTTCAGTTTATCGTCATCGAAGGGATGGGCGAGGAATGGGCGCATGAAGCCTCCGAATCCGGCAGTTGGGATTGGGGGTGGTTTAGGGCTTTGACACGGGACTGTCACGCCCCGATTGCCGCACTGCGGCACATCAGTTGCCGGTGGTGGTGTCAGCCGCAGGCGCACTATCGGCGGGGGCACAGACCGAGGTCAGATCATTATAGCGGCCAATGATCCAGTTCGGCACGTTTTCGGGCACCGAGGCCGAGATGCTGTCCTGAAAGGACGCATAGACCTTGGCCGAGCGGCTGTCATCGACCATGGCGACCGACGAGGTCAGGCTGGCCTTGTCATAAACAAAGAAGGCGACGGCGATCAAAAGCACGCCGCGCGCGACGCCAAACAGGAAGCCCAGACCCTGATCAACCCCGCCCAGCGCAGAACGCTGTACCACCGAGGAAAAAAGCGGCGTGAACAGCGACGCGACGATCAGGCCAAGCGCAAAGACGCCGGCAAAGGCCGCCACAATGCTCAACTCGCAATTGTCAGCCAGAAAGGTGTTGAGGACCGGGATTTCCTTGACCAGCGGTTGCACCGTGGGCGCAAAAAGAAACGCCAGAACGGCCGCGCCGATCCAACCAGCAATCGCCATCGCTTCGCGCACAAAACCACGTGAATAGGCAAGGATCGCAGACAGAACGATGACGCCCGCAGCGATGCCATCAATCAAGGTGAAGCCGTCCATCTGGTTTCCTTCGGTTTAGCCCGCGCCGAACATATCACCGACAAAGGTTGTCAGATCAGGCATTTCGCGCACCGTCATTTCGGTGGCCTGACCAATCTTGGACCGTGACGGTGCAATCGCTTGTGTGAAACCAAGTTTCGACGCCTCTTTCAACCTGTTTTCGGTCTGACCCACTGGGCGGAGCGCGCCAGACAGGGAAATCTCGCCAAAAAGCACCATATCTGGCGGAATTGCCACATCCTCGCGGGCGGACAGGATGGCCCCGGCGATGGCAAGGTCGGCGGCGGGTTCGTTGACACGCATGCCGCCGGCGACGTTCAAGAACACATCCAGCCCGGCATAGGAGATACCACAGCGCGCCTCTAGCACGGCGAGAATGGTAGAAAGGCGGCCGCCGTCGATGCCGACCACGGTGCGGCGCGGGGTGCCAAGGGTGGAGGGGGCGACGAGGGCCTGAATCTCGGTCAGGACGGGCCTTGTACCCTCGATGCCCGCAAAGACGGCGGAACCGGCAGTGGCTTTTTCGCGGTCCGACAGGAACAAGGCAGAGGGGTTGGTCACCTCGGACAGGCCGTCGCCGGTCATCTCGAACACGCCGATTTCGTCGGCGGGACCGAAACGGTTTTTGACGGCGCGCAGGATGCGGAACTGGTGGCCGCGTTCGCCTTCGAAATAGAGGACGGTGTCGACCATGTGTTCGACGACGCGGGGGCCGGCGATCTGCCCCTCTTTGGTGACGTGGCCGACGAGGATGACGGACACGCCGCGTTTCTTGGCGAAGGTGACCAGTTCGTGGCTGGCAGCGCGGACCTGAGACACCGAGCCGGGGGCGCTGTCGACCGTGTCCAGCCACATGGTCTGGATCGAATCGATCACGACAAGGCCGGGGCGGTGGGTGTCGAGGGTGGTCAGGATGTCACGCAGGTTGGTTTCGGCTCCAAGGGCGACCTTGGCGTCTGACAGGCCAAGGCGCTGGGCGCGCATCTGGACTTGGGCGGTGGCCTCTTCGCCGGAGATATACATGGTGTTGAGGCCGCGGCGGGCGAAAGCGGCGGTTGCCTGCAGAAGCAAGGTGGATTTGCCGATGCCGGGATCGCCGCCGACCAGGATGGCAGAGGCAGGGACAAGGCCGCCGCCCAGCACGCGGTCAAGTTCATTGATGCCGGAGGCGGCGCGGGCGGGGGCGGCCTCTTGTGTGGCAAGGTCGGTCAGGGGGATGGATTTGCCTTTGGTGCCCAGTGCCTTGGGGCCCGCCGACAGGGGCGTCTCCTCGATCAGGGTATTCCAGGCGCCGCAGCCTTCGCATTTGCCGATCCATTTGGAATGGTTGGCGCCGCAGGCGGTGCAGGTGAAGGTGGTGGACGATTTTGCCATACTGGCTTCTTGCCCTGAATGGGGGGACGGTTCAACCCTGTCTCGTGGTGCGCCACGAGATGGCGAGGGAGGCGAGGATGCAGGCGGTAAAAAGATAAAGGCCCCATGCCGTTTCGACGGTGGCGTGGCCGATGCCCTTGGCCAGCACGACATAGAGGGCGATCAGAAAGACGTCGGCCATGGCGAGTTTGCCCAGAACATGCAGGGCCGGCAGGGTGCTGGGTTTCAGCAGGTTCCAATGGATCAGGGCAAGGCCGAGGGTTTTGGCATAGGGCGCGAAGATCGCCAGGAAAGTGACAAGGAGGGCAAGCGCAGGGTCGGTGCCCCACAGCGATTGCAAGCCGGATATGACCGAGATTTCATCCATACCAAACCACGGCAACAAGGCCGCCCGCAGCAAGGGCGCGAACCAGGCGATCGGAAATGCAATCAGGAGGGCGAGGTTGAGGTATTTCATGGCGCGCAGGGTGGCTGGGCCGGGGCGGGGCGTCAAGCGGGGGATCTGAAGGAGCGGCGTGCCGCCGCGTTGTCTTTGTCTCGCCATTGGCCTTGCGGCCGCAGGCTCGGGGTTGTCCCGCATGTGGAACGGGGGCAGTACCATTGAAAACGCTGAGAAATTCATGAGGGCGTCAAGATGGCGTTCAGATGTCAGTTGCGTTGATCCTTGCCCGGCTTGGGCAGGGATACGACATTGGCATCGGTCGCCTCGGGTTGGTCGAAGTCATAGCCCAAGGTTGGCAGGATTTCCTTGAGATCAGCCTCAAGCCGCCTGATCTGGGTCTGGGCGGCACGTTCCTCGGCCTCGATGTCATGCAGCCAGCGGCGCAGGTCGTCACAGGTCCGGCGCGCGATTGCCAGGCGTTCGGTCAGGGCCTGCGCCTCCTCCTGCCGCTGTTTGAGGAAGATCCGGGCCCGGTTCACCTTGTCGTCGCTGTAGGTGCGGGCCAGGTCGCGGGTCTCAAGGCTCATCTGGGCGGCGAGTTGCAGGAGTTCGGGTTCCAGATGGGCCAGATCGGGGTGCTGGCGCAGGTGTTCCAGGCGGGCGCGCATCGCGTCAAACTCACCCGAAAGGGCAAAGACCCCGGCGCGGTCGGCGGTATGGGCGGTGCGGTAGGCATGGGTCACGTCCTCCATGCCGATGGCAAAGCTGCGGTGGCTGCGTTCAAGGCGGGCCATGCGGGAATTGGCGGGCAGATAGAGGGTCAGGGCAAGGACCAGAAACGTCAGGGCAATCTGGACCCACATGCCGGCGGAGGGCACCGGTTGGCCACCGTAGGTCAGGGCGAGATCGGGCCAAGGCATCGTGCCAAGGGCCGCGGCGGTGGTGGTCACCACCAAAGCAATGGCCGCAAGCAGGATCACGGTCTGCACGACCCCCTGTGCCGCCTGTTGCACCGAACGCAGTGCCGAAATAACCCCTGAAGCCATGACACAACCCCCAACACTGGAAGGAAAGAAGCCAAAGATTGCGGGTTTTGCAATGGTTTTCGTGGGTTACCCGATTAACCTGTGACAAACCCTGTGGATGGGTCGGGACTGTTTCGCAATGCGAAACGGTATTCAACCAAAGGTGGCAATCGTGACGGGCTGCGCGCGTGGCGCTGGGTGGTCCAGGGGAGGCGACGGGGGTTATCGGACGGACTCGATCGGGCCATCGGCGCGGCCATGGATGAACTGTTGCAGGTAAGGGTCTGGTGCGGCGTCCATTTCCGCGACAGGGCCGGTCCAGCGGATCAACCCGTCATGCAGCATGGCAACGCGGTCCGCAATCGCGCGGACCGAGGACATGTCGTGGGTGATTGTCATGGCCGTGACCCCCATCTCGGTCACGATCTCGCGGATCAGGGCGTTGATGACGCCGGACATGATGGGGTCAAGGCCGGTGGTGGGTTCGTCGAAAAAGATGATCTCGGGCTCGGCGGCGATGGCGCGGGCCAGGCCGACCCGTTTTTGCATGCCGCCGGACAGTTCGGCGGGAAAGAGGTCGGCCTTGTCGGGGGTCAGGCCGACACGGCGCAGTTTTTCCAGTGCGATGGCGCGGGCCTGATCCTTGGGGAGGGGAGTACGCCCGCGCATCAGGCGAAAGGCGACGTTTTCCCAGACACGCATGGAATCGAACAG
>JANNAF010000085.1:0-13775 GCA_031384005.1 Rhodobacterales bacterium | reverse complement strand
GCCCCGGTCAGCCATGGCGCGCAGATGGAGCGGGCGCCGATCCTGCTGGTGGCGGTCGATCTGTCGCCCGAGGGCGATGCGCTGGCGCCGCGATTGCTGCTGTGGGTCAAGCGGTTGCTGACGTTGCAGCCTGACAGCCGGGTTGCCTGTGTCAACATCATCAAGACGGCGGTGCTGGGCATTGACGTGACCACCGACGACGCGGGCGAAAACCTGCATGTGGCGCGGTTGGTTGGATTGCGGGCATGGGGACGGGGGTTGGAATTGCCCGAGGCGCAACTGACCTTTACCATTCTGGAGGGCAGCGATCCGGGGGCCGCGATCATCGACCATGCCGTGCAGGTCCGCGCCGACCACATCCTGATGGGTGCGCGCGGCCATTCCACCACGCGGCGCTATCTGGGGTCGGTCAGCAGTCAGGTGGTGGCGCAGGCGCCCTGTTCGGTGACGGTGATCAGAAACCCGGGCGTTGAGGGAAATTCTTGACTGAACGGTCAGCCAAGTTGCATGGTCGCTGGATACCGACAAACACCTTGGATGCCAGATGCAGATTGAGACAGCAGCCCTGACCGGGGCATCGGCAGGAACCCGGCGAGAGTTGACGGTTTACCGCTATAGCTGCGGCGCGGGGCCCAAGGTTTACCTCCAGGCCGGGCTGCATGCGGACGAAATGCCGGGTGTCCTGATCTTGCAGCATCTGATGACGCTGCTGGACGAGGCAGAGGCGCGCTGTGATCTGTTGGGCGAGGTGCTGGTGGTTCCGGCGGCAAACCCGATCGGCCTGTCGCAATGGGCCTTTCAGCGGCCCTTGGGGCGGCAGGATGCGGAAAGCATGGCCAATTTCAACCGCGGCTATCCTGAACTGGCAGCCCTGGTCGGGGATGGGTTGGAGGGCAAGCTGACGGCATCAGCGGACGAAAACCTGCGTCTGATCCGGTCGGCCTTTCGCGCGGCACTGGCGCAGATGGACCCGCGCAGCGATGTGCAGGAACAACAGGTTGCGCTGATGAACTGGTCTTGCGATGCCGATTATGTGCTGGATCTGCACTGCGACCATTTCGCGATCCTGCATCTGTACGCCAGTTCTGCCCGCCCCGCCGACACAAGCCTGCTTTGCCGCGCAACCGGGGCAAAGCTGGCCCTTATCGCGGATGTGTCGGGCGGCGAGGCCTTTGACGAGGCGCATACCGTACCGTGGCTGCGCCTGCGAGAGCGGTTTGGTGAACGCCATCCCATTCCGGCGGGCTGCTTTTCCACCACGCTGGAATACCGTGGGCAATTTGATGTGGACGACGCGCAGGCCAAACAGGATGCCGCCCGCCTGATGGCCTTTCTGGCCAGTATCGGGGCGGTCAAGGGCAGCGGTGCGCCCCCCGAGCAGGACCAAGCCGTTTACCGCCCGTTGGCGGGCGCTGCCGAGGTTTTCGCACCGCAAGGCGGGGTTGTCACTTGGGATCAGCCGCCGGGGGCCGTGGTGGTCAAGGGTCAGGTTCTGGGCCATGTCACCGATCCGATCGCGCGGCGACGGTTGCCATTTACCAGCCCGACCGATGGGCTGCTGTTTCGCTGCGAACTTTGGCGGTCCTGTCTGCGCGGGCAAAGTCTGGCGCATGTCGCCGGAGAAAAGATTGTGCGCAGCGGTGATCTGCTGTCAGACTGACGTGAACACCAACCGAGGAGTTGCTGCCATGACACCAAACCTTAGAACGATGCTTGGTCTGTTGGCCATGACTGCCGCGCTAAGCCTGACCGCACCAGCCCTGGCCGATGGGGTGCTGGACCGGGGGGTGGGGTCGGAATGGTCGTCGCTGGACCCGCAGGTCAACTTTGATGCGGCGGCGGGCTGGATCCTGGCGGATGCCTATGAAGGGTTGGTCAACTTTGACGCCAAAGGCGCGATCATCCCCGGTGCTGCCGAAAAGTGGGATATGTCGGCGGACGGCAAGACCTATACTTTCACGCTGCGCGAGGGGCTGAAATGGTCCAACGGTGACCCGCTGGTGGCGCAGGATTTCGTCAATGGCATCTTGCGGACGCTGAACCCCGAAACAGCATCGGAAAAGGGCTATTATTTCTATTCTACGGTGCAGATCAAAGGGGCCGGGGCACTGGCCAATGGCGAGACGACGGATACCGCCGTTCTGGGTGTGACCGCAGCGGATGCGCTGACAGTCGTGATCGAGATGGACGCCCCGGCGCCGCATATGCTGGACCTGATGGGGTCGTTCCAACTGGCGCCGCTGCATGGGCCCAGCTTTGCCGCGAATGGGGCAGGCGGGTTCATAGACCCGGCAAAGGTGGTGTCGAACGGCGCTTATGTGATCACGGAGGTTGTGCCGCAAAGCCATGTTCTGCTGCAAAAGAACCCGAATTACTGGGACGCGGCCAATGTGAAGGTCGAGGCGGTCAAGTATCATGTGACCGAAGATGTCAGCACCGAGTTGAAACGCTATGACGCGGGTGAAATTGACATCACCTATGACATTCCGCTGGCGCAGTTGGAGACGCTGAAGGCAGAGCGGCCGGGCGAGGTGATGACCTTTGCCTCGACCTATCTGATTTATTACAGCTTCAACCTGTCGGTCGCGCCATTTGACAATGTGGACATGCGGCGCGCGCTGTCGCTGGCGATTGACCGCGAGGTGTTGGAGGGCAAGATCGTCAAGGGCGGGGCCGTGCCGACCTTTGCCTATGGCGGCGGGTTTGATTCGGCCTATGCGGGGCCGCAGTTGGCCGAGGCCACGATGAGCCAGGCCGAGCGCGAGGCACTGGCGCAGGAGTTGTATGCCAAGGCCGGATACGGCCCGGACAATCCGTTGAAACTGTCGATTGCAACCACGGTGGCCGAGATCAACACCCGCCGCGCCAATGGCATTGCGCTGATGTGGAAAAAGGTGCTGGGCGTTGAGGCGCAGGTGAACGGGCAGGAACGCAAGGCATGGCTGGACTTGTTTTACACCGATGACTGGGGCGTGTTTGCCGACAATCTGGTGGGCGATTTCGCGGGGCCGGAGACGTTTTTGTCTTATATGCGGCCCTCGGCCGAGCCGGGATATGGTTGGGTAAAGCCCGAGTATGATGCGGCGATGGATGTGGCGGCGGTGATCCCCGACAAGGCGGCGCGCTATGCCGCGCTGGCGGCGGCGGAAAAGATATTGCTGGACGATTACATCTTTGCGCCCATCGCGATTGAACCTTACCGCCATCTGGTCAAGCCGAATGTCAAAGGGTTCGAACCCTCGGTCGCGGGGTATCACAATTCCCAGTTCATCACGATGGAGTAGGGGGCGGGGCCGTGTTGCGCTTTGTCGTCAAGCGCATTTGGGATGGGGTTCTGACGCTGGCCGCACTGGCCACGCTGACCTTTTTCGTGATGCGTCTGGCGCCGGGTGGGCCATTTTCGCGCAACCGCAAGATCAGCCCCGAGGTGCAGGCCAATATCGAGGCGGCCTTTCATCTGGATGAACCGGTCTGGCAGCAATTCGCCCGCTATATGTGGGGGATCCTGCGGGGCGATCTGGGGCCATCGACGCGGTTTCGGGATTATTCGGTGAATGATCTGATCGCGTCGGGCCTGCCCTATTCGCTGACCTTGGGGTTCTGGGCGATTGTGGTGGCGTCGATTGTGGGCATTGCGCTGGGGTTTCTGGGCGCGCTGCGGCGCAACGGGTTCACCGATTGCGCGGCGGGGACGGTGGGGGTGATCGGGATTGCGATCCCGATATTCATCATCGGGCCGTTGATGCAACTGTATTTCTCGGTTCATCTGGGGTGGTTGCCGGTGGGCGGCTGGAACGACGGGGCGCGGTCGCTGATCTTGCCGGTGCTGGTGTTGGCGCTGCCCAACATCGCCTATATTTCGCGCCTTACCCGGTCGTCGGTGATCGAGACGATGCGCGAAAACCATGTGCGGACGGCGCGGGCCAAGGGGATTGGCGCGCGTCGGGTGTTGTCGCGCCATGCCATGGTGGGGGCGTTGCTGCCGGTGGTGGCCTATCTGGGGCCGGCGGCGGCGGCGCTGATCACCGGGTCGATCCTGATTGAAACGGTGTTCGCCTTTCCGGGGATTGGGCGATTTTTTGTGGATGCGGCGCTGAACCGGGATTATCCGCTGGTGATGGGGATTACCCTTACTTATGGCGGGTTTCTGATTGTGTTCAATATATTGACCGACCTGTTGCGCGGCTGGATGGACCCACGGGTGCGCAATGACTGAGGCAAGCCCACTTGCCTTGCAGTTCCGGCGGTTCCGGGCGAACCGGATGGCGATGGTATCGGTCTGGGTGTTGGCGGCGATTGTGGCGGCGTGTTTTCTGGGGCCATACGCCTTTCCCTTCACCGGCGAGGATGCCGATTTCGACAACATCTCGGCCGGGGTGGACCTGTTTTCGGCGCATCCGTTCGGCACTGATGACTATGGCCGTGACCTGCTGGTGCGGGTGCTGGAGGGTGGGCGGGTGTCACTGGCGATCGGGTTTCTGGGGGCGTTGGTGGCCGGGGTGATTGGGGTGATCTATGGCGCGGTGTCGGGGTTTGTGGGCGGCCGGGTGGACGGGCTGATGATGCGGGCGGTCGAGGTGCTGTATGGCTTTCCCTATGTCATTCTGGTGATCCTGCTGAGC
Source organism: Rhodobacterales bacterium (assembly GCA_031384005.1). Taxonomy (GTDB): domain Bacteria; phylum Pseudomonadota; class Alphaproteobacteria; order Rhodobacterales; family Rhodobacteraceae; genus Stagnihabitans. The sequence goes on along the minus strand of JANNAF010000085.1, from coordinate 9,153 downwards.
CTGCTGTTCGGCGGCGGCACCGTGGCGCTGTTTGTCGCCATTGTGTTCACCCTGTGGCTGACCCCTGCCGTGATCGTGCGGGCGCAGGCGCAATCTTTGTCCAAGCGCGAGTTTGTCGAGGCGGCGCGCGCGGGTGGCATGACCAATTGGCAGATCGTGCGCGAACATATCGTGCCAAACTGCGTGTCGGTGGTCATCGTTTATGGGTCCTTGCTGGTGCCCGAGGTGATCTTGTCCGAAAGTTTTCTCAGCTTTCTGGGCATCGGCATCAAGGAGCCACAGGCGTCGTGGGGCAACCTGATCCAGGCGGGGACGGGTGCGATGGAAACCGATCTGCGTCTGCTCTTGCTGCCTGGCACATTGCTGGCCATGGTGCTGTTCTGCCTCAACTTTATCGCAGATGGCCTGAGGGATGCCTTTGACCCCAATGAACGATAACCTTATGCGCGTTCGTGACCTGTCGGTCCAGTTCCAGCTGCCCGCCGGGCAGATGACGGCGGTGGACCGGGTGTCGTTTGATGTAAAACCGGGTGAGGTGCTGGGGATTGTCGGGGAAAGCGGGTCTGGCAAAAGCCAGATCCTGTTTGCGCTGATGGGCTTGCTGGCCTCCAACGGCGGGGCGACGGGGCGGGCGGTGTTTCAGGGGCAGGACCTGCTGAACCTGACGCCTGCCGCGCTGGACAAGGTTCGCGGTGTTACCCTGTCGATGATATTTCAGGACCCGATGACCAGCCTGAACCCCTATATGCGCGTCGGCGATCAGTTGGCCGAGGGGCTGCGGGTGCACAAAGGCATGTCCAAGGCAGAGGCGGCCCGGGCGGCGGTGGCGATGCTGGACCGCGTGCGCATCCCCGATGCCGCCAACCGGGCGCGGCGGTATCCGCATGAGTTTTCGGGGGGCATGCGCCAGCGGGTGATGATTGCGATGGCGCTGCTAGTGCGGCCTGCGCTGTTGTTGGCGGATGAGCCGACGACGGCGCTGGATGTCACCATTCAGGCGCAGGTGCTGGACCTGATGAGCGAGTTGGCCCGCGATATCGGCACGGCGATCATCCTGGTGACCCATGATCTGGGCGTTGTGGCGCGAATGTGTGACCGGGTGCTGGTGCTGTATGGTGGCCGCGTGATGGAGGAGGGGCGCGCAGAATCGCTGTTTGATGCGCCGCGTCACCCCTATACCCAAGGGCTGCTGGCCGCCACGCCGCGCCTGACCGACAGGCTGACGCCGCGGCTGGGCACCATTGCGGGCACGCCACGGTCGGGCGGGGCGATGCTGCCCGGCTGCCCCTTTGCCCCGCGCTGCCCAGTGAAGATAGCCGCCTGCGAGGTGTCGCAACCCGCCCTTGTGGGCGGTGTTGCCTGTCATTTGCAGGGGGCGGCATGACCCTGTTGGAGGTGCGCCATCTGGAAGTGGGCTATCCGGTTGCGGGCGCAGGGCTGTTTGCGCCGCAGCGGGTGCTGCCCATCGTGCGGGACTGTTCGCTGACGCTGGAGGCGGGCCGCACATTAGGTGTGGTGGGCGAGAGCGGTTGCGGCAAATCCACCCTTGGCCGCGCGCTGATAAGGCTGATCAAGCCGACCAGCGGGCAGGTGCTGTGGCAGGGGCAGGACATGGCAACCCTAACCCCCGAGGCGTTGCGGCGGCGTCGCGCGGAATTGCAGATCATCTTTCAGGACCCGGTTGCGGCGCTGGACCCGCGCATGACGCTGGGGCGCATCGTATCGCGCCCATTGGCCACGTTCGAGCCGGGGCTGACGCGTGCGGATCTGACAGCGCGGGCGGTCGAGGCGTTGCGGCTGGTCGGCCTGTCCGCGGATTTTGCAGCGCGCTATCCCCATGAATTGTCGGGCGGGCAGGCGCAGCGGGTGGGGATTGCGCGCGCCATCATTGGCGGGCCAAAACTGATCGTCTGTGACGAACCCGTGTCAGCCCTGGATGTGTCGATCCAGGCGCAGGTCGTCAACCTGCTGATGGATCTGCAGGACAGGCTGGGGCTGGCGTTGGTCTTTATCTCGCATAATCTGGCGGTTGTGCGGCATATCAGTCATGATATCATGGTGATGTGTCTGGGCCGCGTGGTTGAAGTTGCCCCGCGCGATGCCTTTTATGCCGGCCCCCTGCACCCCTATTCCCGCGCGCTGATGCAGGCGGTGCCAGAGCCGGACCCCAGACGTGAAAAGGGCCGCGTCGGGCAGTCGTTGGAGGGGGAGTTGCCGTCGGTGCTGAACCCGCCCAAGGGCTGTGTCTTTGCCACGCGCTGCCCGCTGGCCGTGGCGCGTTGCCATGTCGAACGGCCAGAGTTGCGCAGTTTCGGACAGCGGCAGGCCGCCTGTCATCTGATCGAGGGTTGAATGGACGTCTTGGAACTCACCCGCCTGTGGGCCGAATTGCCGCAGATCAGCAGTATTCACGCCTCGGGTGATGGGCGATGGGCGTTTTTCTGCGCGGCCGGTCTGAACGAGGTAGACGAGGTCTTTGTGGTCCCGACCGATGGGTCGGCCCCGCCCGTGCAACTGACCTGGGGGGGTGATCATCATGCGATCCGCGATGTGGCGCAAGACGGGTCATTTCTGGTACTGGCGCAAAGCAAACATGCCTGCGAACATGACCACCTGATGATCCTTGATCGCAGGCTGGCGGGCAAGCTGCGTCTGCTGACGCCCAAACAGGACACCCATTACGTCTATGGCGGGGTACTGACGCGGGATCAGCGGGCCGTGATCTTTGTGGCGGATTTCGACTATGAAAGGGAGGAGGTCATCGCGGGGGCGATGGTCTGGCGACAGGATATCACCACGGGCGAACGGCATTGTCTGCTGCGGACGCGCAATTTTTTCGATCGTGCGCCAAGTCTGTCGCCGTCAGGGGCGCGGATCCTGCTGAATGTGAATGAACGTTCTGCTGGGGGTACGCAAGTCTGGGTCATGGCATTGGATGGATCTGGCCTGCGCGAGGTTTTGGGGTTGGGACAGCGAAACAACACGCGGGGCAACTGGCTGGACGAGGATCGCATTGCGTTTGTGACTGATCGTTCAGGAAAAGATCAGTTTGGTATAGTGCATATTGACACAGGCATCGTCGATTGGATCGCGGGCGAGCCTGACATCGCCCCGCATGAGGTGGTGTCGGGTGCGGGCCGGGTTGCGTTGATCTGCCATGACCAGTCGCACAGCCCATGTCAGGTCTGGCAGGATGGTTTGACCGATCTGCCCAACCTGTCGGGGCGCAGGTCTCTGTTGCCGCACACCAGTCTGCCCGATGGTGGTTGGCTGGCCGAGGCTTATGACGCCGACGCCCCCCACGATCTGGTGCGCATTCTGCCGGACGGGTCGTGCATAGGGTTGACGCAGTGGGCGGCCACGGCGCGGACCCACCGCAGGCCTTGCGATTTTCGCTGGACCACGGCGGATGGCCAGACCTGCCAGGGTTGGCTGCATGTGCCGATTGGTCCATCCCTTGGCTTGATCGTTCTGGTTCATGGCGGGCCGACTTGGCATTCCGAGGACTGGGTCAACCCCAAGATCGGGTTCTGGGTTCAGGCAGGCTATACCGTATTGGATCCAAATTACCGTGGGTCGACGGGGTTTGGGCTGGCCTGGCGTGAAGCGGTCAAGGAGGACGGCTGGGGTGGCCGCGAACAGGAAGACATCCGAGCGGGAATCCTGGCTGCGCTTGCGCAAGGCATTGCCATAAAGGGAAAAATCGCTGTTGCTGGCAATTCATATGGCGGATTTTCCAGTTGGTTTGCGATCACAAGGTTTGCCGATCTGGTGACTGCCGCACTTCCGATGTGTGGGATGTACAGGCTGGATATCGACTATCACGCCACCGAAATGCCGCACGGGCGGGCCTATTCGATCGAGATGATGGGTGGCACGCCAGAAGAGTTGCCGGCCAAATATGCCAATGCCAGTCCGGGTAATTTCATCCATGACATCCGCGGGCATGTGATGATCGTGCATGGGTTGGCCGACAGCAATGTCGGCCCTGAAAACACCCGTGTCGCCGTCAAGGAGCTGACCGCAGCCGGCATCCCGCATGAGGTGATGCTGTTTGCGGATGAGGGGCATGGCGTGTTCCGGCGGTCCAATGTGGCGGCCTATCTGCGGCGCAGTCTGGACTTTTTGGAACGGGCGTTTGGAGTCGGGGTATGAGTTTGCAGGGTCATTTCGTGGCGGGTCCCTTCGATGATGGGGATCCGGTAACCGGGCATTACTATGAGGCAGCATCAGACAACCGGGGCCACCCGCAGGTCTGGGTCTATACCGATGCGCTAAGCTATTCTGTGGGGCAGGATGTTGTGCTGCACGGCTTGTCGACCGAGGGGCGGGCCAGAATCCGGATCGCGCGGGATGGATTGCTGCCCCAAGTGGTGGTCGATCTGGAGATTGACATAGGGTACAGTTCGACGCCGAATGACTGTTCGGTAATTGGCTGTGGATGGCCCGAAGTCTTGCGCCTTCCGGTACTAGGTCACTGGGAAAGCGGGCTGTATGTCATCACCGCGACTGTCAATGGGCATCAATCGGAACATATGTTCGTAGTGCGGGCTGACAACCGGTCCAAGGTATTGATGATCCTGTGCACCGGTACATGGTGTGCCTACAATGATTGGGGCGGGTCCAATCATTATCAGGGGATCGTCGGGCCGAACCGGGCGGATGCGGCCCATGACGTCTGTCTGTCGCGGCCATGGGCCAAGGGATTTGTGCGTTGGCCAGCGGATGCGCCGCGGATCCCCTATGCCTCGCCCTTGCTGACCAGACCGCGTTATCCGCATATGGAATTTGCGCGGGCTCGGGGGGTGTCCAAGAAATATGCCTCCTCGGGTTGGGCGGCGTTCGAGCGTCCCTTTGCCGTCTGGTGCGAGGGGCAGGGAATTTGTCTGGATTACTGGACGCAGCACGACCTGCATCGGGATGGGGTGCCCGAGGGGTATGACAGGGTCGTGATCGTCGGGCATGACGAGTACTGGACATGGGAAATGCGCGACCATTTGGAGGCGTGGGTGGACCGTGGCGGGCAGGTGGCGCGGTTTGCCGGCAATTTCTATTGGCAGACCCGGCTGAGTGCGGATCTGGGGACGCAGACTTGTTGGAAGGTGGGGCCCGATCCAGTGACGGGGCCGCGGCGAACGACCTATTGGGACGCGCCCGAGGTTGGGCGGCCCGCCGTGGCGACGATGGGATTGACTGGGTCGATGGGGGTTTATGCCGGGTGGAGCCGATGTGCGGCGCATGGGTCTGGCGGGTTTGCGGTCTACCGGCCGGATCACTGGTCTTTGCGGGATACGGGGCTGGGATACGGGGACGTGTTGGGGGCGGCGGCGCGGATCTTTGGCTATGAGGTGGACGGAGTCGAGGTGGGGTTGAAGCATGGTTTGCCCGTGTCCGAGGATCCTGGGCTGCGGGGCGCATTGGAAATTGTGGCAATGTCCCCTGCCACCACACTGTCGCATCATACCAGCCCGGCGGACCGCGATCTGTTCATCGGGCATCTGGATGCCGAGGATACAGCCCGAATAATCTATGGCCGGGTGGATGCGGAAACGATGGGGCGGGCCAGCCGTGGCAATGGCTGCATGGCCCAGTATCGGCGTGGCAAGGGGGCCGTTTTCAATGCGGGCTCTTGTGAGTGGGTGAATGGGCTGATCCTGCGTGACCCCACGGTCGAGCGGGTCACGCGCAATGTCATTTTGGGCGACTGGCGATAGTGTCCACGCGCGGACACTTTGGATAGTTGTTATATATCATAGGCTTGCCATTTTTCGCTAACCACATTTTAACCTTTGCCGCAGTCATGGCACGGATCAAAAATCCTGCCATTGGCCCTTTTCGCCACCTGCCACGGCCTTGGCCCGGGGCAGCGGGGCGGTGGTGGGGTCCGGCGTGTACTGGTCAAAGACCGGAGCGGGTTTCGGTGCCGCCGAGAGCACGACCTTGGGCAAAGTGAACTGCGTCACCATGCCGGCAAGCGCGGCCGCGTCCTTTTGCATGGCGTGGCTGGCGGCGGTCGATTCCTCGACCATGGCGGCGTTTTGCTGGGTGACCTGGTCCAGTTGCGTGACGCCAATGTTGATTTCGGCCAGACCGGTCGCCTGTTCGGCGGCCCCGCTGGAAATGCCGGTCACCAGCGTGGAAATACCGGTGACAGAGCCCACAATCTTGGCCAGCGCCTCGCCTGCCTTGCCGACCTGATCGACACCGCGTTTGACATGTTCGGCCGAGGTGCTGATGAGTGTCTTGATCTCTTTGGCGGCGCTGGAGGAGCGTTGGGCAAGGGCGCGCACCTCGGAGGCGACGACGGCAAAGCCTTTGCCGGCATCCCCGGCACGGGCCGCCTCGACCCCGGCGTTGAGGGCGAGCAGATTGGTTTGAAAGGCGATATCGTCAATAGCCCCGATGATCTGCGAGATTTGCTGCGACGACTTTTCAATCGCGCTCATCGCGGCGACGGCACCGTCGACCACGGTTTTGCTGACCTCGGCCTCGTGCCGTGCCTTGCGCACGATCGCCTCGACCTCACGGGCGCCATCGGCGGCGGATTTGACCGAAGCGGTCAACTCGTCCAGTGCAGCGGCAGTCTGTTCCAGTGCTGCGGCCTGCTTTTCGGTGCGGTGCGACAAATCCTCGGACGCGGAACTGATTTCGGTGGACCGGGCGCGGATCCCCTCGGACGCATCGACGACCTGAACGAGGGTATAGGCCAGCTTGTCCAGTGCGGCGTTGAAATCAAGGCGCAGTTCGTCATAGTTGGGGCCAAAGGTCTGGGTCAACGGCCGCGACAGATTGCCCGCCGACAGATCCTGCAACCCGTCGCCAAGGGCGCTGACCACGGTTAGCAGGGCCTGACGTTCGTTTTCTTGCAGCTGCGCGGCCAGTTGCAGGTCGTTTTGGGCAGTGCGGGCCTGTTCCAGCAAGTGATCGGACCCGGTAAACAGCTGCCCCAAAACCGTTGACAGCCAGATCAGCGGCGCAGCCTGCACGACCAGAACAACGGCATGCAGCAGGACGCGGGCCAAGGATGCCTCGCCGGGAAAGACCGCTTCGGTCATCAGGAAATTGAGGGCCAAGTGATGGACGGCGATGACCGCGGCATAGGTCACGATGGGCCGCCAGTCACAAAACAACGCCGTCAGGGCAAAGGCGGCAAAGAAGATCATGTGACTGTCGGCCTGCCAAGGGTGGCCGCGCATCAGATAGACAATCGCAGCCATCCCCACGGCCAAGGCCGCCGATGCCGCAACCTGCGTCGAAAGGCCTGACCCCGCGCGTTGCAGTTCAAAGGTGACAACCCCTGCCGTGACAGTCAGCAAGGCCATCACACCGACCATTTCCAGGCCAAAACCATAGGCCATGAGCCCAACCAGCGGCACGAGCGACCACAGCAGTATAACGGCATAGGACAGCACCTTGTGGCGCAGGTCGTCGATAGAGGTAATCATGTCATGTTCCCTTGAAGTCAGTCCTGCAAAAAACCGTTCCGCTGGCATCCAGCAGCCACAGCCCCTGTGCCCGCAGCCGGGCCACGGCGGTTGTGTCGCCCCCGGTGTCCGGAATGATGACGTGGCGCTGCCAATGCAGATCGACGATGGCAAGCCCGGTTGCCGCCGCCAGAGCAACGCCATTATCGGTCCATGGCGGCACCAAAAGCGCGATCTGCCGCGACTGCGCCGAGGCGCCAAAGGTCAGCCCCGCCAGACCCGCAATCCCCAGTCCCGCAATCAGCGCCGCACTGCCATACACGTCATCATCCCTTTGATCCCCCCCGTTTATGCGGGCGATTATCTAATTGCTGATTAATGCCCATCCGGTTTTTCAAGGCCGATTAAGGTTCTGGTTGTGGTCTGCCGATCCGCGCCGCGCCCTGCGGTTGCCCCCAAATGCAAAAAGCCCCCGGCGGTGCCGGGGGCCTGATAATTGCAGCACCGTGAAGGGTTACTTCTTGACGGCGACCAGGATCTCTTTCAGCACGTCCAGCTCGCTTGGGCCAACCGGGGCGGCCGGGGCCGGTGCGGGTTTCGGCATCATCCGGTTCATCGCCTTGACCAGCATGAACACAACCCATGCGATGATCAGAAAGTTGATGATTGCGGTGATGAACGAGCCATAGGCGAACACGGCCGCGCCGGTTTCCTTGGCCACAGCCATCGTGGCCGGGGCAGTCCCGCTAAGGTCGATGAACATATCCGAGAAGTTGACCCCACCAAGGATGAGGCCGATGATCGGGTTGATCAGATCGCCGACAAGCGAATTGACGATGGCGGTGAAGGCAGCACCGATGATGATACCTACGGCGAGGTCCATCACATTGCCTTTGGCAATAAAGGTCTTGAACTCTTGCAACATGTCCCAATTCCCTGACTTGACCCTTTTGGGCCAGTTTATGCCGGCGTTTTTGCCTGACGGGCGGATAATGCCACAAGTTTGCCCCATTCTTTACGGGGAAAAATTTCCAACGCGCGCTTTTGTTCAGAAATTGGGCTGAATTGTTAGCAATTCGGCCCGGTGGGGTGTTTGCGTTAACAGCTGCGGGTGACGCACGCGATTGTGATTCGGCCCAATTTCCGCACCGCAGCATGACTGGTCGCCCGATTTTTCAGCAATTGACCCTGCTGGGCCAAGAACTGCCCCGCCGACCGGCCAAGCCGATTGTGACGCTGCGGTGGTTTGGCGTTGGATTGGGGCGTCCGGGCACTGGCGCGGGCAAGGTGTGCGGTGGAGATCGGGTTTGGACGGCCTTCCCCACCGCACGGGTGCAACAATTGCTGCCCCCTCACTATGGCGAAGCTTTCCTGAATGGAAAGGGGCCAGGGGCGGCCCGATAGGGGAAACGAAGATGAAACTGACACGACGCGCGCTTTTGGCCAGCAGCCTTGCCTCGCTGGCGCTGCCGAAGATGGCATTTGCCCAAGCCGAGACGATCAAGGTTGGCGTGCTGCACTCGCTGTCCGGCACGATGGCGATTTCCGAGACGACGCTGAAGGACACCATGCTGATGCTGATCGAGGCGCAGAACGCCAAGGGCGGGCTGTTGGGCCGCCAGTTGGAGGCGGTGGTGGTGGACCCGGCGTCCGATTGGCCGCTGTTTGCCGAAAAGGCGCGGGAACTGCTGACCGTGTCCAAGGTGGATGTGATGTTCGGCTGCTGGAC
>JANNAF010000069.1:0-23894 GCA_031384005.1 Rhodobacterales bacterium | reverse complement strand
CCTTGACAGCTTTTCCCAAGTGCAACGGGTGGAATGGGACACGCTGCTGTTCTTTTTCGGGATCATCTTTGCGGTGGGGGGGCTTGGGGTGCTGGGTTACCTCGCGGTCGCGTCCGAGGCGCTGTATGTCGGGCTGGGGCCCACAACGGCCAATATCATCATCGGGGCGCTGTCTGCGATTGTGGACAACATTCCGCTGATGTTTGCCGTTCTGACGATGGACCCAGCCATGTCGGACGGCCAATGGCTGCTGATCACACTGACCGCGGGGGTTGGCGGGTCGATCTTGTCGGTGGGTTCGGCGGCGGGGGTGGCGCTGATGGGGCAGGCCCGCGGGCTTTATACCTTTTCCAGTCATCTGAAATGGAGTTGGGCGGTGGTACTGGGCTATATCGCTGCCATTCTGTGTCATTTATGGCTGAACGCGGCGCTGTTTTGACGCCTTAGGCGACGTGGCGCAGCGCTGTGCGGCCCAGCAGGGTCAGTAGCGGCACCGCCTCGTAATCCAACAGGGCGCGGCGGGGCAGCGCATCGCCGGAACCAAAAGCCGACATCAGGCAGCAACCGTCCGCCGTGATGGCAAAGGGTGCCCCCATGTCCAGCGCCACGGCATCGGTCAGGGCGCGGCGTTCATCCTTGACCGCGACATGGCCGTCGCACAGCGACGCGGCGGAAATCAACGCCTCCTCCACCCCATACAGATATTCGACGGACGCGCCCGAGATCAGCACCAATTGGTCCGAGGACACCAGAATATCGGCGTTCAGGCCAAAGAACGGGCTGCGCAGCACCACGGGGGCAAACGTACCGCGACTGGGAAAACAGCGCCGACGCAGGGCACGCAGCGGTTGAAAGCCATCCTCGAGCGTGGCGATCAGGTCACCGGGTTTCAGCAGGCCCGCACGGACCGGGCCGCGTTTGGTGTCGATGGGTGTATTCAGGCCGATCCATGGCGCACGGTCGGGCAGCGCCGATTTCTGGGTGACGCCAAACCACAGCGCCGCCGGGTGGCGCGTACTGCCCGAGGTCGCGTTTGACAGGGCATGCAGGTCGGCCGTGTGCAACGCAAGGGGGGTTCGGCCTGTGGCGGACTGGCGGTGGCTATCACCAAGGATCGTGTAATCCATCGACCAGATTCCGGCACCAACCCCGGCCCCGGCCCCGGCATCAAAGGCAAAGGCCAGCCGCGCCGTGCCCTGACGTTGAACCAGTGGTCCGGGCAGCAGGTGGCGCCGCACCGTGGCACCGTCGCGCTGCAACAAGGACAGCCCGCCTTCGGGATCAAAGAACAGCGAAAAGGTCCGGGGGCTGGGGCCATCGGTCTGCATCTGGATCAAAAGCGTGGGGTCCAGCACCGGCAACTGAAACTCAAGGACAAACAGCCCGTGATCCAGCAACGCCGAACTTTGCGGGTCAAGGTGATCACGGTCAGACAGGGTGATCCAGTCGGTCATGTCAGGACGGGATCAGGCCGTCAAGGCAGACAGACGGGGGCCGGGAATAGCGCCGGGAATAGGGATAGCGCGGGGGAAATGTGCCATGACTGCCTCTTGCATCTTGCCTGTGGTGTCGGGCCTTTGGCCCGGTGTCCTGCCTCTGGACTTGTTATTGCGACAAGGCTACCTCGTTTTTTACCGCCTGTCACGCCCCGATGGTCGGCCAAGGACTGATATGCAAATTGGGCGCAAGGAGTGTTGCTGATGGCCCTGTCTGTTCCGTTTGATCCTGTGGCACTGACCGCCGATCTGATCCGTTGCCCCAGTGTCACCCCAGCCGAGGCCGGGACGCTGACACTGTTGCAAAACGTGCTGGAGGCGGCGGGGTTTGAGTGTCACCGGGTGGACCGGGGCGGGATTTGCAACCTGTTTGCCCGCTGGGGGCGGCGCGGGGCGAACAAGAGCTTTGGTTTCAACGGGCATGTCGATGTGGTGCCGGTGGGCGATGCGGCGGCCTGGACCCAGGACCCGTTTGGCGCGGCGGTGGTGGACGGCTGGATGTATGGCCGGGGGTCAACCGATATGAAATCGGGCGTTGCGGCCTTTGTCGCGGCGGCGGTAGATTTTGTGCAGGTGACGCCGCCTGACGGGGCCGTTGTGCTGACGATCACGGGGGACGAGGAGGACCGCGGCGAGGATGGAACGGTGGCCCTGCTGGACTGGATGGCCGCGCAGGGTGAGCGGATGAGCCATTGTCTGGTAGGAGAGCCGACCAGCCCCAATCAATTGGGCGACATGATGAAGATCGGGCGGCGCGGGTCGTTGACGGCGCATTTTGTGGCGCAGGGCGTGCAGGGTCATGCCGCCTATCCGCACCGGGCCCGCAACCCGATGTCGGCCTTGGTTGCGTTGATGGCGCGGTTGGAGGCACAGCCGCTGGACGAGGGGACGGCGCATTTCGACGCCTCGACCCTTGCCATCACCACGATTGATTGTGGGAACCCGGTGACCAATGTGATCCCGGCCAAGGGGTTTGCGACGGTGAACATCCGGTTCAACGATGCCCATACCGGGGCGTCGGTGACGGCGTGGTTGCAGGCCCATGCGGCGGCGGTGGAGGCGGCGACAGGGGTTCGGATCGCGTTGACCGTCAGCATATCGGGCGAAAGTTTCCTGACACCGCCGGGCGCGTTTTCGGGCCTGATCGCGCGGGCGGTTCAGGCCGAGACGGGGATCCTGCCCGAGCCTTCGACCTCTGGCGGGACGTCGGATGCGCGGTTCGTCAAGGATCACTGTCCGGTGGTCGAGTTCGGGTTGGTGGGCCGCACGATGCATCAGGTCGATGAGCGGGTCGAGGTGGTGCAGATCGTCAAGCTGAAGGCGATTTATGGGCGGATACTGCGGGAGTATTTCGCGTGATTGCGGAGACGCAGGATATTGCCACCTGTCTGGAATTGCGGCGGGTGGTGTTCATCGAGGAGCAAGGGGTTTCGCTGGCCGATGAGGTCGATGGGCGGGATGGCGCGGCGCGGCATTTGCTGGCTTGGGATGGTGGGGTTGCGGTGGGGACGGCGCGGTTGTTGGTGGAGGGGGAGGTCGGCAAGGTTGGGCGGGTTTGTGTGTTGCGGCAGGCGCGCGGGTTGGGGTTGGGGGCTGGGTTGATCCGGGCGGCGGTTGAGGTGTTTCGGGGGGTGCCGGGGGTGACGAAAGTGAAGCTGGGGGCGCAGATTCATGCCCTGGGGTTTTATGAGGGCCTTGGATTTGCGGCGGTGGGGCCGGTTTATATGGATGCGGGGATCGAGCATCGGGATATGGTTTTGGCGCTGTAGGGGCGCGTCCAGATCTGGACGATTTTTTAAAGTGTTTGAAATCAACGGGTTGGGTTTCAGAAATTAACCAAGGCTTAGGGATTAGGCGCCGGGACACGGGAAAAGCGGTTCGGGACGCGCCTGGCTGGGGTGGGCGCGGAACGCGCCTGGCTGGGGTGGGCAGGCGCGTCACGAATTGCTTTGGGCAATTCGTGGAGGGGTGGCGGCGAGGGCTTCGACTTCGGCCAGGGTCCCTGCCCCCTGCATCGGGCCGCGTTGCGTCACGGCAAGGGCACCGGCGGCGCAGGCGAGGATCAGGCATTGGGCGGGGGGCAGGCCGCGCAGCCAGAACGTGACAAAGGCCGCGCCAAAACAATCGCCCGCGCCGGTGGGGTCAACCTCGGTCACGGCAAAGGCGGGGTGGTGCAGGGTTAGGGCGGCGTCGTGGTAGGTGGCCCCCCCTGCCCCGCGTTTCAGGACAATGGCGCGGGGGCCAAGGGTAAGAATTTCGGCAAGGGCCGGCGCCTCGGTCTGGGCGGTGGTCAGCAGGGTCAGCTCGGGGCCCGAGGGCAGGTAAAGGTCGCACAGGGTCACGATGCGGGTCAGGGCGGCGCGCATCCCGGGGGCGTCCAGGATTTCGCGGCGCAGGTTGGGGTCAAAGGAAACGGTGCCGCCCCGCGCGCGGACGATGTCGATGGCGGTCAGGTTGGCATCCAGCAGCGCGGGCGAGAACAGGGCGGTGCCCATCACATGCAGGTGGTCGGTGGCGGCAAGGATCGTGATGGCGGCGGCGTCCAGAGTGGTGGCCCCAGAGGCGGAATGGCGGATGTTGAACACGAAATCGCGGCTGCCGTCGGGGCGGTAGCGGACAAAGGCGGTGCCGGTGGGCAGGTCGGGGTGCACGGCGATGGCTGTTGTATCCACGCCATCGGCGGCAAGGCGGGCGATTTGCAGGGTGCCGAAATCATCGCGGCCCACGGTGGAAATCAGGGCGACGGGCTGACCCAGACGCGCGGCCTGCGCCGCAAAGATGGCAGGCGCGCCCGAGGGATAGGGGCCGGTCAGGGCGAGGGGGGTCAAAAAGCCGTGGCCCGGCTGATCGGCCATGATCTCGACCAGAGATTCGCCGATGACGGCGATCTTTTTCATGGGGGTGCGGGCTGCGACCACCAGACCGGGCTGGCGCAGAGTGCTGTCCAATGGGTTTGGGCTGCGGCAACGAAGGGCGCGTCATCGGGGGCGGCAAAGCCGTGGCTGCGGGCGGTGGCGTGGTCGTTGAGGGTGCCCAGATCCTCTTGCAAGGCCTTGAGGCGGGAGACAAAGGCATCGCGGGTCGGGCTGGGCCAGAGGCTGTTGAAATGGTCGCCAAGGTAGCGCAGGGTTTTCAGGCTTTTGCGCAGTTCGTGCCGGATTTCGGGCGGCAGCGCGATCAGGTCGGGGCCAAAGGTCAGACAGGTTTGCCAGGCGCGATCCAGCGCCGTGGCGGCAAGGGCGGCGGCGGGGGCGTTGCGGGCGGATTTGGTGCCCTGTCGGCGCCATGACTTGCCCGCAAATGCGCGGGTGATGCGGCCCCCCAGACGGGCGGCGCGGGCGGATTTAAGGTCGGCGCGCACCTGCGCCCGGGTGGCGGTGGCGGCGGCGTGCAAGTCGGGCAGGTTCATCGCAAGGGCCAGCACATCGGCATCGCGCAGGGTGCCAAGGGTGCGAAAGGTGTCACGCAGCGCGGTTTGCAAGCTGTCATAAAGCGGTTTGGCCACGATGGGTTTGAACGCCTGCAGGGCGACGCGCAGGCGGCGCAGGGCCACCCGCGCCTTGTGTGGCCCCTCGATATCGTCCGACGACATCACGCCGCGCAGGTAGCCGACAAAATCAGCGGCGCCTTTGGTCATCAGCAGGCGGACGGCGTTCTTGGCCGTAGTTGTGGCGTCTATTTTTTGAGAGATGGTTGGCTTTTGGGACTTGGTTAGTTTGGCCACTTGTTGCCCCTTTTGCCCTATTCGGCAAAAAGATGCGCCATATCGGGGTCAAAGCCAAGGCTGATCTCTTGTCCGATCGGGAAGGTGGCATCGCGGGCCAGCGCCACGATCAGGTTGGTGCCGTCGGTCAGGGTCGCGTCGATCACGGTTTCAGAGCCCAGACGTTCGGTCAGGGCGACGCGGCCATGCAGGCGGCCAGCCGGATCGTCGGGGTTCAGGTATTGCGGGCGCAGGCCCAGTTTGGCGCGGCCGCCTGCCACGATGCCGGGATGCCGGATTTCGATGCTGGTGGGGTCAAGGGCCGCATTGCGGACGGTGGCATGGTTCCCCGACACCTCGGTCACATCGACGGTCAGAAAGTTCATGGAGGGCGAGCCAAGGAAGCCTGCCACGAACAGGTTGTCGGGGCGGTGGTACAGGTCCATCGGGCTGCCGATTTGCTGCACAAGGCCGTCTTTCAGCACGACGATCTTGTCGGCCAGGGTCATCGCCTCGACCTGGTCATGGGTGACATAGATCATCGTGGCGCCAAGCTGTTGGTGCAGTTTGCCAATTTCCATCCGCATGTCCATGCGCAGGGCGGCGTCAAGGTTGGACAGGGGTTCGTCGAACAGGAACACCTGGGGTTTGCGCACGATGGCGCGGCCGATGGCGACGCGTTGGCGCTGGCCACCGCTGAGTTGCGAGGGGCGGCGGTCCAGCAGGTGTTCCATTTGCAGGATGCGGGCGGCCTCGGCCACCTTGGCATCTTTTTCTTCTTTGGAGGCCCCCGAGATGGTCAGGCCGAAGGCGACGTTTTCGCGCACCGTCATATGGGGGAAGATGGCGTAGGATTGGAACACCATGGCGACGCCGCGATCCTTGGGCGGCAGGTGGTTCACGACCTTGTCGCCGATGGTCAGGGTGCCTGCGGAGATATCCTCGAGCCCCGCGATCATCCGCAGGAGGGTGGATTTGCCGCAGCCCGAGGGGCCGACGAAGACGACGAATTCGCCGTCGTCGATGGTGATGTCGACGCCCTTGATGACATGGGCGGAGCCGTAGGATTTCTTGAGGCCCTTGAGGGTGATGGCGGCCATGTCAGGTCTCCTTGATGACAGTCAGCAGGCCGTCGGGCCCTTGGGTGACGGGTTCGGGGTTCATGGTGTGGCCAAGGAAGGTGGCGTGGCCAGAATCGGCAAAGCCGATGATGACAAGGCCATCGTCGGTTTCCAGGATGCGGGCGGCGTAACGGCGGCAGGGGTTTGCGCCGTCAAGAAAGGGACCGGCGGGGATGCGCCACGGGCCGCGCGGGTGATCGGCCATCAGGTAATGGCTGCCGGTCACCGGGATTTCAGGGTTCATGGCGCGGGTGTGGTTGGACCAGTGGGCGCTGCTGGTGCAAAACAGGCAGTACCAGTGGTCGCCGTAGTGGAACACCTGGGGCACCTCGATCTGGCCATAGCCACCGGTAAAGACCGGGGGGCGCAGGGTCCAGGTGAGGAGGTCGGGCGAGGTGGCAAAGCCCATGGCCCCGCCGGCATTGGGTTCGGGGATACCCGGCGCGCGGGCGGTGAAATACATCAGCCAGCCGGTGCTGTCCGGGTCGCGCATGACCCAGGGGTCACGCATGGCGCGGTCGTGCCAGTGGCCGATCATGTGGTCTGCCTCATAGCAGTCGGCATTGGGGCCGGTGAGGTCAAGGGCGAGGCCGTCGCCGACCCGCGTCCAGTTGTGCAGGTCGGTCGAGGTGGCGTGGCCGACGCGTTGGTAAAGGGATTACTCGGCCAGATTGGTGCCGGTGTAAAAGAGGTGCCACAGGCCTGCATCATCGCGCACCACCGAGCCGGTCCAGGTGGTGCTGTCGTCCCAGGCGGGGGATTTGGCGGGGCCGAAGGTGGTGCCGAGGTCGGTCCAGGTGATCAGGTCTTTTGATGTCGCGTGGCGCTGGGTGGCGTTGAGGTGGCGGGCGTCGGGGTCGATCAGGGATTTGGGGGCCTGCAGGAAATAGCCATGCCAAGTGTCGCCGTCGCGGGCGTACCAGCTGTCCCAGAGCCAGGTGTCGTGAAGTGCGAAGACCATGTGTGGTGCCTTTCCTTGATGGCGGACCGGGGGCCAGCCCCCGGACCCCCGGGATATTTGGAGACAGATGAAAGGGGGGGTCAGCCCTTGACCCCGGTGGAGGCGATGGAGGCGATGAAGGCCTTTTGCAGGTAGAGGTAGAAGGCGAGCACCGGGATGGTGATGAGCGACAGGTAAGCCATCACCTCGCCCCAGGCGATGTTGAGTTGGAAGAAGTATTGCAGGCCGACCATGACGGGGCGGTAGCCCTCTTCCTGCACGACCATCAGGGGCCAGAGGTATTGGTTGTACATGGCCAGGAATTTCAGGATGGCGGCGGTGGCAAGGACCGGGCCGGAGAGCGGCATGACGATTCTTGTGTAGATCTGCCACCAGCTTGCGCCCTCGACCCGGGCGGCCTCGATCAACTCGCCGGGCAGGTCTTTGAAATACTGGGCAAAGAGGTAGATCGTCAGGCCATCGGCGATGAAGGGGACAATCTGGACGCGGTAGGAGTTGAGCCAGCCCCAGGTCAGCCCGTCCAGCCCGATCCAGGGCAGTTTGGAGGCGAGGAGCAGGAGCGGGATGGCGATGGTTTCAAATGGCACGATCAGGGTGGCGAGGATGATCGTGAAGGTCAGTTTGCGGCCGCGCCATTCCATGAAGGTGAAGGCGAACCCGGCGGTCGAGCAGAAAAACAGCGACAGGACCACGGTCACCACCGTCACGACGACCGAGTTGAAGATGAAGAGGCCCACTGGCGCGCGTTCAAACGCCTCGACGTAGTTGTCAAAGGAGAGGCTGCCCACGGGCAGGAAGGCGCGGACATTTCCGCTGTCCAGCAGCAGTTGCTGGTCGGGTTTGAACGACGACATCACCATGAACACCAGCGGAAAGCAGAACATCAGGGCGATCAGCGCGAGAAGCAAGTAGCGCAGGAACAGGCGCAGGCCGTGATTGTCGGTACGGTTCATCATTTCGCCCCTTTGTCGCGGGTAAGCCAGCGTTGGATCAGCGAGACCGACAGCACGATCAGGAACAGGATGACCGAGATGGCCGACCCGCCCGAGATGTCCTGTTTGCCATAGCCGCGTTCGATGGCCTGAAAGACGATGGTTTGTGTGCTGTCCAGGGGGCCGCCCTTGGTCATCACGTTGATCTGCGCGAACAGGCCGAACGCCTGCATGGTGATCACGATGAACACCAGAACGGCGGTATTTTTCAGCCCCGGCCAGGTGATGTAGCGGAACACCTGCCATTTCGATGCGCCCTCGATGGCCGCTGCCTCATAGAGGGTGGGCGAGATGGTTTGCAGGCCGGACAGCCAGATGACCATGTGAAAGCCGACGGCCTGCCAGATGGACATCACGATCACGGCGCCCATGGCGGTGGAGGTTTGGCCCAGCCAGTTGACCGGTTCAAAAGCGCCCAAGGTCAGGGCGGACAGGATGTTGTTCAAAAGCCCGTTGTTGCCGTCATAGATGATGCGCCAAAGGATCGCGACGACGACGATGGACACGACAACCGGCATGAAAAAGATGGTGCGGAAGAAGTTGATGCCGCGCAGTTTCTGGTTGATCAGCAGGGCAAGGCCCAGCGCCAGGCCGCCTTGAAGCGGGGCCACGATGATCACGAACAGGAAGGTGTTGACGATGGCCTTCATGAACACGACGTCGCGGGCCAGCACATAGGTCACGTTGTCGCCGCCTGAGCCAAAGCGGAACCATTCGCGCATTCCGGCATATTGCGGATAGTCGGGGTTGTTGCGGGTGATGCTGCGCACCGAGGGGTATTCGGGCGCGCCGTCCTTTAGCTGGATGGCGCCTGAGGCGTCCTTGATCGGTTCCATGGTCAAAAGGCCAAGGCCCAAGAGCGAGCGGTAATTGGCGAGCCCGGTGAATTCGGTCGGGTTGGGCGAGATCAGCCGCTGGTTGGTGAAGCTGAGGCCGAAGGCAAAGAAGAACGGCAACAGGATGAAGCCGAAGATCAAGGCAATGGACGGGCCAGCCATCAGCCAGCCGGAACGGTTCGAGACTGTGAACTTGGAGGCCATGGCGCGCGTCCTTGTGAAGGAGGGTCAGGGGGTGGAAGGCCGGGGGGGGTGGAAGGTCGGGAGGGGGGGAAGGTCGGGGTTTTGATAGGCGCGTTCGAGGGGCGCGTTCGAAAGGGGGGGGCAGCGGACTGCCCGCCCGCAGGGGCGATCGATCAGGAAATGGCGCCGGTTCGGGAGGAGACCGGCGCCACGCTGATCAGTGGCCGTAGCCGCCGTTCTTTTCGATGTCGGCGTTGATTTCGTCGGTGGCCGCGTCAAGCGTTTCGGCCACATCGGCACCGTTGGCGATGTCGGCCAGCGCCTTTTCAAAGATCTTGGCCATGACCGGGTAGGCGGGCGTGACGGGGCGAAGGACGCCCTGACGGTTGGACAGGTCAAAGAACGGCTCCAGCGGGCCACCGGCCTTGTAGTTGTCGGTCAGGGCGGCGGCTTCTGCGGTGGCCGGGATCAGGCCCATGCCCTTGGAGAAGCGGGCGAGGTTGGCCGGGTTCAGCGCAAAGGCGATGAAGGCATTGGCACCCTCGGGGTGTTTGGACGTCGCCGAGACGGACAGCTGCCACGAGGCGGCGCCAATCTTGGAACCCGTGCCCAGATCCGGTGCGGGCAGGAACACCACGTCATCAAACGATTCCAATGCGCCCAGAGCGGCCCAGTTGCCGTTCCAAGAGAAGGCGTATTTGCCAGCGCCAAAGCCTGAATCGCGGTCAGCGCCGTCCTGGGTGGCCTGAGCGTAGCCGCCGGTAAACAGACCCTGCCACCAAGCGCCGAATGCCATTCCGGCGTCGCCGTTCAGGGCGCCTTCGGCGGTTTTATAGGTGGAGCGGTCGATCATGTCGCCGCCAAACGACTGCAGGAAGGGCGAGAAGGCATAGGGATACCATTCGCCTTTCCACGCCATGCCCAGATCCAGCGCATATTCGAACTTGCCCGAATCCTTGGCCGCGTCCAGCGCGCCCTGGAATTCCGCAGCGGTCCAGGGTGCATCGAGGGTCGGCTTGCGCAGGCCCAGCTCGTCCAGATAAGACTGGCGCGTCACCAGCGAGATGGCGGCGTCCCACATGCCGATGCCGTAGAGCTTGCCGTCCCAGACGCCTTTGGTGCCCGGCAGGACGTTAGCGATCAGGGCTTCGTCGATGCTCAGCGGCTGGATGTAACCGGCCCAGGCCCAGTTCGGCAGGATCGGGCCGTCGATGTCGATGATATCGGGCAGGGTCCCGGCCAAGGCGCCTGCGACGACGCTGTCGTTGTAGGCAATTTGCGGGAAGGACTGGATGACAACTTTCCAGTCGGCCTGGCTGGCGTTGAATTCGTCCAGCATGGCGTTGATCAGGGCCATTTCGCTTTCGCTGCCGGCACCGTGATACCACATGGACAATTCGGTCTGGGCAACGGCTGCGCCGGCGTAAAGCGAGCTGGCAATAAGCGCTCCGGCCAGAGTGTTAAATGGTTTCATAGGGGGTCCTCCGCTTGGGTTCAGTTTCTTGAGGGTTTGAGCTGCTTAGGTCCTTGACCGATGCGCGCCAGCACACCGGGCCCGCAACGCGCTCGATTGCGGGGTCATTTCGGGGGGGGCCTGCGATCAGGGACAGCAGGCGTTGGGCCGCCAGTTCGCCCATGGCCGGATAGGCCAGGGTGACGGTGGTCAGCGGCGGGTAAAGCTGTTCGGCAATGACGCGGTAATTGTCATAGCCCGCGACCGAGATTTCCTGCGGCAGTTTCAGGCCGAGGCTGCGCAGGATGCCGTAAACCTCTAGCGCCATCTTGTCGGTGCCGCAGCACAGCACGGTGGGCGGGTCGGTCAGGCGCATCATACGGTCGATGGTATCCAACAGCAGGCGGGATTCCGCGGCGCGGTCGGGCAGGTCGCAGGGGGCGACGATGGCGGGGTCAAAGGCGATACCGGCCACAGACAGCGCGTCTTGATAACCCAAGGTGCGCAGGCGGCCCGCCTCGACATCGGGGCGCAGGGTCAGATAGGCAATGCGGCGGTGACCGGCGGCGATGATCCGGGTGACAAGTTCGAACTGGCCGCGCCGGTCATCGGGCAGGATCGCCGTGGTGCCGTGGTCATCATAGCAATTGGCCAGCACAAGGGCGACATCGGCGGGAACACGCGGCAGCGTGACCTTTTGGTGGTATTCGGCGACATAGATCAGCCCTTCGACGCGGTGCCGCAGGAAGGTGTCGATCAGGGGGGCGGCCTTTTGGGTGTCGCCGCCAGTATCGGCAATCATCAGGGTCATGCCGGAATTGGCCAGCGCCTTTTGGATGCCCTGAACGATGAACAGTTCGGGCAGGCCCACCGGTTGCAGCGGTTCGGGTGACATCGAGATCGCGCCGGTGATCAGGCCGATCAGCCCCGATTTGTTGGACCGCATCATGCGGGCGGCGTTGGAGGGAACATAGCCCAGATCGGCGATGGCCTTTTCTACCGCCTCGCGGGTATCGCGACCGACGGGTGCGTCGCCGTTCAGCACGCGGCTGACCGTCTTGGCCGAGACACCCGCAATGCGGGCGACGTCGTAGATCGTTGCCATGGCTCCCCCCATGTTCAGACCCGGTTCCGCGTTGCAGCGGTTATGACACCGATGTCATGACACCGATGTCATAAGAGGCAAGGCCGGGTTCTGTCAAATGGAATTTCGGTCTGTGGGAATGCGGTCGGACGGGGGGTTTTGCACCCCCCGGGGTGCAGCGGTTTATAAAGAAACCGATGCACCTGCCCCCCGCAGAGTATTTTGAAAGGAGCAAGGGAGCGAAAATTTGAATAAAATTGTGGGGTTAAGTCTGGCCCCGCGGGATGATGCCTTGGGCGGCCCAGTCGTCAAGGATGGCGAGGACGGTGGTGGCAAAGGCAGGGTCGTTGATATGGGCGTCCAGTTCGATCAGTTGCGCCGGGGGCTGGATGGCGTGGCGAAGAGCCTCGGTGAAGGCCGCGAGTGATTCGGGGTCGTGCAGGGGTTCGCCCGGCTGGTCCCATTGCTGGATGCCTTTGAGCGGCAGGATGACCGTCACCGGGGCGGTGGCCCGGGCAAGGTGTTCGCCCAAGATGTGGGCCAGCGCGCGGCGGTCGTCAGGGCCGGTGGTGATCGAGGCGATCAGGCGGTTGTGGGCGTGGTAGGGGCGACCCTGATGTTTGGCGGCGGGTCCGGCCCAGGTTGGGAAATCGACCATGTCGGTGGCACCGGGGGCCACGATTTGCGGGATGCCTGCAAGGCCTGCGGCGGTCAGGCGCGAAGGGCCGGAGGTCACGACCGAGCCCTGAAGGTGGTTGTTGACCTCTTGGGTACACAGGTCCAGCACGCAGACAAATTCGCCTTGCGCGGCCAGATCGGCAAAGGCGCGGCCGCCCATGCCGGTGGCGTGAAACACCACGGGTTCATAGCCGCGTTGTTCCAGTGCCGGGGTCAGGTGGACCATGTAGGACAGGCAGGATTTGCCCAAGGAGGTCATGCCGATCTTGGGGCGCTGGCCCTGCGGTTTGACCACGGCGCGGGCGGCCCCCACAACGGCGCCTGCCGCCTGCGACAGCACAGCACGGCAGATGGAATTGAGGCCGTAGAGGCCGCCTGACCACAGGATCATCATCACGTCCGCCGGGATACGTTCGGGGGGCAGCAGGTGGGAAAACGCGATGGTCGAGACGACGAATTTGGGCGTGCCGATGGGCAGGCAGGCGGCCACGTCCAGCGCAAGGTCGGTGCCCATCGAGCCGCCAAGGGCGATCATGCCCTGGATCCGCCCCTCGGCGTGCAGGCGGCGGGTCAGGGCGACGGCGCCCGTCGCCACCTTGGTCATCGCCTCATTCTCATCGCCGTAGGCGGCGATTTCGGCGATGGTGGTGCCTGCGGCATGGGCCACGGCGTCATTGGGGTAGTCGGGGGTGAAGCGGGGTTTGCCCAAGACGCCGACATCCATGATCGACACGGTAGCCCCCTGCCCCTGCATGATCTGGCGCAGGAATTGCACCTCGTCCGCCTTGGTGTCGCAGGTGCCGATCAGCAGGATATTGGGGGTCATCTGGGGGGGGAACCTTTCAGGCGAAGCGGCAGCCGACCGTGCCCAAGGGGCCGAAATCAGCAAGGATGCTGTCACCGGGGCGACATTCGATCGGGCGGATGAAAGAGCCGGACAGCACGATCTGTCCCGCCGCGATCCGTTGGCCATCAAGGGACAGGCGGTTGGCCAGCCATGCCACGGCAAGGGCGGGTTGGTTCAAAACGCCGGCACCCAGGCCGGTCTCCTCGACCTCGGCGTTGCGCGACACG
Source organism: Rhodobacterales bacterium (assembly GCA_031384005.1). Lineage (GTDB taxonomy): Bacteria > Pseudomonadota > Alphaproteobacteria > Rhodobacterales > Rhodobacteraceae > Stagnihabitans. The sequence goes on along the minus strand of JANNAF010000069.1, from coordinate 10,313 downwards.
ATGGCCCCGGCCCAGCGGGGGTCAAAGGCATGGGGGGCAATGGGGTCGCCGGTGACGATGCCTGCGTTGGCGGCATTGTCGGAAATGGTGTCAACGATGGTGCGGGCGCGGCCGGTGGCGGGGTCGGCGCGCAGGATGCGGGTGTCCAGGATCTCTAGCGCGGGGCGGATGTGGTCGGTGGCGGCCAGCACCTGTGCCACGGTCACATCGGGGCCCTGCAAGGGGGAGTGCAGGACGAAGGCCAGTTCCGCCTCGATGCGCGGTTGGATAAAGCGGGTGGCGGGCACGGTGGCGTTATTGGCGAATTGCATGTCGTCCAGCAAGACGCCCGTGTCGGGCGTGGAGATGCCCAGTGCCTGTTGCATCGCCCTGGAGGTCAGGCCGATTTTCCAGCCGATGGTGCGCCGCCCCTCGGCATGCCGCAGGGCGACAAAGGCGGATTGGACGGCGTAGGCGTCGTCCATCGTCATCTGGGGGAATTGCAGGGACAGCAGGCCGATCTGGACGCGGCTGCGTTCGGCATGGGCCAGAGCCGTGGCGGCGGCGGTGATCTGGTCGGGGGTCATGGAACCTCGTCCGCGATGGGGTTTTGCAGGGTGCCGATGCCGGTGGCGGTCACGGTCACCACATCGCCGGGTTTCAGCCAGATCGGCGGGTCGTGGCGCGCGCCTGCCCCGGTGGGCGTGCCGCACAGGAGGGTATCGCCGGGCATCAGGGTGGTGAAGGTCGAGATATAGGCCACGATCTGGCGGAAGGAAAACAGCATCCGGCTGGTGCGGTCCTGTTGGCGCAGATCGCCGTTGACGCGGGTTTCCAGCGCGATGTCGTCCAGTTGGGCGGGGTCGGTAAAGGGCACGGCATGGGGGCCGATGGAACCGGAATTGTCCCAGTTCTTGCCTTGGGTCACATTGAATTTGGCGTGGCGGACCCAGTCGCGCAGGGTGCCTTCGTTGGCAAGGGTGATCGCGGCGATATGGGTGTAGGCGTCAGCCTCGGGGATGCGGCGACCAGGTTTGCCGATGAGGATGGCCACCTCGCCCTCGTAATCCAGTTGGGCGGATTCGGGCGGGCGGATCAGCGGTTGGCCTGCGGCGGTAAAGCTGCGCGCAAAGCGGGGGAACAGCGACATGAAGGGCGGCGCGTCGGTGCCATCCCGGTATTCGGCGTTGCGGTCGGGGAAGTTGACGCCGACGCACAGGATTTTTTCAGGGTTGGGGATGGGGATTTGCAGGGTGATGTCGTTGGGCGAAAGGTCTGGGGTCAGGCCTGCGGCGAGGTGTTGCAGGTGTGGCAGACCTTGGGCCGCGATGGCGTCGCGCAGGGTTGGCCAAGGGGTGCGGGGGGCAAGGTCGATGAGGCCCTGCGCGGTCTGGATGCCATAGGAGGCGCGGCCCTGATGGGTGAAGCTGATCAGGGTCATGGCGCGATGATCGGTTGAGCGGTGAGGGTGGGTTCCTGCTGGGCGACCCCGGCAAAGGTCGAGCCGTTTTCGAACCACGAACGCGGCGCGGGGGCACCCCACAGGGTTTGGCGCTGCGGGTCCTGGAGGTCCCATTTGATCGGTTCAAGGTCGGGATCGACGGTCTGGTAATCGGAACAGTAAATCTCGGTCCGGTGGCCGTCGGGGTCAAGGATGTACAAGAAAAATGCGTTCGAGATGCCGTGGCGGCCCGGCCCGCGTTCGATATTGGCGACATAGCCGGTGGTCGCCATCAGGTCCAAAAGGTCGATGATGTTCAAGGGCGTCGGCACCCAGAACGCCAGATGATGCAGGCGGGGCCCACGGCCATTGGTAAAGGCCATGTCATGCACGCCGCCCTTGCGGTGCAGCCAGGCGGCCCACAGGCGGCCGGTTTCGGCATCCTCGGTATATTCGGTCACGCGAAAGCCGACGGCGTTGTAAAACGCGACCGAGGCGTCGACATCGGGGGAAAAGCAGTTGAAATGGTCGATCCGCAACGGTTTGACGCCGTGATACAGGGCGTATTTCTGGTGGATCGGCGGCAAACGGTCCATCGTGGCATAAAATTCCAGCGGGATGCCGTGCGGGTCCTGGCAGCGCAGGGTACGGCCCATGAAGGGGCGGGTGATCCAGGTGGCGGGCAGGCCAAGGGCGGTGAAATGGGCGTGGGCCAGGTCAAGGTCAGCCTCGGCCCAGACCTTGAAGCCCAGAACGGTGACCTGCGGCGGGCCTTGGCGCAGGATGACGCAGTGGTGGCCCCTCTCCTCCAGTGCGCGCAGGTAGATCGCTGTGCCGTCCTCATGCGTCACTTGCAGGCCAAGGGTATCCACGTAAAAGCGGCGCGAGGCGGCAAGGTCGGTCACGCCCAGTTCGACATGGGACAGGCGGACCACGTTGAACGGCGGGTAAAGGACGGCGGCGGGAACGGGCAAGTCAGCCTCCTAGCTTGGGAATGGCATGGGGCGTGGTGGCAAAGGCGATGTTCTTGGTTTCCATATAGAAATCAAAGGACCATTGCCCGCCGTCGCGCCCGATGCCAGAGTTTTTCACCCCGCCAAAGGGGGCGGGCAGGTGGCGGATGTTTTCCGAGTTCACCCAGATCATGCCAGCCTCCAGCGCGTCGGTAAAGCGGAAGGCGCGGGTGACGTCAGCGGTCCACAGATAGCCGGTCAGCCCGTATTGGGTGTCATTGGCCAGCGCCAGCGCCTCGGCCTCATCGGCAAAGGGGATGGCGGTCAGGACGGGGCCAAATATCTCCTCTTGTGCGATGCGCATTTGATTGTGGGCATTGGTGAAGAGCGTGGGTGTGACATAGCAGCCGGGCAGATCGGGCTGGGTGCCACCTGCGGCGAGGGTTGCGCCCTCGGCCTGACCCAAGGCGATGTAGTCCAGCACCTTTTGTTCGTGGAGGGGGTGGATCAGCGGGCCGACGACGGTTTTGGGGTCCAGCGGGTGGCCCACCGGGATGCGTTTGGCGCGGTCGGCCACCATGGCGGTGAAGCGGTCGTAGATCGAAGCCTGAACCAGCAGACGGCTGGAGGAGGTGCAGCGTTCACCGTTCAGAGAGTAGATCATGAAACAGGCGGCATCAGCGGCGCGGTCAAGGTCGGCGTCGGCAAAGACCACCATGGGGTTCTTGCCGCCCAGTTCAAAGTGGACCCGTTTCAGGGTGTCGGCACCCTGTTTCATGATCATGCTGCCGGTGCGTGATTCCCCAACGAAACCAATGGCCTTGATGTCGGGATGTTCGGTCAAGGCGCGGCCGGCCTCGTCACCCAACCCGTTCACAAGGTTCCAGACGCCGGGCGGCAGGCCCGCGGATTCGGCGATTTCGATGAGGAGGCGGGCAGAAAGGGGGGAAAACTCGGCCGGTTTGTGGACGATGGTGCAGCCTGCGGCAAGGGCGGGCGCGATTTTCCAGGTCGACAGCATGAACGGCGTATTCCACGGCGTGATGATGCCGACCGGGCCGATCGGGGTGCGGGTGGTCATGTTGACCTGACCGGGGGCGCGCAGGGTTTGGCCATCGCGGGCGGTCGGCGCGAGGTCGGCAAAGTAGCGAAAGTTTTCAGCGCCGCGCAGGGCGGCCTTGGCCATGAAGCGGATCGATTGGCCGGTGTCGACGGCTTCAACCAGCGCAATCTCCTCGGCGCGCGCCTCGATTGCGTCGGCGATGCGGTGCAGCAGGGCCTTGCGTTTGTCGCCGTCCATGGCGCGCCAGACCGGAAAGGCGGCGCGGGCGGCGGCGGTGGCGGCGGCGATGTCGGCGGATTTGCCACGGGCGACGCGGGCCATGGGCTGGCGGTCGATGGGGGACAGGGTTTCAAAGGTGGTGCCATCGGCGGCGGGGACGGCGTGGCCTGCGATGTGGTTCAGCACACCGTCGCGGCGAAACCGGGCAAGGTAGGTTTCGGCGCGGGTCAGGTTGGTGGCGAAATCGGACATTTGGAACCTATGACTGGCGCAGACGGGGATGGATGGCGTTTTTCTTCCAGCTGAAATCAGGGTCGATTTCGATGATTTCCAGCGTCAGGGCGAAATGCGGCGTGGTGAACAGCGCAGCGAGGCTATCGGTTGCGGCCTGAAAGATCAGATCGCCCGCGCGTTTGCGGTCGTCAGGGCTGCGGCCTTTGCCGATGCGCAGGGTCAGGGCGGCAAAGCCGTTTTCGGGCAAAAGGTCGGCCACGGCGTAATGATCGGCGCGCAGCGCGCGGACCCGGACCGCCCCCAGTTCAAACAACCCGCTGGCCATCATCGCGGTGTGCAAGGCGCGACACAGCGCATCCAGATCAGTGCGCCGGGCCAGATTGGCTGAGTATTCCACGGTAAGATGCGGCATCTTGATCCCCGGCCTGTAGTTAACGTGTTAAGTTGTTGTAGGCATCAAGTCAACCGGGCTTTTGGTTGAAATGGCGCTGCGGCTGTGGCAGTCGGTGGGGATGGATGATCCGACCGATCCCAGTTTGGCACCCCGTGCGACCCGGGCATCGCTGCCCATGGCGCTGCTGCGGGCGCGCGAGGCCGTGATGAGCCATTTTCGCCCGATGCTGGACCGGCATGGCGTCAACGAGCAACAGTGGCGCGTGATCCGGGTTCTGGGCGAGGCCGGGCCGCTGGATGCGTCCGAGGTGGCCGAGCGGGCGCATATTCTGGCACCGTCCCTGACGCGGATGATCAAGGCGATGGCGGAACGCGGGTTGATCGAACGGGCGCGGGATGCGGGCGACGGGCGGCGGGTCATGCTGAGCATCGCACCCGCCGGGGTCGCGCTGTTGCGCGCGGTCAGCCCGGATTCGGCACGGATTTACGCGGCACTGGAGGCGGAGTTTGGCCGTGAAAAGGTTGCGCAGTTGCTGGGTCTGCTGGACGATCTGGCGCGATTGAAGGTCTAAAGCGGAAGGCCTGCATTGTCCTTGAGCCGGTCCATCACGATCTGGCTTTGGACGCGCGCCACGGCGGGATGGGGCAAAAGGCGCTGTTGGATCAACAGGTTCAGCGCCGACAGATCGGCGCACCAGATTGACAAAAGGTAATCGGCCTCGCCCGTCAGGGTCCAGCACGAGGTGACCTCGGGCAGGGTAGCGATCAGGCTGGCAAAAGAGCGGGCGGTCTGATCGCTGTGGGCGGCCATCTGGACCTGAACAAAGGCCTGCACGGTCAGGCCCAGTTTGGCGGGGTTCAGGCGGGCGGTGTAACCGGTGATGACGCCGTCCTGTTCCAGCCGCTGACGGCGGCGGGCGGCCTGACTGGCGGACAGGTTCAGCCGTGCGCCCAGGTCGGCGGCGGTTTGCATCGGGTCGCGCTGCATCTGGTCCAGAAGGCGCGAATCGGTGGGGTCAATCATGCGGGATCCTTGCGGGATTTTTTGGGTTTCTGAAATTTTGTCGCATGGTTTGGCCAGATTTGCATCTGTTTTGCGCAGCTTGCGCAAGCGGAGTGCGGTATTCTGGTCGCAGCCAGTCAAGGAGATTGCCATGGGTCCCTTTCCGCATGCCGCCCCACGCGCCACCATTACGCCGGAAAATCCGGCTGGGACCGATGGGTTCGAGTTTGTCGAATTTGCCCATCCCGACCCGCAGGTCCTGCGCGACCAGTTTGGCCGCATGGGGTATGCCCTGACCGCGCGGCACCGGACCAAGGCGATCGAGTTGTGGCAGCAGGGCGACATCACCTATGTGCTGAACGATGAGCCGGGGTCCCATGCGATGCGCTTTGTTGCGGACCATGGCCCCTGCGCGCCGTCGATGTGCTGGCGTTTTTCTGATGCCGTCGCCGCCCATGCCCGCGCGGTGGCGCTGGGGGCGCAGGATTATGCGGCGGCGGACCGGGCGCTGGACCTGCTGGCGATTGTGGGGATTGGCGGGTCACTGATCTATTTCACCGATTTGTATGGCGATGCGAACCCCTATGGCGATTTCGAGTTTATCGCCGCACCCAAGCCTGCGGGGGTGGGGTTCCACTATCTGGATCACCTGACGCACAACGTTCACAAGGGCAATATGGACCGCTGGTTTCAGTTTTACGAACGTTTGTTCAGTTTCCGTCAGATCCGGTTTTTTGATATCGAAGGCAAGTTCACCGGGTTGCACAGCCGCGCCCTTACCTCGCCCTGCGGCCGCATCCGCATCCCGATCAACGAGGACCGGGGCGAGACCGGGCAGATTGTAGAATACCTGAAACGCTATAACGGCGAGGGCATCCAGCATATCGCGGTGGGGACCGAGGATATCCATGCCTCGGTTGACGAGATCGCGGCGCGCGGGGTCAGGTTCATGCCAAAGCCGCCGATGGCCTATTACGTATTGTCCAAGACCCGGGTGGCGGGACATGACGAACCGATTGACCGGCTGGCGCTGCATGGCATCCTGATTGACGGCGAAGGTGTGGTGGACGGCGGCGAGACGCGGATATTGCTGCAGATATTTTCAAAGACCGTGGTGGGGCCGATATTTTTCGAGTTCATTCAGCGCAAGGGTGACGACGGGTTCGGCGAGGGCAATTTCCGGGCGCTGTTCGAAAGCATCGAGCAGGACCAGATTGACCGGGGGGTTCTGAAGGCGTCCTGAGCCTGCGCGGGCGGACAGGCGGGGAGGCCAGCCTCCCCGTGCCCCTCCGGGATATTTGCGGACAGATGAAATCAGCTGCGGGCGAGGGTCAGGGCCTGGGCCAGGGTGACTGGGTCGCCGATGTGGTTCATCAAGATCAGGACAAGGCGGGCGTTCAGGGCGTGGCTATCGCCCACGGTCAGGCCTTTGTGCGCGGCCAGAAGGGCGGCATAGGTGGCGTCGGGGTCGGGCAGGTTGGGGCTGGTGATCAGGGTCATGGGCGGTCCTGCCAGATGGCGGTCAGGGCCCCGGCGATCTGAGCGGCGGTGGCGGTTTGCCAGCGGGCGGCGACGATCTGGTCGGGGCGGATGAGGTAGAGGGCTCTGGAGGCGGGGCCAAGGCTGGGGGCGGGGCCAAGGTAGCGGGTTTGCACCTCTGGCGTCAGGGCCAATGACAGGGTGCGCAGGCCTGCGACGTCGGGTGCGGGTTGGCCGATGGCCAGGAGAACGGGGGTATGGCCCAACTGGTCGATCAGCCAGCCTTGGGGCAGCGGGGCGTCGGGGGCGACCGATCCGGGGCGGCTGCCCTGTGGCAGGGCCGGATCGTCGGGGGCATCCAGCGGATAGGTGCAGGCGCGCGACAGGCGTCCCGAGTTCACCAGCGGCCGGGCAAAGGGGGCGCGGGCGGCAAGATGCAGGACGGCGTCGCGGAACAGGCGTTCCGCCCCGGCGGCAGGCGACATGAACCGGGTGGTGCGCGACGAGTTCAGCAGGTTTTCATCGGCACCGTGCTGGCGTTCGCGGTCATAGGCGATCAGGCGGGTTGGGTCGGCGCCCTGTGCCACGCTGGCCAGACGCCAACCTAGCGCATCGACATCCTGCAAGCCGCCATTGCCGCCGCGCGCGCCAAAGGGCGAGACGATATGGGCTGAATCGCCACAAAAGATCACGCGGCCCTGCACAAACTGCGCCAAGCGGCGGCATTGAAAGGTATAGACCGACACCCAGTCCAGCCGGAAATCGCGGTGACCCACGGCCTTTTCGATGCGGGGGATCACCCGTTCTGGGCTCTTTTCCACCTCGGGGTCGGCGTCCCAGCCCAGTTGCAGGTCGATACGGTAGATGTTGTCGGGCTGTTTGTGCAAAAGGGCCGACTGGCCGGGGTGAAAGTTCGGCTCGAACCAAAAGCGGCGTTCGGACGGGAAATCGCCCTGCATTTCGATATCGGCAATCAAGAAGCGTTCCTCGAACAGCTCTCCGTCGAAATCGAGGCCCATCATGGCGCGGATGTCACTGCGGGCGCCGTCACAGGCCACCAGATAGTCCGCCTCCAGCGCATAGGACCCGTCGGGCGTTTCCACCGTCAGCGCGACGTGGTCGGTCTGGATCAGGTCGGTCACCCTGTTTTTCCAGCGCAGGTCGATCAGGTCGCAAAACTCCATCGCCCGGGTGACCAGATAGTCCTCGACGTAGTATTGCTGCAGGTTCACGAAGGCGGGCCGCTTGTAACCCGGTTCGGGTTGCAGATCAAAGTTCCAGATTTCGGTGTCGCGGTGCAGGGTGCGGCCAACCTTCCAGATCACGCCCTTGTCCACGCATTTCTGACCAACGCCAAGGCGGTCCAGAATCTCCAGGCTGCGCTTGGACCAGCAGATCGCGCGCGAGCCAACCGAGACGACGTTGTTATCATCGAGCACGACGGAGGCCACGCCATATTGCGCGAGGTCGATCGCCAGCGCCAGCCCGATGGGGCCCGCACCAACGATCACGACCCTGTGGCGCAGCTCGGGGGCGGTCAGGCCGGGCGGTGTGACATAGGGGAAGCGGCGATGGTCATAGGGCATCGCGGGGATCCTTTGGCTGGGCCGCGCCGGGGTCGGGATGGTCGCGCCGGATCAGTTTGCGCGCCGAAAAGAAGACTGTGCCACCGAACAGCAGCAGGGGAATGGCCAGCACCTCGACCAATCCCGGCCCTGAGGGCAAGCCGCGCACTGCAACCATGACGCCGACAAAGGCGAGGCCGCCCAGCGACACCACCAGCCGGAACCACAATTCGCCGCGCGGGGGGCCAAAGTGTGGGGTCATGGTGTCAGCCCTGCAGTTCGGCCCACATCTGCAAATCGCGCGCGGCGGTCCAGATGCGGGGGGTGTCGATGCCGCGCGCCTCGTCATAGGCACGGCTCACATTGAATGGCAGGCAGTGTTCATAGATGGCATAGTCGTGAAACTTGGGGTCGCAGGCAGCGCGGACGGCGTCCCAGGCTTCCTTGAGCGACCCACCCCGGGCCGCGACGCGGGCGGCAGGGGCATAGGTCGAGGCCACAAAATCCGCCGTGCGGTCCAGTGCGGCATTGACCGCCGCCCGCCCGATCACCGCATCCCCGCGCCCCGGTGCGATGGCGTCCAGATCATAGGCGCGGATCGCCTCCAACGTGGCGGGCCAATCGGCAAAGTGACCGTCACCACAGTAGCAGGCCGAATGGGCCTCGACGATGTCGCCGGTGAACATCACACCCGCATCGGGGACATGGGCAACGATATCGCCCGCCGTATGGGCGCGACCCGGATGCATCAGATCGACACGGCGCTTGCCCAGATAAACCGTCATGCTGCCCGAGAATGTGGTGGTGGGCCACGTCAGGCCGGGAATGCTTTCATGGCCCTGAAAAAGGCGGGGAAAGCGTTGAAATTCGCTGTCCCAATCTTCTTGCCCCCGCTCAACCACCATGGCGCGGCATTTCGCCCCCATGATGACCTCGCGCGCAGTAAAGGCACTGGCGCCCAGCACGCGGACGGCGTGATAATGCGTCAGCACGACATGGCTGATCGGCTTGTCGGTGACGGAACGCACACAATCGATCACTTTTTGCGCCAAACGCGGGGTTGCCTGCGCCTCGATCACCATGACCGACTCGTCGCCGATGATCACCCCGGAATTGGGGTCCCCCTCGGCGGTAAATGCATAAAGACCGGCACCGATTTCGGTAAAACTGATCTTTTTGTCGGCAAGATCACCTTGCGAGGCGAAAGCTATGGCCATGGTCTGTTCCTCATCCCTCTCGACCTGCGTCGTGGTTTGTGATGTTTTCGGCTGAATGACAAACCGTCTGACAGCCAGCCTGATCACACTGTTCATCGCCTTGCAGGCGGTTGCGCTGTATCTGATGGGGCATCCGCTGATCTGCACCTGCGGTTTTGTCAGCCTGTGGCATGGCGATGTGTTCAGTTCGAAAACCTCGCAGCAGATCTCGGACTGGTACAGCTTTGGCCATGTGAACCACGGCATATTGTTTTACGGGTTGGCGTGGCTTTTGATGCGGCGGGCGGGTTTCAACTGGCAGGCGCTGGCAGTGGCCTTTACCGGACTGGTCTGGAAAGTGGGCGAGAACACCCCCTTTGTGATCGAACGCTTTCGTGCCTTGACGATGTCGCTGGAATACTATGGCGACTCCGTGATCAATTCGGTGTTTGACAGCCTGTTCATGATGGGCGGTGTGGGGCTGGCACGGCGCGTGCCGGTCCGGGTGTCGGTCGCCGTTGTGCTGGGCACCGAGGTGCTGATCACCGTCATCATGCGCGACGGGCTGGCGCTGAACACGCTGATGCTGCTCTATCCGGTAGAGGCGATCAAGGATTGGCCGGTAGAGCCGATCAAGGACTGGCCGGTCGAGGCGATCAAGGACTGGCCGGTCGAGGCGATCAAGGACTGGCCGGTCGAGGCGATCAAGGACTGGCCGGTCGAGGCGATCAAGGACTGGCCGGTCGAGGCGATCAAGGACTGGCCGGTCGAGGCGATCAAGGACTGGC
>JANNAF010000049.1:0-15225 GCA_031384005.1 Rhodobacterales bacterium | reverse complement strand
GCGATTTTCGCCTTGTCGGCCGTATTCGGGCGGGTCCTGCGGGGCTGAGCCCTTGCTGAATGGCGCAGACCTGACAGACTGGGGTGCCAATTGTCAGGAGGGGGAACGGAATGAAACGGTTTGGTCTGGTTCTGGGTCTGCACCCGGAAAAGCGTGACGAATACATCCGGCTGCATGCCGAGGTTTGGCCCGAGGTGTTGAAAACCATCACAGCCTGCAACATCCGCAACTATTCGATCTTTTTCAAAGAGGGCGAGGAGATGCTGTTCGCCTATTACGAATACCACGGCACCGATCATGCCGCAGACATGGCCAGGATGGCGGCGGATCCTGTGACGCAAAAGTGGTGGGATCTGTGCATGCCATGCCAAGCGCCGCTGGCCTCGCGCAAGCCGGGCGAGTGGTGGGCAGAGATGCCCGAGGTGTTTCACGCTGACTAGGGAGTAGGCCCAAGCAAAGGGGCCGCACCATGTGGTGCGGCCCCCTATAATTGCCTTGGTGTCCGAAATCAGCCGCGTGGGCGGTTGCGGATCATGAAGGTGTCGAAGGTATACTCGGCCACCTGGTTCCACAGGTTCGCCTCGTTCCGGTAGGCCTGCTGGCTTTCGAAGATCTCTTTGAAGTCGGCATTTTCGGCCGAGATCGTTGCGTAAAGTGCGTTCGCGGCGTCAAACGCGGCCTTCATCACGTCTTCGGGGTAGGGGCGCAGCTGCGCCCCGCCGGCGATCAATGACCGCAGGGCCGCCGGGTTTCTGGCGTCGTATTTGGCCAGCATGCTGACGTTGGCGGTCGCGGCAGCGGTCTGGATGATGGCCTGATAGGCCTTGGGCAGTTCGTTCCACTTGGCCAGATTGATCATGAAGTTCAGGGTCGGGCCACCCTCCCAGAAACCGGGATAATAGTAGTAGGGGGCGACCTTGTTCAGGCCCAGCTTTTCGTCGTCATAGGGGCCGACCCATTCTGCCGCGTCGATGGTGCCACGCTCCAGCGACGGGAAAATCTCGCCGCCCGGAATTTGCTGTGGCACGACACCCAGCGCCTCCATCACTTTGCCGCCCATGCCGCCGATGCGCATCTTGACGCCCTGCAGGTCGGCAAGGCTGTTAATCTCCTTGCGCCACCAGCCGCCCATCTGGGCACCGGTATTGCCGCCCGGAAAGCTGTGCAAGCCTTGGGCGTTATAGAACTTGTTCATCATGTCGATGCCGCCGCCATGATAGTACCAAGCGTTGATACCGCGGGCGTTCAGGCCAAAGGGAACCGCCGTACCCAGTGCAAAGGCCGCATTCTTGCCCCAGTAATAGTAGGAGGCGGTGTGGGTCATTTCGACCGTACCGGAGGCCACGGCATCGGATGCCTCGGGCATTGGCACGATTTCACCGGCTGGGAAGGGCTGGATCTGGAAGGCGCCGTCTGTCGAGTCCGAGACAATCTTGGCGAATTCTTCAGCGGCGCCATAGATGGTGTCGAGCGCCTTGGGAAAGCCCGAGGTCAGGCGCCAGCTGATCTTGGGCGCGGTCTGGGCCAGCGCCGGGGCGGCCAGCGTTACGGCGGCGGTGCCGACGGCGGCCGTCGTCAGGAAATTACGTCTTTTCATTGGGTTCCTCCCGTTACAGTCACGTCAAGTCATGGGTTCGTTGGTGGTGGTGTGGGCAATGGCCCAAGGTCCAGATCCAGAGCTGGCATGTCCAGTTCCGGCATGGAGAGTGCATCCAGTTGCAGGGTCACAGCCGCATCGTCCAGCAAGACCGGGTCGGTCAGGAAACTGTCGACGATGCCTGGAAAGGTGATGATCAGCGCGACCAGGATCAGCTGCAATATGATCCACGGTATCGCCCCAAGATAGATGTCACGGCTTTTGATTTCCGGTGGGGCGATGCCGCGCAGGTAGAACAGCGCAAAGCCAAAGGGCGGGTGCATGAAGGCGGTCTGCATGTTCACGCAGATCAGAACGCCGAGCCAGACCAGATCGATGTCCAGCGCGACGGCGGTGGGGATCAGCAGCGGAATGATGATAAACACGATTTCAAAGAAATCGAGGAAGAAGGCGATAAAGAAGATGAAGATGTTGATAAAGATCAGGAAACCGACGCGCCCGCCGGGGATCCCCTCTAACATGTGTTCGATCCATTTGCCGCCATTCACGCCCTGAAACACCAGACTGAACACCGTAGCACCGACCAGAATGAAGATCACCATGGCCGAGATGCGCATGGTGCCATCGGACGCCTGCCAGACCATGCGCCAGCTGAACCGGCCATGTGCAAGGGCAAGGAGCACGGCGCCGACCGCCCCCATCGCGCCCGCCTCGGTCGGGGTGGCAAGGCCCATGAAGATCGTGCCAAGGACCAGGAAGATCAAGACCAGCGAGGGCACCATGCCCCAGGCCAGTTTGGACGCCAGTTCGCGGCCCGATAACGTGCGCGCCTCTGGGGGCAGGGCGGGCACCATATGCGGGCGGAAGATCGACACCAGCAGGATAAAGCCCGCAAACAACAGCACTTGCGCAATCGAAGGGCCGATGGCGCCGATATACATGTCGCCAACCGGGACACCCAGTTGGAACGCCAACACGATCAGCACCAGCGACGGCGGGATGACTTGGGTGATCGTGCCTGACGCGGCGATGACCCCGGTGCCGATGCGCATGTCGTAGCCATATTTCATCATGACCGGGATGCTGATCATGCCGATGGCAATGACCGATGCCGCAACGGTGCCCGTGATGGCCCCCAAAATCGCGCCGACAAAGATGACGGCATAGGCCAACCCGCCGGGGACCGAGCCGAACAACTGGCCAAACCCCTCCATCAAATCCTCGGCCAGACCCGATTTCTCCAGTATGACGCCCATGAAGGTAAAGAACGGGATCGACAGCAGCAGGTCATTGGACATGATGCCAAAGACCCGCGCTGGGATGGCCTGCAGGAACGGGACCCCGAAATAGCCAACCTCGATGGCGACAAATCCAAAAGCAAGGCCCAGTGCCGCAAGGGAAAAGGCCACCGGAAATCCGACCAGCAGGAACACGATCAGCCCGCCAAACATGGCCGGCGCAAGCAATCCGTATTCCAGCATCAGTGTTTCCTTCCGGTTTCAGGCGGGGCAAGGCGCCGATGAGCCACAGACGCGCCCATCACTGCACGGGTTTTTCATAAGCGGGGTCGAACTCGATCACGCCCATCAGGGCCGCCACGCGCCGGATCAGTTCGGCCCCGCCCTGCATCACCAGCAGGCTGAAACCCAAAGGCAGGATCAGCTTGACCGGCCAGACCAACAGACCGCCCGCATTGGCCGAGGTTTCGCCCTCATACATGCTGGTCAGGGCCCACGGGATGCTGAGATAGACCATCATCAGGCAGACCGGAAAGAAGAAGGCCAAAAACCCGAACACATCGATCCACAGCTTGGTCCGGGCCGAGGCCGAGCCATAAAACAGGTCAACCCTGACATGTTCGTTCAGTTTCAGCACATGCGCCGAACCCAGCAGGAAGATGCCCGCAAACATCTGCCATTGGATTTCCAGAAAGGCGTTTGAGGACACATCAAGAGCATAGCGTGACAGGGCGTTCAGCGCGCTGATCGAGCAACTGACAGCCACCAGAGCGGCAGCGATTATGCCAAAAAACCGGCTGACCCGGTCTATGCCGGACGCCAGCGCGAGCAATGCTTGCAAGCGGTTCCTCCCATGTGCTGGCCGTCATTTTCGCGGCCAATTCACATTAGGTTGTAGCACTCTGTTTCATAAATCAAGCGTTCTGCCGAAGTGGCGACCCTAATGCGGTCCTTGCGTGACGTGGGGTCAAGGCCGGGGTGGCCAATTCCGTGCAACGTAACGCAGGCCTACCGGGCATTTGAACATGCGGCAGGGCAGGGGGGCACCGCGCTGAACGGGGGCTGGGCCGTCGGTACGACATCGGGCGGCACCCAAGGATGCCGCCCGTCTGACCGGTCCCGCAGAACAGCCTTGCTTACTTGTTTTTGTTGTAAACGTCGAAGATCACAGCGGCGAGCAGGACCAGCCCCTTGATCATTTGCTGGTAATCGATGCCGACGCCAAGGATCGACATGCCCATGTTCATCACGCCCATGATCAGTGCGCCGATGACAACGCCGATGATCTTGCCCGATCCGCCCGCCATCGCGGCCCCGCCGATAAAGACGGCGGCAATGGCGTCCAGTTCAAACCCGGTGCCCGCCTTGGGGGTGGCCGAGTTCAGGCGGGCCGTCACCATCATGCCTGCCAGTGCGGCCAGCATCCCCATGTTGACAAAGCAGAAAAACACCAGCCGTTCGGTGCGGATGCCTGACAGTTTGGCCGCCTTTTCATTGCCGCCCACCGCATAGATCCGGCGACCCTGCACGGTGTTTTCGGTGAAAAAGGCGTAAAGCACCGTCAGCACCGTCAGGACGATCAGCACATTGGGCAACCCGCGGAACGAGGCCAGCTGAAAGCCGACAAAGGCGACCGCCACCGAAACAATCGCGGTGCGGCCCCAGAACAGGCCGCTGGGTTCCGGGGTCATGCCAAACTCGATATCCCGGCTGCGCGCCCGCACGCCGATCCAGACGATCACCGCAATGGCCAGCGCCGTGATGATCAGCGTCAGGCCATGCGGTTTCATCAACCCGGTCAAATCGGGGATAAAGCCCGACGACATCGCCTGAAACGATTTGGGGAAAGGTCCGATGTTCTGGCCGCCCAGCAGCAACAAGGTCGCGCCGCGCAGGATCATCATGCCCGCAAGTGTCACGATAAAGGACGGGATGCGCCAGAATGCCACCCAATAGCCCTGCGCCGCACCGATCACCCCACCCACCATCAGCGTCAGCACGATCACGACCGGCACCGGCAAGTCCAGATCGACCGTCAACCATGCGGCCACCGCCCCGGTAAACGCGGCAACAGACCCAACCGACAGGTCGATATGGCCCGCCACAATGATCAGCAGCATCCCCAGCGCCAAGATGATGACATGGCCGTTTTGCAAGAAGATGTTGGTGATGTTGGGCGCCTGCAGGAACATTGGTTTGCCCTGCGCCGCGACCAGAATCGAGAACAGCGCGACAATGGCGACCAGCGCCAGCAACATCCCATTCTGGCGCAGGTGGCCCCCCAGCGCGCTTTGCTTTGGTTCCGACATTCAGGCCACCTTTCCCACGTCTTTGACTATCAGAGCCATGATTTTTTCCTGACTCGCTTCGCCGCGGGGCAGTTCGCCCACGATCCGGCCTTCGTTCATCACATAAATGCGGTCGCACATGCCCAACAGTTCCGGCATTTCGGACGAAATCATCAGGATACCGCGGCCCTGTTCGGCCAGCTCTTTCATGATCGTATAAATCTCGAACTTGGCGCCGACGTCGATGCCGCGCGTGGGTTCGTCAAGGATCAGCAATTGCGGGTCGGTGAACAGCCATTTGGACAGCACAACCTTTTGCTGGTTGCCGCCCGACAGGTTCACCACCTTTTGCATGACGCCCGGCGTGCGGATCGCCAACTGTTTGCGGTAGCCCTCGGCCACCTGCGCCTCGCGCCGCTTGTCCAGAATGGACCGGGTCGCAATGCCCGCAAGATTGGCCAGACTGATGTTGCGCAGGATCGGTTCGTCCAGGATCAGGCCCAGCGCCTTGCGGTCCTCGGTCACATAAGAGATCCCGGCGGCAATCGCCTTTGACACGGTAGAGACGTCAACGGGTTGCCCGTACATCCGCACCTGCCCCGCGTGGCCCTTGCCATAGCTGCGGCCAAAGACCGACATGGCCAGTTCGGTGCGCCCGGTGCCCATCAGGCCCGCGATGCCGACAATCTCGCCCTTGCGGACATTCAGCGACACACCCTTGATCATCTGCCGTCCGGCCTGTTCGGGGTGCCAGCACGACCAATTGTCCACTTCGAACAACATATCGCCCGGGGCGGGCGTGCGTTCAGGATAGCGGTGCGCCATGTCGCGGCCCACCATGTCGCGGATGATGCGGTCTTCGGAAATCTCGGCCTTGGTCAGGGTCGATACGGCGGCACCGTCGCGGATCACGGTGATCCGGTCGGCCACCCGACTGATTTCGTTCAACTTGTGGCTGATCATGATTTGCGTGACGCCCTGCGCCTTCAGCTCCAGCATCAGGTCCAGCAGGCGGTCTGCGTCCGCCTCTTGCAAGGCGGCGGTGGGTTCATCAAGGATCAGCAGGCGCACATTCTTGGACAGCGCCTTGGCAATTTCGATCAGTTGCTGTTTGCCGACACCCAGCTTGCCCACAACGGCACCCGGGGGTTCGTTCAATCCGACGCGGCGCAGCAGATCACCGGTTTTCTGAAAGGCCTGCGGCCATGAGATGACGCCATTGGCGGCAACCTCGTTGCCCATAAACAGGTTCTCGGCGATCGACAACAAGGGGATCAGCGCAAGTTCCTGATGGATGATGATGATGCCCTTTTCCTCGCTGTCGCGGATGGTGCGATTGCGCAGGGGGACCCCGTCATAGGTGATTTCGCCGTCAAAGCTGCCGTGCGGGTACACGCCCGACAGCACCTTCATCAATGTGGATTTGCCCGCACCGTTTTCGCCGCAGATGGCGTGAATCTCGCCCTGTTCGACGGTCAGGCTGACCCGGTCAAGCGCCTTGACGCCCGGGAAGACCTTGGAAATCCCGCGCATGTCCAGAAGTGATGTCATGATCCCTCCTCCCAGGGGGGGGATCCGCCTGCACGAAAGCGGTGCAGGCGGACCCTTGGGACAAGCTTACTTCAGCTGGTCAGCGGTGTAATAGCCCGAACCGATCAAGATCGACTCGATGCTTGCGACATCCACCGAAACCGGCTCCAGCAGGTAGGACGGAACGACCTTGACGCCGTTGTCATAGGTCTTTTCGTCGTTGATCTCGACGGTGCCGCCGGACAGGGCTGCTTCCACCATCTTGACCGTCACCTTGGCCAGTTCGCGGGTGTCTTTGAACACGGTCGAATACTGCTCGCCTGCGATCATCGACTTGACCGACGGGATTTCGGCGTCCTGGCCGGTGACGATGGGCATGGGCAGGTCGCCCGAACCATAGCCAACGCCCTTGACCGACGACAAGATGCCGATCGACAGGCCGTCATAGGGCGACAGCGCGCCGTGCAACTGGGTGCTGCCGTAGTTCGAGGACAACAGGTTGTCCATGCGGGCCTGCGCAACCGCGCCGTCCCAGCGCAGCGTGCCGACCACGTCCATGCCGACCTGACCCGACGGGATGGCGATGTCGCCAGCGTCGATCATCGGCTGCAGGACCGACATTGCGCCGTCGTAGAAGAAGAAGGCGTTGTTGTCGTCGGGCGAGCCGCCAAACAGTTCGACATTCCACGGCTTGACGCCGGCAAAACGCTCGTTCAGGCCGGCGACCAGGCTGGTCGCCTGCTGCACGCCCACTTTGAAGTTGTCGAAGGTCGCATAGTAATCGACCGAGCCAGAGTCGCGGATCAGGCGGTCATAGGCGATGATCTTGATCCCGGCAGCGGCGGCGTTGTCCAGCGCGTTGGACAGGGTGGTGCCGTCGATGGCCGCGATCACCAGCGCCTTGACGCCCGAGGTGATCATGTTTTCGATCTGGGCAAGCTGCGTCGGGATGTCATCTTCGGCATATTGCA
This sequence comes from Rhodobacterales bacterium, assembly GCA_031384005.1. Classification (GTDB taxonomy): domain Bacteria; phylum Pseudomonadota; class Alphaproteobacteria; order Rhodobacterales; family Rhodobacteraceae; genus Stagnihabitans. Next base: position 7,601 of record JANNAF010000049.1, on the reverse strand, counting down.
GGTCAGCGACATAGCCAGCGTCGGTGAACGCCTTGACCATCGATTCGCCGTCCGAAATCCAGCGCGATGACGATTTGGTCGGCATCGAGATGCCGACAGAGCCCTTGTCTTGGGCGAAAGCGGGCAGCGCCGACAGGGCGGCGGTGGTACCGGCAAGGGCCATAAGGCCGCGGCGGGTCAAAATCATGTTTTTCCTCCCAGAGGTTTTTGGTTTGCATCCGCAACACGCAGCTTTTGCCGCGCACAGGCGGCGGATGCGGCGCAGATTGCGCAGAAGACACATATCTGTCAAATGTTAGGTCAGCTTTGCGTCATGACCTTTTCGCCATGATTGGCGCGGGTGGGGTCGTGTTGGGGATCGCGGGGCTCTGTTGCACAAATCGGGATGAGGCTGAAGTTCCCCTTCCCTTATACAGAGTCAACCAACGCGCTGCGTTAGCGGCGTTCCAAACGCCGTGAAGCGGTTCAGGATTGCGGCCCCGATCTGCAGTTCGGCCAAGACGGTTCGGACTTGGTGACATAACAGTGCGAGAACGACTGGCCTCGAAAACCAAAGTTCCGTCCATTTTTTATGTTATTCTTCTGATGCTTACCGGTATTTCGCCAAAACTGCGAAGGCAACAGGTCTGGAGAATATCGGCACGGAGAGAACGCTTCCGAGACTCTTAACGTGCAAGTAGGTGAACAGCCCCAGCCGCATAACCCCCGAAAACAACGGAAAAATCCTGCAGTGGCCGGATTGGGAGAACCCTTTCGCGGGGGCAAGTGGCGGAGGGAACGCGACTGCCGTCGAACCTTCTCTGACAAAAATCTTATGAAATCAATGAGGGGCAATATCGCAACCGGATCGGAGCGCGTGACGTTGCGCTTCGTCGCATCCATCCCGCAATCACTCCGAGTGCCGCTGCGGTGTAAAATGCGAGTGTGCGAAAGGAGACCATTACGCCGTCTCCCGTGGATCGTGGTGGGGCTTTGCGCATTGGCCGTGATCCCCGAGCGCTGCGATCACGCGGCAATCGCGAATGGAACCTCCGACACATTGTACGACCATGCGCTCCGGTTCCGCCTTCAGTGCGTCCAGCCGGGCGATGCGGCCGTCGACTGCCGCAAGTTGCGCGCGGGCGGTGGCATCGACTGCGCCGTAGGATTGGTTGGGCCCCTCGGAAAAGCTCAGGAGATCACGGATGCCTGCCTTTGGCATGGGCGGATGATCGCCGACCGCGATACGTCACTCGTGATAGCCTGCGGACATCGGGAACGTTTAGTCGCCAGCTTTGTTGCCTATGGGTACTCAGGCCAACGTGCCGTGAGGTTTCATCGAAGGAAGCTGTCTATGCCCACAAAACCATTTCCGGCCGCTGTTTTGTCATCGGTGATTGCATCTGCTGTCTTGCCAAGTGCCGCAATGGCACAAACCGAGCCTGCCCAAGGGACAATCACCGCGACAGATGCCGCCGTCACGACACCTGTGGCTGCGCAGGAAATGGCTACTCCCGCTCCAGAAATGCAGTCCGTTCTCGATAAGCTGGCTGAACTGGGTGCAAAACCGCTGCACACCCTCACGGAGGACCAGGCACGCGCGCAACCAACCCCTGCCAATGCGTTTGCCGCCGTGATGGCGGACAAGGGCATTGATCCGGGGCCAGCCGCTGACATTGCCACAAGCGACATTGTCATTCCCGGCCCGGCGGGCGACATCAAAGCGCGGGTCTATACCCCGCCCGGTGACGGGCCGTTCCCGGTGATCGTATATTACCACGGCGGTGGCTGGGTGATTGCCAACATCGATACTTATGACGCCTCCGCCCGTGCGCTGTCGCTTGGTGTAGGCGCGGTGGTGGTATCTTCGCATTATCGCCAGGGGCCAGAGGATGTGTTTCCGGCAGCACATGATGATGCCTATGCGGCCTACGTCTGGGTTGTCGAGAATGCCGGCATGTTGAATGGCGACTCTGCGCGGATGGTGATTGCTGGCGAAAGTGCTGGGGCCAATCTAGCGGCAAACGTCGCAATCATGGCCCGGGATGCAAAGATCACGCAGCCGCTGCACCAGCTGCTGGTGTATCCGATCGCGGGGAACGACATGAATACGGCGTCCTATCTGGAAAACGCTGATGCGGCGCCGCTGGGTAAGGCTGACATGGCATGGTTCGTGGACCATGCCTTTGCTGCAATGACGGATGCCGCCGATCCGCGGGTCAACCTTGTCGCGCGCAGTGATCTTTCGGACCTGCCTCCGGCAACGCTGATCACCGCGCAGATTGACCCGTTGCGGTCTGAAAGCATCGCTTACGGAGAGGCGCTGAAGGCCGCGGGTGGTAAGGTTGAAATGAAGAACTACAACGGCGTTACCCATGAATTCTTTGGAATGGGCGCGGTGGTGCCGCAAGCGGTCGAGGCGATGGACTTTGCAGTTGCGCAACTGCGGGCCGCTTTGGGAAGCTGATTTCCAGAGTTGATGGGGCTGCTGGTGAAGTGGCCCCATTACCCCCTGAAGCGCTGTTCGGCGACTTAACTTCACTTGGCTGTTCATCTTGGAATTAATTGTCTGGCTCTACATTTACCCCCGAACATACGAACGCTACCACGGCTGCTCTTACCCCATTGTTCATGGACAGCCAGGATGACATGAACTGCGTGATGGCTGTCAAATCCGCTGTGATCTCCTGCTTGAAGGCCGCGCCCTACACCTCGTCGATCACCCGCACCCAGACAGAGGATTCGTTCGGCGGAGCCGCGATGAACAGGGTCAGCATCCCATCCTTCACGATGCCAAAACTCGCCCCACATGTCCGCAATCGTTTGCGCGCCGGTGCCGTCGTTCGCGACCAGCTGCCAGCGTGTGTGCGTCCCGCGCTGGAAGCCAGTGTAGAGCATTACCGCCAAGCAGATGATCTGTGAGTTGGTCTTGAAGTAGCGGAGCGGGATAAGTCGCGCACAAGCGGAGGCGCGGTGTTTGCCGGATCTAAAATCGCCACCGAACTCAGCGACTCGCGAGGTTGGCTGTGAAGTCCATTACCAAGGCAAGTTCCTCGACAGCTTGTCGAAAACGTGGTCTATGTTTGCTAGGGGCAGGAATGGGTTGGATGCTGGAAGAATGTTCCATGCTCAGCCAGCTAAAGCTGCGAATCTAGGACCTTGAGCGTATCAAGACCACTCGTCGACTAACGGTGTTGCGCCATGTCACATGCATCTCAAGATTACGTCGTTAGCACGCAACTTGCTGCCGCCGGCTACCACCCATAGTAATCGACGGAGCTTAGGGTTGTGTGATTTGCAGGAATAGCAGACGGTTGGACGTTTTTTCGAAAACGGTCTATTCCGAGCTCTTCGTCGGGGCCAGACAAACCAACGAGGAGCCCGCTGGCATATGGTTCGGAAGTTCGGGCATGAGTAAGCAAAAGCAAATTCTCAAAGTTCGGCATACGAAACGGTATACTGGGCAATCATGGACGCACTTAGAGCTCTGAAAGATATAGATTATTCGGGGTCTATGTAGCGGAGAGACAGCCCGCCATTTTTCGAAAATATGCTTAATATTATCAACGGTATAGCCAGTTACTGCCCAACGAAATAAGGACTTACCCCACAAAAATCCATATGCAACCTTGCGCAATCGGATGCACCCAATTACATTCATTTTGTGGGGTATGTCGTGGGGCTTTGGAAAATGCCGAAAGTGACCGAGGAACTAAGCGCACTGGACGTTAAGCGGCTGGTGCATCCGGGGGGCAAGCGCAGCGCCCTGTTGTCGGTCGGCGGTGTTCCTGGCCTGCATCTGCAAATCAATCCGGCGGGCGGGCGGTCGTGGATATTGCGCGCCACGGTCGGCACCCTGCGGCGGGATATCGGGCTGGGCGGCTTTCCTGCTGTCACGCTGGCACAGGCCCGCGACAAGGCCCGCGATGCCCGCGCCAAGATCGAAAGCGGCATTGACCCGGTCGAGGCCCGCAAGGCCGCCAAGGCCGCGTTGGCCGCCGCACAGGCGCGCGGTCTGACCTTTGCCGCCGCAACCAAGACTTATCTTGAAACCAAGCTGGAAGGGTTCAAGAACCCCAAGCACCGGCAACAGTGGGAAAACACGCTGGCAACCTATGCCGCCCCGGAACTGGGCAAGATGCTGGTGCAGGATATCGACACCCAAGACGTGTTGCGGGTTCTGAAACCGATCTGGTCGGGCAAGACTGAAACCGCGACCCGTGTTCGCGGTCGGATTGAGGCGGTCCTGTCGTGGGCCACCGTTTCAGGCCACCGCAAAGGCGACAACCCGGCGCGATGGGCTGGCAACCTCAAGGAACTGTTGCCAGCGCCGTCCAAGGTGGCCGACGAGGAACACCACCCGGCCTTACAGATCGACGAGGCCGCGCGCTGGTTTGCGGCGCTGCGGACCCGCGACGGCATGGGCGCGCGGGCGCTGGAATTTCTGGCAATGACGGGCTTGCGGTCGGGCGAGATACGGGGCGCGCGTTGGGAAGAAATCGACCTCAAGGCGGGGCTTTGGACCATCCCCGCCGCGCGGATGAAAATGAAGGTCGAACACCGCGTTCCCCTGCCCGTCATGGCCGTGACGCTGTTGCAGTCGTTGCCCCGGATGGACGGCAACCCGCTGGTGTTCCCCGCCGTGCGCGGGGGCGAGTTGTCGGACATGACCTTGTCCGCCGTCATGCGGCGGATGCAAGAGGCCGATATCGCGGCGGATGGCCCCGGCTATGTCGACCGCTCGTCCAAGCGCCCTGCCGTGCCCCACGGGCTGCGCAGCACGTTCCGCGATTGGGTGGCCGAACGCACCACCTTCCCCGCCGACATGGCCGAAGTCGCGCTGGCCCACAAAATCAGCAACGCGGTCGAGGCTGCTTATCGGCGTGGCGACATGATCGAAAAGCGCCGCGCGATGATGGCGGCATGGGTGGAGTTTCTGACCGGGGCGAAGCGGTCGGGCAAAGTTGTTGCAATGGACAGAAGGAAAGAATGAGTTCGGAGCCCATGCAATTTTCGCGACTTAGGGCTGTTGATGGACGGTGGATCGATTCAGGTGTTTTTTCAGGTGTTTTTCGATAATGCGTCAATATATTGTGTTTCTACGGAACATGATGGCTATATTTGGTATTTTTCCACCGGGTTATCCACATAGATTGGAACAGTTGCGCCAATAATCGGGGGCAGGCAGGGTGCTTTCAATGACTAAGCATTGGAGCAAATACCATGGCCCTTCAATTGCCCGAAACCTATCTTTCCGACCGCCAACTGGGCGCGCGTTGGTCAGTCCACCACCTGACCCCGCGCCGCTGGGTCAAGACCGACGACACCTTTCCCGAGCCGATCTGCCTGACACCCGGCTGCACACGCTGGAAGCTGTCAGAGATTGAGGCTTGGGAACGCGGCAAGGCCGCCCAGCCCACCGCCGCCTGAAACGAAAATCCGCCGCCCGAGTGAACAGGCAGCGGCTATTTTCGTGGCAGTCAGGACCAGACGAACAATAGCCTATCGCCCCGTTCCTCGCAACCAAGAGGACTGGCATCATGACCTTTCAACGTTGGGGCAAAACCCAATTCACCATCACAAACACTAATGGCACTACCCGCACCATCCACGTTCAAGGCCGCGACCGTTGGGCACTAGAATGTCTGATGAAAGCCGGGACCAAGGGCTGCACCGCCATTGACCACCCCGGCCCCCGCTGGTCGGCCTATGTGCATGATCTGCGCCACGAACACGGGCTGGATATCGAGACGATCCACGAGGAACACGGCCCGCCGTTTGAAGGCACCCACGGGCGCTATGTGCTGCGGTCGGCTGTCACGCGTGACGACGAGGCCCGCGCATGATGGCCCTGCGCGTTACCCGCCTGCGCCGTGCATTGGGTCTATCCCAGACAATGGCCGAAACTTTGGCTGTCCTGATCTATGGAGGTGACAGCCAATGACCGCGCTACTTAAACCGGACCTGCCCGACGATATCCGCAACGAGATTGCCCGCCTGAAAGGGGCGGGCTTTCACCCGCTTCCCTTGGGTGGCGGTGATGCTGGCAAGGCCCCGCTGATCCGCCGATGGACCGACCCTAAGATGACCCTAAGCCAGATCCTGGCCCCGATGTTCCGCACGGGGTCCGCCGTTTACGGTCTGCGGCTGGAAGGCTTGGCGGTGATTGACTGCGACGAGGACAGCGTCGATCTGGTCGCGGCGATGGAAGCCCGCTTTGGACCCAGCCCGGTCCACGTCAAAACCCCGCGCGGTCGGCACCTGTATTATCGCGCAGCGGGCAGCGTTCCCAACCATTGCTCAATGTTGCTGCGATCTTTCACGATTGGACAAGATCAAACAAAGTTGTCGGATCTGAATCTATCGAATTCCCTAATCTTTGTGGCAGGATCGTTGCAAGAACTGCAATTCAGGCTGAATATGGCAAGTTCCACTTAAATTGCTGCTTTGCTGTGATCATCGCAGTGGCGGATGGCGCCTGGAATCGCACAAAAGAACTACGTTCCAGATGTCGCTATCACGACGACCATCCCTCTTGGCCGGAGAGCCGAAACTCAAACACAAGCCGAAGAATTCCTGTCACTAGTTTTCGGTCGAGGTCGCGCGTTACCCGCGCTGCGGTGCAGCGTGGGAGGACCCAAAAGAGTGAGATTTTTACACTGCCTACGATTCCGCAATGCAGCAGAAAACTTAGTTTGCGCGATAGTATTGCGTCGCCACACATCTGCGGAACCGCCCCTCGAAATGTAGAATTGGCTTGTCTGCTCTGTTGTCGAGGCAGGGAACAAAAGCAAAACCCGCCACAATGTGCTGGATCAGGGTAACGCTGGATTGTGGGTCAGATTAGGGCAAGGCTTGTAGTTTCTCAGTTGTCACGTCACCTTGTCCACCGATGCTTTCCCATGCAGCTTGCGCGATGCGAGAGCCAAGAATCTCATGGTGTGGAAAGTTTCCGTCGACTGAGTCTTTCAACTCTTGCAGGAACGGACTCGGCCAGCAAAGGTCGGGAGCATAGATTCGCAGGTGCTTTTCGTATGCAACGAAGAATTGCTTCCTGGTCAGTCCGGCAGGTGAGGCAGCACCTATCATTTCTCCCCCCAATGGATCCGCAAGCCTATATTTCACTGATGCTCGCACTCTGAGGACCTTTTCGCAATCGTTGTCTGTCAGTGGTCCTGCCTTGATTTTCACTGAAAGGACGCATCGGCTAGCAAACAGGTTCGCCGCCGCTAAGCTGATTGTCGCCGCGCGGGGCAAACGAGACTTCTTCAATCAGAGTCCTACCTGCCGCCAACTGGGGGACATGGTGGGGGATGAAATTCCACTTCCTCAAGATAACTATCTGGAAAGTAACAATTAAATTGAGGACGGTGGCGGAGAGACAGGGATTCGAACCCTGGGTCGGCGCAAACCGACAACGGTTTTCGAGACCGCCGCATTCGACCACTCTGCCACCTCTCCGCGGTAGGGATCGTCGGGGGGCGGATTAGCGGGGTTGGCGGGGTTGTGCAAGATGAAAAAGCGGTGGTGCTGCGACTTGACAGTGTCGGGCGATCCGGTCCATATGCGCCATCCCGGAAAGCCGTGTGCTTTGCCGGAATTCTGTTTTCATATCGCCCAAA
>JANNAF010000020.1:0-5124 GCA_031384005.1 Rhodobacterales bacterium | reverse complement strand
AAAGCCGATCAGCAGGGTGGCGCCGTCGGGCAGGGCGCGGTTGGCATAGATCCAGCACAGGCCCGCCGCCTGACCCGTCGCCAAGTGGCCGGGTTTGGGGCTGGGTTCGGAACTGCGAGCGCGGATCAGCAATTTCAGGGCTCGTCCGGCGTGGCCGGTTTGGCGCAGCATTTGTTGCGCTGGAGCGAGCGGGGGTGTGAAGCGGATCTGGCCATAGGCGTTCAGCGGCAGGGCGACGAAGGCGGTTTTGGCCGTGATCACCCGGCCCGTGACAAGGGTGGCCTGGACACCGGTGTCAAGGTCGGCCAGCCGCTCGACGGGATCGCCGGTGTGGACGGCGGCGCCGCTGGCCGTGGCTGCGGCCTGCGCCAGCGCCTTGATGCCGCCCTGCACGGTGCGGGCCAGTTCGTGCAGTTTGAATAGCAGGCCGGTGGTGAGTTTGGGGGTCATCAGTTCGTTTGCGCCAATCACATCGGGGTCGCCCAAGCCCGAAATGGCCCACCAGGCGAGGATTTCGCGGCGCAGCTTGGCCGGGAAGGCGTGGTGGTTGAAATACCGGGTCAGCGTCATGGCGTGGATCGCCTGGGCTGCGGGCGTGTCGTGATTGATCCGGGCGGCGTTGGAGTGCGGTTGGGTCTGGGCAGCGCCGTGGGCCGAGGTCGCGCTGTTGGTTGCCCCGTTGGTTGCGCCGTCGCGAAAACGGCTGTGGCGGATGATGGGGGCGCGGGGAATGAGGGGGAGCCAAGGCCAAGTGGCAGGGCCGGTCATCCCGGCATGGTCGGCGCGGCTGCAGTCGTTCCGGTCACCGGAATGGGCATGACCGCCAAGGCGGGGCCGCGCCGCGACAAGGGTGGTGCGGTGGCCGTGATCGGCAAGCCGGAGGGCGGAGGCGTAACCGGCAAGGCCCCCGCCGAGGATGAGTGGGTCGGTCATGGGGTGAGTTTGACAAGGGTGGTGCGGGTTGTCGAGGACGGAAGGGGGGCCAGCCCCCAATGCTGCATTGCCGAGGCAATGCAGCAACCCCCGGGATATTTAGGGACAGATGAAATCACGAGAGTTCGGTCTGGAGCCAGGTGATGAAGGAGGTGAGGGGGGCGCGGGGCGGGTGGTTGGCGGGCCAGACCAGGTAATACGCGCCCTGGGCTGGGGTGGCGGGGCCATAGAGCGGGATCAAGCGGCCTGCGGCGAGGTCTTGTTCAATCAGGAACAGCGGCAGGATGGCGGCGCCGAGGCCGTGGATGGCAGCCTGGGCCATGGTGGCGAACTGGTCAAACAGCATGGCGGGGGGCCGGGTTGGCGGCAGGTTGTGGGTGGTGAGCCAGCGCGCCCAGTCGCCGGGGCGGCTTTGCAATTGCAGGAGGGGGAGGGTGAGGGCGTCGGCGGCCTGGGTCAGGGGGGTGAGCAGAAGAGTGGGGGCGGCGACGGCGAGGACCTGTTCGTCCATCAGTTTGAGGTAAGCGGCGCCGGGCCAGTCCTGGCGGCCATAGTGGATGGCGGCGTCGAAATTGGCGGTGGCGAAGTCGAACGGTTTGAGGCGGGTGGAGAGGTTCACCGTCACCTCGGGGTGTTTGCGGGCAAAGGTGGCGAGGCGGGGGGCGAGCCAGTGCATGCCGAAGGCGGGCAGGATGGCGAGGTTGAGCGCGCCGCCGGTGGGGTTGGCGCGTAAGGTGAGGGAGGCCTGGCCAAGGGTGGTCAGGGCGCGGCGTACGTCCACCACATAGTCGCGGGCGGCGGGGGTGAGGTGGAGGCGGCCTTGGGTTTTGGTGGTGAGTTGGATGCCAAGTTGGTCTTGCAGCACCTTGAGTTGGTGGGAGATGGCGCCTTGGGTGAGGTTCAGTTCCGTTGCGGCGGCGGAGGCTGTACCGAGGCGGTCGAGCGCCTCGAGGGCGAGGAGGGAGGGCAGGGAGGGCAGGTAACGGCGGGGGAGCATATGAGTTTGCCTCATGGGGGGGCGATTTGGTTTCGATAGGCTTGGCTGTGGGATTGTGCAATATGGGCGATGAAATCCATGAGTTTTATGCGGGGGTCAAAATGGACAAGCCGAAACTGAAGGCCAAGGATGCACCGGATCTGGGGCGGTTTGACTGGCAGGACCCCTTTCGGATGGAGGACCAGCTGACCGAGGAAGAGCGGATGTTGCGGGATGCGGCGCGGGATTATGCCCAGACCAAGTTGCAGCCGCGGGTGATTGCCGCCTTTCGCGATGAAACCATGGACCCGGCGATTTTCCGCGAGATGGGGGCGATGGGGTTGTTGGGCACCACGATCCCTGAGGGATACGGCGGGTTGGGGGCGTCCTATGTCGCCTATGGTCTGATCGCGCGCGAGGTCGAGCGGGTCGATTCGGGCTATCGGTCGATGATGTCGGTGCAGTCGTCCTTGGTGATGTATCCGATTTATGCCTATGGCACCGAGGCGCAGCGGCTGAAGTTTTTGCCGAAACTGGCGTCGGGCGAGTGGATCGGTTGCTTTGGTCTGACGGAACCGGATGCGGGGTCGGACCCGGCGGGGATGAAGACGGTGGCGAAGAAAACCGCTGATGGCTATGTGCTCAATGGGGCCAAGATGTGGATTTCGAATGCGCCGATTGCGGATGTGTTCGTGGTTTGGGCCAAGTCCGAGGCGCATGGTGGCAAGATCAAGGGGTTCGTGCTGGAGAAGGGCATGGCCGGGCTGTCGACACCCAAGATTGGCGGCAAGCTGTCGTTGCGCGCCTCGATCACCGGGGAGATCGTGATGAAGGATGTGGCGGTGGGCGAGGATGCGCTGTTGCCGCATGTCGAAGGGTTGAAGGGGCCGTTTGGCTGTTTGAACCGGGCGCGCTATGGGATTTCGTGGGGGGTGTTGGGGGCGGCGGAGTTCTGCATGGCGGCGGCGCGGCAATATGGGCTGGACCGCAAGCAGTTTGGCAAGCCGTTGGCGCAGACGCAGTTGTTTCAGTTGAAGTTGGCCAACATGATGACGGAAGTGTCGTTGGGGTTGCAGGCCAGCTTGCGCGTGGGTCGGTTGATGGATGAGGCCAATGCGGCGCCCGAGATGATTTCGATCATCAAGCGCAACAACTGTGGCAAGGCCCTCGACGCGGCAAGGATGGCGCGGGACATGCATGGTGGCAACGGTATTCAGGAGGATTACCAGATCATGCGGCATATGGTGAACCTGGAGACGGTGAACACCTATGAGGGCACGCATGATGTGCATGCGCTGATCCTGGGCCGGGCGATCACGGGGTTGCAGGCGTTTTTCTGACCGAGGCGGGGCGGGGTTAACCTCGCCCTGCGGCGGGGGCTGGTGTCGGAGCCTCCGGCGGGAGTATTTCCGAAAGAGCAAATGGGAGAGCCGCAGTGGACCGCGCCGATATTGTGCATGACAATTTCCTGCGGCGGGTGGCGGCGGGGGATTTTCCGACTGGGCGGGCACCCAGCGGGCCGCTGACGGCGGGGGGGGCGCGGGTGGTGTACCTTGCGGCCTGCGCGTCGCGCGCGCTGGACCGGCAGGCGCGGGTCATGCAGCGGGCGGGGCAGGGGTTTTATACCATCGGGTCATCGGGCCATGAGGGGATGGCGGCGGTGGCGCTGGCGCTGCGCGGCGATGATATGGCGTTTTTGCATTACCGCGATGCGGGGTTTCAGATTGCGCGGGGGTTGGCTGCCGGGGGCGATCCGATTTGGGATATGCTGTTGTCCTTTGCTGCCAGTGCCGAGGATCCGATTTCGGGGGGGCGGCACAAGGTTTTGGGGTCGCGGGCGTTGATGTTGCCGCCGCAAACCTCGACCATCGCGTCGCATCTGCCCAAGGCGGTGGGTGCGGCCTATTCCATCGGGTTGCCGCGTCAGGAACATGCCTTGTTGGCGTCGGATGGGGTGGTGATGGCGTCGTTTGGCGATGCGTCGGTCAACCATTCCACAGCGCAGGGGGCGTTCAATGCCGCGGGGTGGGCGGGGTATCAGGGCGCCGCCTGTCCCATTCTGTTTGTCTGCGAGGACAACGGGATTGGCATTTCGACCAAGTCGCCGCAGGGCTGGATTGCGGCGAACCTGAGGGGCAAGCCGGGGGTGAGATACTTCGCGGGCGATGGGTTGGATTTTTATGACTGTTTCAGGGTCGCCATGGAAGCGGTTGATTATGTGCGGGAAAAGCGGCGGCCTGCGGTTTTGCATCTGCGGATGGTCAGGCTTTATGGTCATGCCGGGGCGGATGTGCCGACCACCTATCTGAGCCGCGAGGAGGTGGAGGCGGATGAGGCGCAGGACCCGTTGCTGCACGCCGTGCGGTTGATGGCGGCGGCGGGGGTGATGGGCCGGGCGGAGGCGTTGGCTATTTATCAGGCGGCGGAGGCGGAGGTGGTGGCCAAGGCGGCGGATGCGGTGCAGCGGCCACGATTGAGTTCGGCGGCGGGGGTGATGGCCTCGATCGTACCGCCTGCACGCAGCAATGCCCTGCGGAATGATCAGGGGGACCGGGCCACGCTGTTCGGGGCCGAGGTCAAGGCAATGGCCGAGCCGCAGCCGATGTCGCGGCTGATCAACTGGGCGCTGCATGACCTGATGCTGGAGTTTCCCGAGGTCGTGCTGATGGGCGAGGATGTTGGCCGCAAGGGCGGGGTTTACGGTGTAACCCAGCGGTTGCATGCGCGGTTTGGCCGGGGGCGGGTCATTGACACGCTGCTGGACGAGCAGAGCATTCTGGGGCTGGCGATTGGCATGGCGCAGAACGGGTTTGTGCCGATGCCGGAGATTCAGTTCCTGGCCTATCTGCACAATGCCGAGGATCAGTTGCGGGGCGAGGCGGCGACGCTGCCGTTTTTCAGTCAGGGGCAGTTCACCAACCCGATGGTGTTGCGGATTGCGGGCCTGGGCTATCAGAAAGGGTTTGGCGGGCATTTCCACAATGACAATTCGTTGGCCGTGCTGCGCGACATTCCGGGGATCATTGTGGCGGTGCCCTCGACCGGGCCGGATGCCGCGATGATGATGCGGGAGTGTGTGCGGTTGGCGCGGGAGGAGCAGAGGGTGGTGGTGGTGGTCGAGCCGATTGCCTTGTATCCCATGCGGGACTTGCTGGCGGAGAAGGATGGCGGGTGGATGGGGCATTATCCGGCGCCGGAGCGGCGGATTGGGTGGG
>JANNAF010000444.1:0-9779 GCA_031384005.1 Rhodobacterales bacterium | reverse complement strand
GGGTCCACCACCCAGATGCAGTTCAACAATGCCGGCGTGTTTGCCGGTGCGACCGAAGTGCAGGTGGAAAACAACCAGTTGCGCCTGCTGACAGCGGGCAGCCTGACCACCCCTGCGGCAGGTGGGGTGAAACTGGTCAGCCGCGCCGATGCCGGGCGCAACATCCCGGCCTTTCTGACGCAGGACGGCGTTCTGCGCGAGTTGCAAGCTTCGCTTGCCCGGTCCTCGCCTGTGATCTGGAAGGCGCAACCGGGCAGCACGGTGATTACGGCCATCGGGGCTGCGGCCCCAACGGCGGTCGGGACCGCTACGGTCACGTCGGTCGCCACCACCAACCTTGTAAACCGCACGCCACGGATCGAGTTTCTGGTGACGACGGCAGCGACCACCGCCGTCGCAGGGTTCCGCGGGACGACAAACACCGTCACGGTGGGTGCGGCGGTTGCGGGTCAGGGCGGCTTGGCCATGGTCGGACGCTGGGGGCCGTCAACCGGCGTAGCGATTGCGACGCACCGGGCATTCTTTGGCCTTGCCAACGTCACCGTAGCGCCGACCGATGTTGAACCGTCGACGACGGTCAGCTGTGTGGCGATGGGCTGGGATGCGGCCGACACCAACATCCAGATGATGCACAACGATGCGACGGGGATCTGTACCAAGATCGATCTTGGGGCGTCGTTTCCGGTGCCGGTGACCGACCGCGCCAATCTGTACGAATTGTCGCTGTACAGCCCACGTGGCACGACCCAAAGCGTTGAATGGCTGGTGACCGACCTTGTTTCGGGCACCACGGCAAGCGGGACGATCACCACCAACCTGCCGACCAACACCACACTGCTGGCACCGCGCGGCTGGATCAGCGTCGGTGGCACGTCCAGCGTCATCGGGTTCGGGTTGTCCAGTCTGGTGTTGGACCCGCTGTTGTAAAACGGAACAAGGTTTGGCGAAAGGGCGGTCCTGCGGGGCCGCCCTTTGGCGTTTGGCAGGGTGGGGGATAGTTGCCGGGGCGCGGGTCAGGATGTGCCAAAACCCGGTGCTGATGGTGAAATCCCGCCCAAACGACCGCCCGGATGCGGTGATTTCAGGGTTCCATGCCGACCCAACCCGCTTTAGACAGGACAGGCAGAAAACTGGGCGTGACCTGAGGTGGGCAAAGAATGAAGATTGCGATGATCGGGACAGGCTATGTCGGTCTGGTTTCCGGGGTGTGTTTTTCCGACTTTGGCCATGACGTGATTTGCGTCGACAAGAACCCTGACAAGATTGCCCGGTTGCAGGCCGGTGAAGTGCCGATTTTCGAGCCGGGCCTTGAGGAGTTGATGGCCAAGAACGTCGCCTCTGGCCGGTTGTCGTTCACGCTGGATCTGGCCGCAGCTGTGGCGGGGGCCGATGCCGTTTTCATCGCGGTGGGCACGCCGACCCGGCGCGGCGACGGCCATGCCGACCTGACCTATGTGATGGCCGCCGCCGCCGAAATTGGCGCGGCCCTGACCGGATATGCCGTCATCGTCACCAAATCCACGGTGCCGGTCGGCACCAACCGCCGCGTGGCCGAAGTAGTCGCCGCCGCCACCAGCCGCGAATTCGACGTCGCCTCGAACCCCGAATTTCTGCGTGAGGGTGCCGCGATTGACGATTTCATGCGCCCTGACCGTGTCGTCGTGGGGCTGGAGTCCAAACGCGCCCGCAAGGTGATGTCGGACATCTACCGCCCCTTGTTCCTGCGCGAATTTCCCGTGGTGTTCACCGGGCTGGAAAGCGCCGAGATGATCAAATACGCGGCCAACGCCTTTTTGGCGACCAAGATCACCTTCATCAACGAAATCGCGGCCCTGTGCGAAAAGGTGGGCGCTGATATCAAGGATGTGGCCAAGGGCATGGGTCTGGACGGCCGGATCGGCAACAAGTTCCTGCATGCCGGGCCCGGCTATGGTGGGTCGTGTTTCCCCAAGGATACCAAGGCGTTGGCCCGCATCGGCCAGGAACATGCCGTGCCAATGCAGATCACCGAAACGGTGATCAAGGTCAACGAGGAGGTCAAGCGCCGGATGATCGACAAGATCACCGACCTTTTGGACGGGCAGGTCAACGGCAAGACGGTCGCCATTCTGGGCGTCACCTTCAAGCCCAACACCGACGACATGCGCGACGCCCCCAGCCTGACCATCGTGCCCGCCTTGGTGGGTTTTGGTGCCAAGGTCCGCGTGGCCGATCCGCAGGGGCGGCGTGAAGGCGAGGCGTTGTTGCCGGGCGTGAAATGGGCCGACAACGCCTATCAGGCGGCGCAGGGGGCTGATGTGGTCGTGATCCTGACCGAATGGAACGAATACCGCGGGCTGGATCTGGACCGCATGGCGCGCAAGATGGCGACGGCGCGGATGGCCGATCTGCGCAACGTCTATTCGCAGGAGGAGGCGACCGAGGCCGGTTTCGAGCGTTATTCCAGCATCGGGCGCTAGGCCGGGTCAGCGGTCCAGTGCGTCATAGACAAAGCGTTGCAGGTTGATCAGGCCCGCGACAAAGGCGACGCTTGCCACGATGAACACATAAAACGGTGACACCCAGCTTGCGTCATAGAACGGATAAAACCCGTTGCGCATCTCGGCCACGATATGGGCGGCGGGGTTCCACCACAGGATGTTGAACAGCCAGTCCGGCAGGCTTTCGATCAAGATCAGCACGCCTGACAGAATGACCATCGGGCGATTCAGCATGCCCCACAGGTGTTCATAGGTCGGAAACAACATGAACATGACCGAATTGAACGTGCCGATCCCGATGGCCAGCGCCCCCGCCATGGTCAGCGCAAGGATGACCGGGCCGTAGTCGATGTTCACCCGCAGGTCATAGAAATAGATGATGCCGTAGGACAGCACAAAGAAAACGACGATGTTCAACAGATAATTCAGGATGAACCGGGCAAAGAGCGCGTCCATGACCGTGACCGCCGGAAACCCCAAAAGCTGTTTGGAAAACCGGATCGAGCCGGAAACGCGGTTGGCGATATGGCTGTAGATGTGGAACACGACGACGCCGGTCATGTAGTACAACGGAAAACTGGTGCCCAAGGGCGGCGTGCGCGTGATCAGCGAAAAGGCGATGGTCAGAATGGCCACCGTGGCAATCGGGTCGATCACCGACCACAAAAACCCCAGCGACGACCGTGCATCGCTGGACCCGATTTCGCGCAGGATCAGCGCCGCAATCACCCGCAGGGTGCGAAAGCGGCGCGATTTGGGCTCCTGCGCGGGGCGCAGGGGGGGCGTCTGGTCCGGATTTGCGGTGATTTCTTGCATCTATCCGTGATTTCAGGTCAGAGGGGCAGGAACGCGGCGCGCCCCACCACTCAATGCTTGTGGCGTGCCGCGCTTTTGAGGTATTCAAATAGCAGCAAGTGAAGTCAGGCGCAAACCGAAGCGCGCAACTGGAAGAACCTACTTGACCCCCCCCACAGCCAAACCAGAACCCGGTGCCACAGACGGGTCCGCCAATACCGATGCTGATGAGGCCGGGACCCTGAACTCGCCGGGCGAAGAGGGGGGTGGCAATGCCCCCGGGCCCCGCCGCCGTGCCGCGGCACTGGGCGTGCGGGCCGCCCGCCGCCGTGCCGCGGGCGAGGCTGAGGGCGATGCAGAGGACACCAATGCCGGACCGGGCCGCGGGGCTGGGCGTGCAGCGCGCGCCGCAGTCGCGGGCAGGACGGGTCCACGGGCGCAACAGCGCGCGGCACGGGCGGCGCTGGCCGACGAAGGCGGCGTCGTGCCGGGTCCGGACGATGGGTCCGACGCGACCAATACCGGGCTTGAGGCTGATACCGACCCAGAGGCCGAACTGATCGACGATTTGCCTGACGTGGCCGTCGCACCGCCCGCATCCTTGCAGGCGCGCAACGACACTCCACCGCCAGCACCCATCGCGCCACCGGCCCCCGCTGTGACCGCCCCCGCCCCTGCCGACGATCTGGCTGACGACGGCGACGACGATGACCGTGGCCCCCTGACGGGTGGCAGGCGGCGTGGCGCGCGGGCGGAAAAGCGCGCTGGCCGGGTCGGCAACCGCACCGATGCCAGCAATTATGTCGTGGCCCCGACCGTCAACCCGGCCCAGATGCGGGTGCGCCATTATGGCGTGATCGCGATGTTCGTGTTGTTCGTGGTGGTGCCGACGCTGTGCTATTCGGCCTATCTGTGGACGCGGTCTGCCGACCAGTACCAAAGCGATGTGGGCTTTGGCAGCCGCACCGAGGAGGTCGCCTCGGCCTTTGATTTTCTGGGGGCGCTGGGCGGCAGCAGTTCGTCCGGGTCCAAGGATATGGACATCTTGAATCAGTTCATCATCAGTCAGGAACTGGTTTCCAAGGTGGATGCGCAACTGAACCTCAAGGCGATTTACGCCAAACCCACCGACGACCCGCTGAACGCCTTTAACCCCGATGGCACGATAGAGGATCTGGTGGCGTTCTGGCAGCGCATGGTTCTGGTGAATTATGACAACGCGACCGGGCTGATGAACCTTGAGGTTTACGCCTTTGACCCGATTGACGCGCAGCGCATCGCGCAGGTGATCCTGACGGAATCGACGGATATCATCAACACCCTGAGCCAGACCGCGCAAGAGGACACCACCCGTTACAGCGCTGAGGCATTGGCCGCGACCGAGGAAAAGCTGGCCGCCGCCCGGCTGGCCGTGCTGGATTTCCAGATCCGCAACCGCATCGTCGACCCCAACAATGTGATCAACAATCAGTTGACCGTGGTCAGCACCCTGAACCAGCAACTGGCGGCCAGCCAGATCGAGTTGGACATGCTGGCCGGTACGGTCAAGGACAGCGATCCGCGCGTCTTGCAACTGACCCGCCGGATCGGGGTGATCCAGAACCGCATCGCGGAGGAACAATCCAAGGTGGGTGCGACCAGCGACAGCACCTCGCCGGGGTTTGCCAAACTGATGGCGGATTTCGAAAGCCTGAAGGTCGATCAGGACTTTGCCCAGCAGGCCTATTCCTCGGCCCGGGCCGCCTATGAACAGGCGCTGACCGATGCCCAACAAAAAACCCGCTACCTTGCCACCTATGTCGCCCCGACCTTGGCCGAGGCGCCGACAGCCCCCAACCGCCCCTTTACTGCGGCATTGGTGGCGTTGATCGGGTTCTTGTCATGGGCGGTGGTTGTGCTGGTCTATTATGCGCTGCGCGACCGGCGCTGACGCCAGATGATCGCGCTGGAGCATATCAACAAGGCCTATTACTATCGCGGGCAGCCGAAATACATTGCGCGCGACATCTCGATTGTGTTTCCCACCGATGCGCGGGTCGGGCTGATGGGGCGCAATGGGGCGGGCAAATCGACGCTGCTGGCCATCATCGCCGGGGGGTTGAACCCGGATTCGGGCCGGGTGCGGGTGACGGGTACCATCTCGTGGCCCATCGGGTTGACCGGGTGCATCCACCCCGAACTGACCGGGGCGCAGAACGTCAAGTTCATCGCGCGGATTTACGGGGTGGACACCGAGGAGCTGTTGGATTTCGTGCGCGATTTTGCCGAGCTGGGGCCCAACTTTGAACAGCCGGTGCGCAATTATTCATCGGGGATGCGGGCGCGGCTGAACTTTGGCATGTCGATGGGCATCCGGTTTGACACCTATCTGCTGGACGAGGTCAACGCCGTGGGCGACGCCGGTTTCCGCAAGAAAAGCAAGATGGTGTTTGACGACCGCATGTCGCGCGGCGGGGTGATCATGGTCACCCATTCCGAACGGATGATGCGGGCGATGTGCACCTCGGGGGCGGTGCTGGAAAACGGCCAGATCACCTATTACCCCGATGTCGAAGAGGCGATCGAACAGCACAGCCGCAACACGCTGGGCGATGATTACAAAAGATCAAAGGAATTCATGGAGGATTGAAGCAGGATCGAGGTTTCGTCCGCGCCGTCCACCAATATCCAGACCAACCGCCCTGTGGGCAGATAGGTGATCAGCGCCTCGGCCACGCCGGGGCGGCCTGCCGCGTCCAGCCGGTCATAGGTCACGCTGAAATCGGCCCGTGTCGCACTGGTGATGCCAAACAGCAGGCGGTCCCCCTCGGCTGTGGCGAAATCGCGGATCCAGTCGCTGTCCTGTCCGCCGGTCCCGGCATGGACAAAGGTATCGGCCCCCGCCCCCCCGGTAAGCGTATCCTGCGACAGGCCGCCGTCCAGACGGTCAGGGCCGGCGCCGCCATTGATCTGGTCGCTTCCGGCGTCACCCCAGATCACGTCGCGCCCGGCTGACCCGTTCAGCTGGTCATCGCCGTCGTCACCATGCAGCGTGTCGGACCCGCCGTCGCCGCGTAACGCGTCGTCAAACGCCCCACCGCGCAGAACATCGCGGCCCTGCCCGCCGCGCAGTGTGTCAGCCCCGTCATTCGCCAAGGTGCCGCCGGTCAGCGTGTCATTCCCCGAACCGCCCAGCAGCAGGTCGCTGCCGTCGCCCCCCGTCAGGCTGTCCGCGCCGCCACCGCCAGCCAGCACATCATCCCCGGTCCCGCCCAACAAGACATCCGCGCCGCCATTGCCAAATAGCCGGTCATTGTCGCCGCCTGCATCCAGCAGATCATTGCCGCCATGGCCGGTCAGACGGTCATCACCCGCCCCGCCAGACAGGCTGTCCGCGCCCGCGCGCCCGCCCAAGGTATCCGCCCCGGCACCGCCGTAAAACAGATCATCCATCGTGCCGCCCCACAAGGTATCGCCCAGACTGCTGCCAACCCAACCTTCGACCGACAGATAGCTGTCACCTGCCGCTTGCCCGGTGTTCGTGCCGGGTGCCAACAGGTCGATCAGAATGGGCCCCGTGGCGGTGCCATAATCGGCAATGTCTTGACCCGACCCGCCATCCAGCACATCGGCCCCGGCGCTGCCCATCAGCCTGTCATCCCCGGCCAGACCGCGCTGGGTGTCATTGGCAGAGGTGCCGTTCAGCACATCCGCCGCTTCGGTCCCGGTGATCACCGAGGGCACGGCATAGCTGTGGACCCACAGCCCGGCTACCCCGGTATTGCCAAGGCTGGTGTCCAGCGCCAGTTGGGCCGCGCCGTCGCCTGACGCGGCCATCAGGCTGGCCAACCCGCTGGCCCCCGCCCGCTGACCAATCAGTGCCGCAACCCCGTCCAACCCACCCCAGCCGCCTTGCAGATCGCCGCTGGTCCAACTGATATTCTGATACCTGTAGACCACATCGAACCCACCATTGCCCCGGTCGAACAACTGGATTTGAAAGGTGTTGGTCAGTGTTGCATTGCGCCGGTAAAATCCGACATCAGCCCATGTGATCGTGACACAGTCGTTTACCGCATCGATATCCAGCCAGACCGCCCCGCTTTCCGCCCCCTCGCCGTCCAGCCTTGTGTCAACATCGGCGTGAAAGATGGCCATGAACGGGGCGGCAATCGTGTCGGCGCCTGTCGCCACGCCCGAAACCGCCGCGCCAAAGCTGATCAGCCCATCGGTCGAGATATAAAGCTGATTGGCGCCAAATTGCGCCCCGCCCAAAGTAAAACCGCCCTCGAACACCGCCGAGACATCGACCTGCGCCACCGCATCATCGCCACGCGGCAGCATCACCTCACCATAACCGGCGGCCCCACCCAGACCGGTGACCGCTGTTCCATTGCCTGTGATCTGGCCCATAGCACCCTCTGCCGGTTTGCCCCTGTGCGCGATCCTGACGGATCGGGGTGAAGCTGGGGTTAAGGACTGTCGCTGGGTAACCCACAGTTTTGTCACGGTTTTTAAAGTGTTAATTTAACCTCTGGCCTTTTACCCAAGCGCCGCCAGCAGGCCCGAAAACCCCCATCAATCCACCGCGTCGCCCCAACACTGTGGCTGGACTGGGTCAATTGGGGTGAGAATATGTCGATCAATATGGTGGCAAGCTATTCTGCGGCGCAACTGGGCGTCTCGGCGCTGGGTGACGGGATGGCGCTGATCGTGGCGGGCGGGACCGCGCGGCTGATCTATTCCGAGGCAGAATTGAACACGGCGATGAGCCTGTCGTTGGGCGCACTGGCCGCGCCGGGCAACGGGTTTGTGTCGCAACAGGCGCTGGCCGCCCCCAGCCCGATCGGCAATCTGGATCCTGGCCGGTCGATTGCGTTTCAGGACACCGGCACGCAGGTCCGCGCCTTTTTGTTTGACAGCAATTCCGGGCTTTTGACCTCGTCGCTGCTGGGGGCCACGGGGGCGCCGGGGGCGGCGGCGGTGGTCAGCACCGATCTGGGGGCGCTGCGTGGGGTGGAAACCTTTGCCATCATGGGCGGGGCCACGGGGGATGTGGCCGTCACCTCGACGTGGAACATGGCCGGGTTGCAGGTGTTTGCCCTGAACGCCAACGGGTCGATGACCCATATCGAAACCGTCCGTGACACCGACAAATCCTATGTCGGCAATGTCAGCGATACGGCTGCGGTCACCGTGGCGGGGCAGGATTACCTGCTGGCGCTGTCATCACTGGAAAACGGGATCACCAGCTATGCGGTCGATGCTGACGGGCGCGCGATCTTGGTGGACAGTCTGGGCAACCATGACCTGTTATCGGTCAGCGGGCCTGCCGCGTTGCAGATGATGCAGGTGGCGGGCGTGACCTACGGCGTGATTGCATCCACCGGGTCGTCCTCGTTGTCGGTGGTGCGGGTGAATGACATGGGCTGCCTGTTTCAGACCGATCATGTCGTTGACGACCGCACCACGCGGTTTGACCATACCGCGGCCTTGGACAGCTTTACCCTGAACGGGCGGTCCTTTGTCGTCACGGCGGGGACGGATGCCGGGATCACCGTGATGGAACTGTTGCCGGGGGGCACGCTGTCGCATTTCGCAACGGGTGTCTTTGAAACCGGGGCAGGGCTGTTTGCGGTCAAGGGGTTGGAGGTGGCGGTGAATGGCACCACCGCCAGCATCTATGTTGTGGAGACCGTGGCAAACCGGGTGCAGCAGTTCGATCTGTCGCTGGCCAATCTGGGGGGCGTGATCACGGCGGTGGGCGGCGTGGCGACGGGCACGGCACGCGATGATCTGGTGCTGGGCACCGCCGCGGATGAGACATTGTCGGGCTGGGGCGGCGATGACTGGATCCATTCGGGTGGCGGCGCCGATGTCATGATGGGCAGCAGCGGGGCGGATGTGTTCGTCTTTGGTGCGGGGTCTGACAACAGCCGGATCAACGGGCTGGAACTGCATCTGGACCGGATTGACCTGTCCGACTGGGGCCATGTCTATTCCAAGGCGGCGCTGACCATCACCGCCACGGCGACGGGCTGTGTGATCAGCCTGAACGGGCTTGACCTGACCGTGGTCGCCGCAGATAGCCGCCCGCTGACATCGGACAGTTTTCTGGACAGTGACTTTCTGTTCTGACCCGGTATCAGGCCCGGCGGTACGGCGCGGCCAACTGGCCATAGGCCATATCGCAGGCGTCTTGCGCGCGCTGTACGGCGGGATTGTCCAGCATCCGGGCGACCAGTGCCGCCACCGCCGCATCATAACGCGCGATGGACAGGTCCGGCGCATCGGGCTGGTTGCGGTCGCGGAAATAGGCGTCGGTATGGCGGACTTGGGCGGCATCGGTCACCGCGACCGCCCCGCGCCCCCGTTCGCGGCGCAGGTTGAAACTGTCCCACGTCTTGACGGCATAGTGGTTGTACTGCGCCAAAGCGTGTGAGGTGGCCTGCACTGGCGCATTGCGCAACTGCTGCCACAGGGGCACGCCTTGGGCGATGTTGTACCGCGTCCCGTCGCCCGCCA
>JANNAF010000431.1:0-1795 GCA_031384005.1 Rhodobacterales bacterium | reverse complement strand
CGCGCAATGATGTCCAACTTGGGCTGCGCCACGTCCGTCACCAAGACCCGCGCGCATCCCCCGGCCAGCGCAGCCAGCGCCACCATCATGCCAATCGGCCCGGCCCCGCAGACCACGGCAATGTCACCGGGCTGAACACGGGCACGCAGCGCGGCCTGCATGCCAATGGCAAAGGGCTCCACCATCGCGCCCTCGGCAAAGCTGACGCTGTCGGGCAAGCGAAAGGTATAGCGGGCGGGATGCACGACCTGCGGCATCAGACAGCCGTGAATCGGTGGGGTGGCCCAGAACCGCACCGCAGGGTCCACGTTGTAAATCCCCAGTTTGGCCGCACGGGAATTGGGGTCGGGTATGCCCGGCTCCATGCAAACCCGGTCGCCCACGGTCAGATGATCCACCGCCGAACCGACCTCGATCACCGTTCCCGATGCCTCGTGCCCCAGAACCATCGGGGCGTTCACGACAAAGGGGCCAATCTTGCCGTGGACATAGTAATGCACATCCGACCCGCAGACGCCGACGGTATGCACCGCAATCCGCACGTCATGCGGACCGCAGGTGCTGTCGACGGCGATATCCCGCAACGCCAGCCGCCCCTTTTCCTCCAGCACCAGCGCCCGCATCAGAAATCCAGATGCTCGACACTCAGGGCGTTGGCTTGGATGAACTCGCGGCGTGGTTCGACAACGTCGCCCATCAGCTTGGTGAAAATGTCATCCGCCTCGGCCAGATCGTCGATCTTGACCTGCAGCAGCGTCCGCGCTTCGGGGTCCAGCGTGGTTTCCCACAACTGTTCGGGGTTCATCTCGCCCAGGCCCTTGTAGCGTTGCAGGGACAGGCCCTTTTCGCCCTCGGTCAGGATGGTTTTCAACAGGTCAATCGGCCCGTGCACCAGCTGTTCGCGGTCCTTGCGCACCATGCGGGCCGGGTCGCGGTACATGTCGCGGGTTTGCTGCGACACGGTGGACAGCCGCCGCGCCTCGCCCGACCGCAGAACGGCCCCGTCAAGGGTGCGCAATTCCTCGACCCCGCGCAGAACGCGGGACAGGCGGATGCCGTGATCCTGCGTGATGCGGCCTGACCAGCCCTTTTCATATTCCTCGGCGATCAGGTTCAGACGTTTGGCGACGGTATCGGCCACATTTTGCAAATCGCCATCGGCGCGACCGGGCTCAAAGGCCCCAGCCAAAGCGGCCTGTTCCAGAATCCCGCGTGGATAGTGGGTGGGGAAGGCGTCCAGTATCCGGCGGAACTGGCGCGCCCCTTCGATCACGCGGGCAAGGTCGGCCCCGGCAATCTCCTCGCCCGATTGCAGGCGCAAAACGGCGCCCTCAACGCCCATCTCGATCAGGTAATCCTCCAGTGCCGCTTGGTCCTTGAGGTAAACCTCGGACTTGCCGCGCGCCACCTTGTAGAGCGGGGGCTGGGCGATATAGAGATACCCGCCCTCGATCAGTTGCGGCATCTGGCGGAAGAAAAAGGTCAGCAGCAGGGTGCGGATATGCGCGCCGTCCACGTCGGCATCCGTCATGATGACGACCTTGTGGTAGCGCAACTTCTTGATATCAAACTCATCCCGTCCAATCCCGGTGCCAAGCGCGGTGATCAGCGTGCCGATTTCCTGGCTACCCAGCATCTTGTCAAAGCGGGCACGTTCGACGTTCAGGATCTTGCCGCGCAGTGGCAGGACGGCTTGGTTGGACCGGCTCCGGCCCTGCTTGGCCGACCCACCAGCCGAGTCACCCTCGACCAGGAAAAAGACGCCTCCAAGGCCGAGATTTTCCTGGTCGAGGGT
>JANNAF010000463.1:0-18160 GCA_031384005.1 Rhodobacterales bacterium | reverse complement strand
AATTGTCTGGCGTTGATGCCAGTCGCGCATGTCATGGGCTCGGATCATGCCCATCGGGCCTGCCATGCCGACCAAGGTGCCCAGATAGACTAGGGCACGCTCCATCCACAGGGGCGCGTCAAAGCTGCGGTGGATCAAAAGGCGGTGCATGCCGACCGAGTGGCCAGCGCAGATGGTCAGGGCCGTCAGGGCGACCATGACGGCGGCGGCGCTGGGTGAGGGGAACAGGGTGACGGCGGCGAGGGCACCGGCGGCATGGGCGAACCACCACAGCGATTTCGGGGCGTCCCAGAGGATGCGGCCTTCCAGCGTGGTATCGGGCAGGGGGGTGACGCGGTCGGTGGCGTGCAATTTCATCGCTTCTTGCCCCTTGTTTGCAGGAGCATGGGACGGAATCCACGGCAGGGCAAGCTGCTTGGAAACCCTGCCCGTGGCAAGGGCGGATGGGCGAAAATCGGTCCAATTTACCGGCACTATAACGTTACAGGCTTGCGATTCGGTGGCAAATGCGGGATGGCAAGCCAGCAACCGGGGGGATTTCATATGACCGATATCAACACGCTTTTGGACCAGATGACGCTGGAGGAGCAGGTGTCGCTGTTGTCGGGGGAGGATTTCTGGTCCTTGCCCACGATTGACCGGTTGGGGATTGGCAAGCTGCGGGTTACGGACGGGCCGAACGGGGCGCGCGGCGGCGGGTCGCTGGTCGGCGGTGTCAAATCGGCGGCGTTTCCGGTGGGGATTGCGATTGGGGCGTCGTGGAACCCGGAATTGGCGCGTGAGATTGGCGTGGCTTTGGCCTGCGAGGTCAAATCCAAGAACGCCCATGTGTCGCTGGCGCCGACGGTCAATATTCAGCGGTCTGTCACCAACGGGCGCAATTTTGAATGCTATTCCGAGGATCCCATGCTGTCGGGCGAATTGGCGGTGGGCATGATCGAGGGGCTGCAATCGCAAGGCGTCAGCGCCACGATGAAGCATTTCATCGGCAATGAGAGCGAGATCGAGCGGACCACGATGTCATCCGACATTGATGAGCGCACGCTGCGTGAGGTCTATCTGCTGCCGTTTGAGCAGGCGGTCAAGCGGGCCAAGACCTGGGGGATCATGTCGTCCTACAACAAGTTGGGCGGCATCTATGCGGCGGAAAATCACTGGGCGCTGACCAAGGTTCTGCGCGAGGATTGGGGTTATGACGGGATCGTCATGTCGGACTGGTTCGGGTCGCGGTCCACGGAACCCACGGTGAACGCGGGGCTGGATCTGGAGATGCCGGGGCCGACGCGGGACCGGGGCGCCAAGTTGGTGGCGGCGGTTGAGGCGGGCACGGTGACGCCAGCGATGGTGCGCGAGCGGGCGGGGAACATGCTGCGCCTGATGGCCCGTGTGGGGTCGCTGGACGATCACCGTCCGTTCGAGGAGCGGGCCGAGGATCGGCCGGAACATCGGGCGCTGATCCGCCGCGCCGGGGCCGAGGCGGCGGTTTTGTTGCAGAATGACGGGATTTTGCCGCTGCATAAGGCGGGCACGATTGCTGTGATTGGCCCCAATGCAAAGGTGGCGCAGATCATGGGCGGCGGGTCGGCGCAGTTGAACCCGCATTACGCGGTCACGCCGTTTGACGGGTTGCAGGCCAAGGGGGCCACGCTGACCTATGCGCAAGGCTGTACCAACGACCGGTTCGAACCGCTGCTGAAGGGTGATTTTGCCGTCGAGTTTTTTGCGGGCAAGGCGCTGCAGGGCGAGGTGTTGCACCGGGACACCTTGCAGGACTTGATGGCGTTCTGGATCCCGCCTTTGGGGGGTGGCAAGGTGGATCCGTTCAACTTTTCCGCCCGGATCAGCGGGGCGTTCACAGCGGGGGCCGGGGGGTTGCACCGGGTTGGCGTCTTTGCGGCGGGCTATGCAAGGGTGTTTTTGGACGGTCGGTTGATTGCAAACGCATGGGATGGTTGGAAAAAAGGTGCGACCTTTTTTGAGGAGGGCTGTGACGAGGTGGTTGGCGAGGTGACGCTGGAGGCGGGCCGGACCTATGCCGTGACGGTCGATTTTTGCAACAAGCCTGCCGACAATCTGATTTTTGCGGGCATAAGGGTTGGCATTGGCCGCCCCTTGGGCGACGCCGACATCGCCGAGGCGGCGCGTATTGCGGCGGCGGCGGATGTGGCTGTGGTTTGCGTGGGCCGCACCGGCGAATGGGACACCGAGGGCTGGGATCTGCCGGGCATCGGGTTGCCGGGACGGCAGGACGAATTGGTGGCGGCTGTTTGCAAGGCGAACCCGCGCACGGTGGTCGTGCTGCAAACCGGTGGGCCGGTCGAGATGCCATGGCTGGGGCAGGCGGCTGCCGTGTTGCAGGCGTGGTATCCGGGGCAAGAGGCGGGCAACGCCATTGCCGATGTGATTTATGGCGATGCCGAGCCGTCGGGCCGGTTGGCGCAGACCTTTCCCAAACGCTGGGCCGATAATCCGACCCATAGTCAGGACGCCGGGATCTATCCCGGAATGAACGGCCATGTCCGGTATGAAGAGGGCATCTTTATCGGCTATCGCCACTATGACCGGCTGGGGATTGATCCGCTGTTTCCGTTTGGGTTTGGCCTTGGTTATACCACGTTTGATCTGTCGGGTTTGGCGGTGACAGTGGCCACCGCGACGGGCGCCACTGTGTCGGTGACGGTCACCAACACGGGCGACCGTGCCGGGGCCACGGTGGTGCAGGTTTATGTCGGCGATGTAGAAGCCACCGTTGCCCGCCCAGTCAAGGAGTTGAAGGGTTTTGCCAAGGTCCACCTTGCAGCCGGGGAAAGCCGCACGGTGACCGTGGCGCTGGATGCGCGGGCCTTTGCCTTTTTCGATGTGGCCGCAGCGGGCTGGCGGATCGAGGCGGGGCGGTTTGACATCAGCGTCGGCCTGTCCGCAGTCGATTTGCGCGGGACGGTTTCGCTGTCCCTTTTGGCGCAGATGCTGCCGCTGTAAGGCAGGCTGTCGCCCGCTTTGCCAAGGCGCGCGGAAGATTTCACCGCGCGTCTGTGATCTTTTCAGTACGGTTAGTCAGAGCATAAGGGACGGGCCAAAATAATCCTTGATTGGTAGGGCGGGCGTCGTAGGGTCCGGTTATTGGTCCAATTTGGTGAGGAGATTTCCCATGTTCAAGACTGGACTGCGCATGATCGCAGCAGCACTGATGTTTACTGCATCTGCAGCATCGGCAGATAATATTGATCGAAACGTCCGGATCCATAATGATACGGGCGTCACGATCTATCGTTTCTACAGCACCAATTCGGGCGCGTCGAAATGGGGCAATGATGTCATGGGCAATTCGACGCTGCCGACCGGCGCATCGATGCGACTGAACTTTGAAAACCGCTATGACTATTGCGAATTCGACTTTCGGGCCGAGTTTTCGGATGGGTCGGTTCTGCAAAAGAATGGCGTGAACGTCTGCCAGATCGGCGATTACTATTACAGCCAATAGGCGGGGGGATTTGCGGCGGCGGTCTGGCTGTGCCATGACGTTGGCATGACCCAGACCGTTGGCCTGCCCCTTTGGTTGTTCATCCTGATCATCGCCTTTGCGGCGGTGTCATTCGCGTCAAATTTCCTGTTCCCATCGGTCCGCTGGTTTTTCCGCAAGCGGATGGAGCGCGCTGTGGCGCAGTTGAACACGCGGCTGGACCGCCCGATCGATCTGTTCAAGCTGGCCCAGCGACAGGACCGCATTGCGCGGCTAATTTACGACAGCAAAGTGATGGATGCGGTGGCCGACCATGCCGCCGAGACCGGGTTGCCAGTGCCCGTCGCGTTCGAGGAGGCGCGGCGCTATGCGCGCGAGATTGTGCCGGGGTTTTCCACCACCTTGTATTTTGGCGTGGCCATCCGGCTGGCGCGCGGTTTGAGCCGGACCCTGTACCGGGTGCGATTTGGCAGGCCGGACCATGCGTTGAGCCAGATTGACCCGGGCGCCACGGTGGTTTTCGTGATGAACCATCGGTCGAACATGGATTATGTGCTGGTGACGTGGCTGGTCGCCAACCGGGCGTCGATTTCCTATGCGGTGGGGGAATGGGCGCGGGTTTGGCCGCTGTCGGGGATGATCCGGGCGATGGGGGCCTATTTCATCCGGCGGAACAGTCGCAATGCCCTGTATCGCCGGGTTTTGGCGCGGTACGTTCAGATGACGACGTCAGAAGGCATCACACAGGCGATTTTTCCCGAGGGCGGGCTAAGCCTTGATGGGCGGGTGGGGCCGGCGCGGCTGGGGTTGTTGAGTTACATCGTCGCGGATCACAGCCCGACCGGGCGCGATGTGGTTTTTGTGCCGGTGGGCATTGCCTATGACCGGGTGTTGGAGGACGGCATTCTGACCCAAGCCGCAGTCGAGGGCAGCCGCAGGTTCCGGGCCAACCCGGTGGCGGTGACCCTTGGGGCGGCTGGAATTGTGCTGCGGGTGCTGCTGCGGCGGTTTAAGGGATTTGGCACCGCAGCCGCCGCCTTTGGCAACCCGGTGTCGTTGCGCCGGTTCATGCAACAGGATGGGGCCACGACCGAGGGTTTGGGCGCCCATCTGATGGCGGCAATTGCCCAGGTGGTGCCAGTGGTGCCGGTGCCACTGATCGCGGCGGCGCTGCTGGAGCGGCCCGCGTCCCGCGCCGAGTTGACCGCAGCGGTGCAGGGGCTGCTTGCGCGGTTGCAGGCGGTTGGTGCGGTGACGAAGCTGGCGCCGGGTGGCATTGGCGCGACCATTGACGAGGGGCTGATGCCGCTGACCGCACGCGGTCTGGTCGGTGCTGATCTGCGTCCGGCCCCGGGCGCAGAGGCCATTTTGGCGTTCTATTCTGCGTCTATCCTGCAACGGTTGGGCAAGGTTTGATCTGGCCCCTGTTCAGGTTCGGCTGTTATTTCTAACGTTTCTTCCAGCCGTTTGGCGCAACTGAAAATGGAAGGAAAAAACTTGTTTGCAAAGTCTTTGATGTCGCTTGTCCTGAGCGGATTGGTTTTGGTGTCTTGTGGGACGACCACAACGACAACGACAACGACCTCGGCCGATCGCCGTGTGACGATCAACAACAACACCGGGTCCACAATCACAGGGTTTTACGGGTCAAACGCGGGGACGACCAGCTGGGAAGAGGATATCCTGGGCAGCGATGTCCTGGCGTCGGGCAGTTCGACCACGATCAATTTCGATGATGGCACCGGCTATTGCACGTTCGACTTCAAAGCCGAGTTTGCCGACGGTTCGTCATCGGTTGAAAGCGGTGTGAACGTCTGCACCACCAGTTCAGTGACCTTCAACTGATCCCAGGCGTGGTGCGGCACGATAATGCCGCGCCGCGCCTTGCATTTGGCGGATTTAAGCCAAAATGGAATGTTCAATTCTTCTTCAGGTTGCGAAATCGTGATCGGCCATTGCGAAATGGCGGTGTTGATTTTGCCCACTGCGATGTGTGGGCATTTGGGGGTTGAATGGGGCATGATTGGGTCTTTGATGTGCTGGATGACCTGAAATCCTATGCGGTGGCCAATGGTCTGTCTGGATTGGCCGCCAAGGCCGACGAGGCCATGCAGATCGCACTAGAGGAAATCGGGGTGCCTGATCCGGGTGCAGTGGCGTTGCGGAACCCCAAGGCGGGTGTTTCCAACTGACCGACGTGTCGGCAGGTCTGGCAAGCCGCCGGGGGCTGGCCTATGGTCGGGCCATGACACAGAACGCATTGATATTCTCGGAGGATCAGGCCGAGGCCTATGACCGGGTTGCGGCAGAATTGTTTGCCATGGGCATCGATTTGGCCGAAGCTGCCCTGACGCCGAAAGCCGAGGGCAAGGCCAGCGTGCTGGCCGTTGTGGGCAAGGCCGGGTCAGGCAAGACCATGCTGCTGGCCAGCCTGTACCGCGCCTTGAAGGCGGCCGGGGTCGAGATTGTCTCGGGCGATTACGAGGGGCGCAAGCGGCGCGACAAGCGCACGCTGGCCGTGTTGGCCCCGACCAACAAGGCGGCGTCGGTGTTGCGGTTGCGCGGGGTTCCGGCAACGACCATCCACCGCATCTTGTACACCCCGGTCTATGACCCGCAGTATGAAAAGATTGCAGAGTGGTTGGCGGGCCAAGCGCCGCGTCCGGCGGTCGAGGGGTTGACCGAGCTGGCGCTGGACCGGGCCTATGCGTTTTATCAAACCGTGCCGTCGATCCCCGGCGCATTGGCCGCTGCGGGGTTGCGCGGCAGCGATTTCATCCAAGGCTGGAAGCGGCGCGAAGAGCCGCTGGATGTGGGGTTTGTCGACGAAAGCAGCATGTTGGACGAACGCCAGTTGGACGACCTGCGCGAGATTTTTCCGACGCTGGTGCTGTTTGGCGACCCGGCCCAGTTGGCCCCGGTGGGCAATTCGGGGGCGATGGTCTTTGACAAGCTGGCCGACAGCCGCCGGTTGGTGCTGCACCGCATCCACCGGCAGACCCAGGATAACCCCATTCTGGATCTGGCCCATGCGCTGGCCGATGAGTCGCTGGGGTTCGAGGAGTTCGAGGCGATGGTGCGGGCCGCAGCACAGCGCGATGAGCGGATCCAGTGGGCCGAGCGGGTGGACAGCGATCTGATGGCGCGCTCGCCGGTTCTGGTCTGGCGCAATGTGACGCGGATCAAGCTGATCCAGGCATTTCGTGCCGCCAATGGTGCGCCCGAGGATGCGCTGATGCCGGGCGAGCCGTTGATTTGCGACGGGATCGAGCTGCCGCTGAAGCACCGCAAGAAGCGGATTGATCTGGAGGCGCGCGGGCTGATCAAGGGGGCGCAGGTGATCTACCTTGGCCCCGGCAACCGCGAGGGTTTTGCCCGCATCCATGTGGTGGGTGCCGAGGATCCGCAGGTGTCGGCGGCGGCGATCATCAAGATTGAAAAGCCCGACGAGGAGGAGCCGTTCATTCCCAGCGCCGCGCGGATGGGGGCGACGTTTCTGCATGGGGCGGCGGTGACCATTCACAAGGCGCAGGGCAGCCAGTGGGAGGATGTGCAGGTCTTTGCCCCCGATCTGTATGCCGCGGCGCAGGCCGGGCGGTTGGAGGCGGGGATGCCGTTGTGGAAGCGGTTGGCCTATGTTGCCATCACGCGGGCCGAAAAACGTCTGCACTGGGTGGTGCGCAACCGGCTGGCCCTGCCCAAACGGGCCTTGTCGATTGCCGATTTGAAGGCGGCCCCGGTCTTGGCCTTGCAGGAGCCCACCGAGGCGGACTAGGGTCTGCCAAAAGGAGAGACGGCCATGACTTGTGTATTCGTCCAGTTCCGCTGCACCCCCGGCAAGACCTATGAGGTGGCCGATGCGGTTTATGATCGTGAGGTGGTGAGCGAGTTGTATTCGACCAGCGGCGAATATGACCTGATTGCCAAGGTTTACATCCCGGAGGGCGAGGATGTCGGGCATTATCTGTCGGGCAAGCTGTTTGACATTCCAGACATCGTACGGACCCTGACCACGATGACATTCAAGGCATTTTGAGGCGTCCAGATCTGGACGTTTTTGAAAACCGTTTGAAATCAACGGGTTGGTTTTCGGAAATTAACCAACTGGAAAGGTTTGGCGCGACATGATTTTTCTGCGAAAAATCGAATTGCGTCAGAGCCAGTCGTGACGTCCGGTGCCTATAGCGGCGCTGACCGTGGTGTGGCCGTCGCGTTGCAAGAGGGCGTCTAGGCCGGTGGCCAGCCGGGCGGCGAGCGACAGGCCCTGATAGACCATCGCGGTATAAAACTGCACGGCGGTCGCCCCGGCCTTGATCTTGGCATAGGCCTGATCCGCGGTTTCAACGCCGCCAACCCCGATCAATGGCAGTTTGCCCTCGGTCAGTTGCGACAGGCGAGCCAATGTGCGTGTGGACTTTTCGAACAATGGCGCGCCGGATAGCCCGCCCTTTTCGTCGGCATTTGCAGATTTCAAACCTTGACGGTCCAGGGTGGTGTTGGTGGCGATGATGCCTGACAGGCCAGAGGCGAGGGCCACCTCGGCGATTTCGGACAGATCGTTGTCGGTCAGATCAGGCGCGATTTTCAGGAAAACCGGGAGGGGGTGGGGCAGGGCGGCGCGCACGTCCATCACGCCGGCCAAAAGGGCGGACAGGGCGGCGCGGCCTTGCAGGTCGCGCAGGCGTTCGGTGTTGGGCGAGGAGACGTTGACAGTGGCGAAATCGACATACGGGCCGCAGGTTGCCAGCACCGAGGCGAAATCGGCGGCGCGGTCGGTGCTGTCCTTGTTTGCGCCAAGGTTTAGGCCGACGGGGACGGGGCCACGCAGGCGCCGACCCAGCCGGGTGGCAATGGCGTCTGCGCCGTCGTTGTTGAAACCAAACCGGTTGATCGCGGCACGGTCTGTGGTCAGACGAAACAGGCGCGGTTTGGGGTTGCCCGGTTGCGGGCGCGGGGTGGCGGCGCCCACCTCGATAAAGCCGAAGCCGGCGCGCGACAGGGCGGCGACGGCGGTTGCATTCTTGTCATACCCTGCCGCAAGGCCGATCGGGTTCAACAGCGGCAGTCCGGCAAGGGTGCAGGCCAGCCGGGCCGAGGTGACCGGCCCCGGCAGCGGCACCAGCCCCGCGTTCAGGGCGCGCAACGACAGGCCATGCGCCGTTTCGGGGTCAAAACGGTGCAAAATCGACAGGCCAAGCGTTTCCGTCAAGGTCAAAACACGCCCTCGGGGAAGATGTGGCCGGTGGCACCCAGGGGCAGCGATTTGTCCCACAGCACATCGGCCAGCGTCAGTTGGCGGTACAGGTGGGGAAACAGCGCAGCATTGCGGGCGGGTTCCCATTTGATGGCCGGGCCCAGTTTGTCACTGTCCAGCGCCAGCAGAACAAGGTCGCTTTCGGTGGCAAAGTATTTGGCGGCGGTTTCGGCCACCTGCGCCGCAGTCGAAAAGTGGATGTAACCGTCGGTCAGGTCGATGGGTGCGCCCAAGGTCACCCCAGCATCACGAAAGGCCACCCATTCGGCACGGCGAAAGATTTTATAGATCAACATGGGCTTGCCTCTGACACCTATGGCCGGGTCATGCCTGAACCTGATCAGGCGGTCAATCTGTCATGCGATTGTTGCCTTTGACTTGGCACATGTGGGGGCGCAGACTGCGGTCACAACCAAAAGAGGAGTTGCAGCGATGACCAAACCTATTCTGGCGGTTTTGTTGGGCAGTGTTCTGGCCGTTCCGGCCCTGATGACCCCGGCCCATGCCGAGCCGGTCAAGATCACCCTGCTGGGGGTTGGCGATGTGTACAGTTTTGCCGGGGATGGCACGCGGGGCGGGTTTGCGCGGCTGAATGCCGTGGCGCGGGCCGAGCGGGCGGCCAACCCCAATACGCTGTATCTGTTTGACGGTGACATGCTGTCACCCAGTCTGTTGTCTGGGTTCGACAAGGGCCAGAATACGGTCGATCTGACCAATATCGTGCCCTTTGATCTGGCTGTCCCGGGCAACCACGAGTTCGATTTCGGGCCCGAAAACTTTATCGAGAAGATGGCGGCCAGCAAGTATCCTTGGGCGGCCATCAACATCACCCAAGCCGACGGATCTGCGATTGCGGGTTTGGGCGGGGTGGTGATCAAGGACGTGGCGGGGATCAAGGTGGCACTGATCCCGGTGGCACAAGACACCTCGCCCACGGTGGCACGCACGGGCGATCTGGTGTTCGGGCCGACGGTGGACATGGCCATCGAGGCGGCCCGTGCGGCGCGCGACGCGGGCGCCGATCTGGTGGTTGGTGTGGTGCAGACCGATATGGGCAATGACCGGCTGTTGATCCGGTCCAAGGCGTTTGACGTGATCCTGTCCGGGGATGACCATTCCTATGGCACGTCATATGACGGGATCACGGCCTATGTCGAAACCTCGATGGATGCGCGGCATTTGTCGCCGGTGGATCTGATGGTGGATGTTCAGGAAAAAGACGGCAAGCGGGTGGTCAAGTGGACGCCCGATTTCCGCTTTATCGATACGGCATCGGTCACGCCCGACCCCGAGACGCAGGCCATGGTGGAGGCGTTCCAAAAGCAGCTGGATGACACGCTGAACGTCGAGATCGGGTTGACCGAGACGGCGATGGACAGTCGGCGCAACGTGGTGCGCGGTGAGGAAAGCACGATGGGCAATCTGATTGCCGATGCGATGCGGGCCGCGACCGGGGCGGACATCGCCATCATGAACGGTGGGGGCATCCGGGCGGACCGGACCTATGACGCAGGCGCGCGGCTGACGCGGCGCGACATTCTGACGGAACTGCCGTTTGGCAACATCACTCAGGTGACCGAATTGCCGGGGTCGCAGGTCCTGGCCGCGTTGGAAAATGCGGTCAGTCAGGTGGAAAAGGGGGCAGGGCGGTTTGCGCAGGTGTCGGGGTTGACCTTTGCCTATGATCCAGGCGCCGAGGTGGGGGCGCGGGTGTCGCAGGTCATGGTGGCGGGGGTGCCGCTGGCGGCGGACAGCCTGTATTCCGTGGCAGTCAATGATTACATTCTGGGGGGCGGTGACGGTTATGCCGCACTGGGCGGCGGGCGGCTGATCACCGATACCGGGGCCGGGGCTTTGGTCGCCAATGACGTCATGGCCTATGTCGAGAAGATGGGCACGGTCAAACCGGTCATCGAGGGTCGCATCACCGTGCTGGGCCAGTAGCGTTCGCAGATAAAGGCCGGGCGTGGCCAGCGGCGGGTGCCCCGCTGGCCAAGCTATTTGCGCAAGGGCTGTGCAAATTGGCTTTACAGGTCAGCGGGGCTGGCTTAACCCCGCTGCATGGTTACGCAGCACATCATCCTGTCTCTGCCCCGACGCCGACGCATATTCGCGTAAGGCGTCTGATCGTCGTGGCTTTGCGCCACCCCCCCCCCGCTCTGTCGATCGTCATTCTGATTGACCTTTGTGCCCGTCTTTGGCACCCCTTTGGCCTCCAACAAGGATCCCTGACATGATCACCGCAGTTCTGCCGACCTATAACCGCGCCCCCTTGGCCTTTGTCAAAGGCGAGGGGTCATGGCTGACCGCCGAGGATGGCACAAGGTATCTGGATCTGGGCGCGGGGATTGCGGTCAATGCGCTGGGCCATGCCAACCCCGAACTGGTGGCGGCGCTGACGGAACAGGCGGGCAAGCTGTGGCATGTGTCGAACCTGTACCGCATCCCCGAGCAGGAACAGCTGGCCGAGGCGCTGGTCGAGGCGACCTTTGCCGATACGGTGTTTTTCACCAATTCAGGCACCGAGGCGGCGGAACTGGCGATCAAGATGGCGCGCAAGTATCACTATGTGAAGGGCGCCCCCGAACGGACCGGGATCATCGCGTTTGACGGGGCGTTTCACGGGCGGTCCACCGGTGCGATTGCGGCGGCGGGCGCAGAAAAGATGGTCAAGGGCTTTGGCCCCCTGATGCCGGGGTTCATTCAACTGGCATGGGGCGATCATGATGCGCTGCGCGCGGCCATCACCGATCAGACCTGCGCCGTGATCATTGAACCCATTCAGGGCGAAGGGGGCATCCGGGTCGTGCCGGACCAGTGCCTGAAGGGTCTGCGCGATCTGTGCGACAGCACGGGTACCCTGCTGATCTTTGACGAGGTGCAGTGCGGCATGGGCCGGACGGGCCGGCTGTTTGCCCATGAATGGGCAGGTGTCACCCCCGATATCATGATGGTCGCCAAGGGCATCGGCGGCGGATTTCCCTTGGGTGCGGTGTTGGCCACCGAGGATGCCGCCCAAGGCATGGTGGCGGGCACCCATGGATCAACCTATGGCGGCAACCCCCTGGCCTGTGCGGTGGGCTCGGCTGTCATGCAGATCGTCAGCGAACCCACCTTTCTGGATACCGTCCATGCCAAGGGCACCCGTTTTCGTCAGGGGCTGGAGGGGTTGGTTGCAGCCCACCCAAAGGTCTTCGAGGCGGTGCGCGGACAGGGCCTGATCATGGGACTGAAGTGCCGCGCGGCCAATACCGATGTGGTCAAGGCCGCTTACAGCGAACACCTGCTGACGGTGCCCGCTGCGGACAACGTCATCCGCCTGCTGCCCGCCCTGAACATCCCCAATGTCGACATCACCGAAGCATTGGCCCGGCTGGACCGGGCAGCCACGGCGGTCGAGGCCGCGCTCTGACCGTTTCATCTGTCCATAAATATCCCGGGGGTCTGGGGGCTGGCCCCCAGTCCGCCCTCGCCTCCACTACGCCCTTTTAAAGAGAACGCCATGAAGCACTTCATTGATATCCACAAAACCGACGCAGCCGACCTGCGGGCCATGATCAATTCGGCCCATGCCATGAAATCGGCCCGCGCAGGCCGCCCCAAGGGCGAGCCGGATGACGAGCAGCCGCTGGCGGGGCGCATGGTGGCATTGATCTTTGAAAAACCCTCGACCCGGACGCGTGTCAGCTTTGATGTGGGGGTGCGCCAGATGGGGGGGCAGACCATGGTTCTGTCGGGCAAAGAGATGCAGTTGGGCCATGGCGAGACGATTGCCGACACCGCCCGCGTCCTGTCGCGTTATGTCGATCTGATCATGATCCGCACCTATGAGGAGGCGACGCTGCTGGAGATGGCCGAACATGCCACCGTCCCGGTGATCAACGGCCTGACCAACCGCACCCATCCTTGTCAGATCATGGCCGATGTGATGACCTATGAGGAACATCGCGGCCCCATCGCCGGGCGCAAGGTGGTCTGGGCGGGTGACGGCAACAATGTCTGCGCCAGCTTCATCCATGCGGCGGGACAGTTCGGCTTTGACTTCACCTTCACGGGGCCGGAACCTCTGGACCCCGAGGATAAATTCGTGGGCTTTGCGCGGGAAAAGGGCAGCACGGTGATCATTCAGCGTGACCCGGTTCTGGCGGTCGCCGGGGCCGATCTGGTGGTGACCGACACCTGGGTGTCGATGCATGACCCCGAAAGCGCCAAGGAACGCCGCCACAACCAGTTGTCGCCCTATCAGGTCAACGATGCCTTGATGGCCCATGCCAAACCTGACGCGCTGTTCATGCATTGCCTGCCCGCCCACCGCAACGACGAGGTGACGAGCACTGTCATGGACGGCCCACATTCGGTGGTGTTCGACGAGGCTGAAAACCGCCTGCATGCGCAAAAGGCGGTGATGCGGTGGTGTCTGGGGGTGTGACGCCCCCTTGCCTTTCCTGGCCAAACCCGCCTTTTATGCCGCCTGACCAACCTTGGAGCCGCCATGCAAACCCCCGTTCCTGCCTTGATCCATTCGCTGACCGCGATGTCAAAAATCCTTGCCAAGGCCGAGACCCATGCCGAGGCCAAAAAGCTGAAGCCCGAGGTCATCCCGCAATTGCGGCTGATTGCTGATATGTTGCCGTTCTGGCGTCAGATCACCATTGCCTGCGACCACGCCAAGGGCATGTCGGCGCGGCTGGCGGGGGTCGAGGTGCCGGGATTTGTCGACACCGAATCGACCTTGGCCGAGTTGCAGGACCGCATTGCCAAGACAGTGGCCTTTATCGCCACCCTTCCCCCCGAGGCGTTTGTCGGGGCCGAGGACCGCACGATCATGGTCAAGGCGGGCCCGCGCGAACTGACCTTTCCAGCGCCCCAATACTATGCGGGCTATGCCATCCCGAACTTTTATTTCCACCTGACGACGGCCTATGCGATCTTGCGGGCAAACGGGGTCGAGGTTGGCAAGGTTGATTTTCTGGGGGGCTGAGCAATGACGACGGCGCTGGTGGTGATTGATCTGCAAGAGGCGATGCGCGACACCCGCGACGCGGGCAACCCATGGGCCAATCCGGGCGCTGTCGAGGCGGCAGCGCAGGTTTTGGCCGGGTTTCGCGCGGCGGGGCTGCCGGTGGTGCATGTCCATCACCACGGCACCGATCCGGCGGACGAATTTCACCCCGACAACCCGTTAAGTGCGGCGATGCCCGAAATGGCACCGCTGCCCGGCGAGGCGGTGGTGATCAAGCGCGGATCCTCGGGTTTTATCGGTACGGGGCTGGAGGCGTTGTTACGCGCAGGCGGCCATGACCGTTTGGTCCTGATGGGTGGCGAGGCGAATATGTGCGTCGAAAGTACGGCGCGGATGGCGGGCAACCTTGGGTTTCAGACCATGGTGGTGGCCGATGCGCTGATCAATTTCGGTCGGCGGGCGCGGGATGGTCGTGAAATCTCGACCGAGGCCGTGCTGGAGATGACATTGTCCAACCTGCGGGGCTTTGCGCAGATCGTGGATGGGGCCGAGGTGATGGCGGCGGTGTCAAAAGCATGACCTATGACCAGATTTCGGCCCTGTTCACCCGCAGTGACGGGACATTCCTGTTTGCGCGTTGGGGCCGACCGATCGTGCCGGTGGTCTTTGGTGTGGATGATGCCACGCTGTCAGTCGTCAAAGGGGCGGTCGAGGCGGTGGTGACCTTGGCGGGCCACAAGATGGCCGAGACGGACCCCGAACTGGGCGCCAATCTGATGATGTTTTTCTTTCGCGACTGGGCCGAATTGCCATTGGTTCCGGGTTTGGGCGGGTTGGTGCCGGAACTGGGGGCCTTGTGCGCGCGGTTGGCGGGCGAGGGCGCGAACCAGTATCGGCTGTTCCGGTTTGACCCTGATGGCCGCATCAAGGCGGTGTTCGTGTTTGTGGCGATGGATGCCGATCTGTCTGCGATGGCGGCGGCTGATCTGGCCCTGGTGCAGGCGGCTGAAATGATCCTGTTGTGGTCAGACCGTGCCTTTGCCACCGTGTCGCCTTTGGCCGATGTCGGGGGGCAGGTCATCTTGCGACCCGAAATCGCGGCGGTGATTGCGGCAGGGTATGACCGGATTTTGCCCGCTGTTGCCCGCGACCCGTCGCATGCCTTGCGTTTGTTTGCCCGGATGCCGGTGGCGTTAGCCGGGGCTTAACCATTTTGCCTTAGCCAAAGGAAAACCGGCCAAGGGAATTGGGGGGACAATGCTGGATAGTGGCGGCGACAACAGGCGGATCATTGACAGCATCGTCCGGCGGATGAACGGGTTCTTGTACCGGTGCCGCAACGACAAGGACTATTCCATGATCTACATGGTGGGTGATGTGCCGCTGCTGACAGGCAAGCAGGCTACGGCGTTTACCAGAGTGAATGGCGAACCCTACGCCGCTTTGACCCATAAGGATGATCTGCAGGCGGTTTATGCGGCTGTGGATCAGGCGCTGGCCAGCCAGACTAACTGGAGCGTCGATTACCGCATCGTTCAACCAGATGGCACGGACCGCTGGGTGCATGAAATTGGTGGCGGTGTGTGGAGCGGGGCCGAATTGCAGTTTCTGGAAGGCGTCGTGATTGACATCGACCAGACCAAACGCGCTGAGTTGCACAACGCGGCGATGCTGGTGGCCATTTCCGGGCAGGCGCGTCTGCTGTTGGGCGATACCGACCCGATTGTCGAGATATTGCGGACCTTGCGGATACTGGCTGTCAATGCGCGGCTGGAGGCGGGGCGTGCTGGCGCCTCGGGTGCCGCTTTTGGCTTCATCTCGCAGGAGGTGTCGAGGTTGGCGGAGGAGACCAGTGTGCTGGCGGAACATATCGCGGTCACAGCGCGGCACTTGCACGGCCTTTTGAAACAGGGCTAGGCAGGGCCGACAGGCTGGACTAGCCTTTCGAAAAAAGGGAGAGGGTGCAATGCGGTTTCTTGTGCTGACGGCGATCTTGGTGTTGACGGGATGTGGCGTGCCCTTTGTGCCGCTTGTCTGACACGGGC
This sequence comes from Rhodobacterales bacterium, assembly GCA_031384005.1. Lineage (GTDB taxonomy): Bacteria > Pseudomonadota > Alphaproteobacteria > Rhodobacterales > Rhodobacteraceae > Stagnihabitans. The sequence goes on along the minus strand of JANNAF010000463.1, from coordinate 2,438 downwards.
CCTGACACGGGCCCTGACACGGGCCACCGGTTTGCGCTGCGGGTCTATTACGAGGACACCGATCTGGCGGGTATCGTCTATTATGCCAATTACCTGAAGTTCATTGAACGGGGGCGGACCGAATGGGTGCGCAGCCTTGGGGTGGATCAGGGGCGGCTGCGGTCCGAGGCGGGGCTGGTGTTTGCCGTTCGTCGCGTCGAGGCAGACTATCTGCGTCCAGCGCGGTTTGACGATGAATTGCAGGTCCGGACCCGCCTGACCACGCTGACCGGTGCGCGGATCGTGCTGGTGCAGGATATTCTGCGCGGGGATGAGGTTTTGTTTGCGTCGACAGTCACCCTGGTTTGCCTGACCCCGCAGGGCCTGCCCAGCCGCATCCCGCTGGTGATGCGCGACATGCTGGCGGCGAAATGCCCCCGGCGAACAGTGGGTTAGCCCGGGTTTTACCGGCGCAAAACGCGGGCATCACCCACCCTGCGCCGGTTGCCACAAACCACCGCAAACGGACGTCTGGGGTAGGGTGGGTGAAACCCACCGCGTGGCTGGAAACTGTTACCACGTCAGCAACAATGCGCCGTTTGACGCAGTTGTGTTGGCATTCCCCTTCAAATCCATGTAAGATGTTAGGTAATAGGGGCCAAAGAGCACCGATAACCAGAGCAGGCACAATGGAAACGACGACACTTGCGGCAGCGCAGGAGATTGATTTCTCTTTGCTTAGCCTTTTTGCGCGGGCGACACTGACGGTTCAGGTCGTGATGGTCTGTCTGATGGTGATGTCATTCTGGTCATGGGCGATCATCATTCAAAAGCACATCCTGTTCCGCGCCAGCCGCAAGGAGGCCGGCATATTTGACCGCGCCTTTTGGTCCGGCGAGCCGTTGGACGAGTTGTTTGAAAAGATCGGCCCGACGCCCGAGGGGCCAAGCGAAAAGATCTTTGCCAGCGGGATGCTGGAATGGCGGCGTAGCCACCGGTCTGACGGTGGTTTGATCGCGGGGGCACAGGCGCGGATCGACCGGGCTATGGATGTCGCGATTTCGCGCGAATCCGAGCGGCTGAACAAGGGGTTGAGCTTTTTGGCCACCACCGGGTCTACTGCACCGTTCATCGGGTTGTTCGGCACGATCTGGGGGATCAAACACAGCTTTGAGCAGATTGCCATCAGCCAGAACACCAGTCTGGCTGTCGTCGCACCTGGCATCGCCGAGGCCTTGCTGGCCACGGGCATTGGCCTGATCGCGGCCATTCCGGCGGTGGTGTTTTACAACAAGCTGAATTCGGACAGCGAACACATCCTGGGCGGCTATGAAAGCTTTGCCGATGAGTTTGCGACGATCCTGTCCCGGCAGTTGGACGCCTGAGATGGCGGGTGGGGTTGTTCAGAAATCAGGTGGCGGGCGCCGTCGGCGGCACCGTGGCCGCGCAGCCGCGATGAGCGAGATCAACGTCACGCCCTTTGTGGACGTGATGCTGGTCTTGCTGATCATCTTTATGGTTGCGGCCCCGATGTTGACTGTTGGGGTGCCGGTCAAGTTGCCCGAAACGGCGGCCAACGCCATGCCGACCGAACAGGAAGAACCGTTGACGATTACCCTGACGGTGGATGGTTTGGTGATGATCCAGTCGTTGGAGGTGGCCGACAGCGAATTGATCCCCAAGCTGCGTGCGATTGCGGCGGAACGGACGTCTGACAAGGTCTTTGTGCGGGCGGATGGTGCGGTGGCCTATGCGCGGGTGGCGCAACTGATGGGTGCGCTGAATGCGGGTGGATTCAACAACATCGGTTTGGTGACCGACCCGGGTGGGCCGTCGTTTGGTGCTGGCCCCGCTGCTGGCCCCGCTGCTGGCAGCGACGATCCGGCGCCGTAATGAACAAGGGCGTCATCATCTCGGGTTTCGGGCATGTCGGCCTGATCCTTTGGGCTATTCTGGGGGGCTGGATATCTGCCCCGCAGGAGGTGCCCGAGATTCAGGTGGTGGACGTGTCGATGATTTCGACAGCCGAGTTTGACGCCATGACATCGTCCGCGCCAACAGTGCCCGACGTGGCCCCGGAACCGGCCCAACCGCCCGAAACCGCGCCTGAACCCGCTGTTGAAGCCCCCGCAGAGCCCGATGCCGCGCCGGTGGTTGAACCGCCCGTGCCCGAGCCTGCGCCAGCGGTCGAGGTTCCGCCAGAGCCACAAGTCGCGCCAGAGCCTGTGCCAGAGCCTGTGCCAGAACCTGCCCCCGAGCCTGCGCCAGAGCCAGCCCCAGAACCCCTGCCAGTGGACCCGGCCCCGCAGCCCGAACCCGTGCCCGAGCCTGTGGCCCCGCCAGCGGATCTGCCGCAACCGATCAAGGTGCCACGCTCCAGCCAGCCGCCGCGCCCGCGCCCGGCCGTCAAGATTGCCACCACCCCGCCAGAGCCGGTGACCGAAACGCCCGACCCTGCC
>JANNAF010000425.1:0-9138 GCA_031384005.1 Rhodobacterales bacterium | reverse complement strand
GGCACCTCCTAGGTAAAGTCCCGACTTGACAGGGCTTCTGCGAAACACCGTTAACGACCGTGCCCAAGAACGCGCTCGTCAGAACATGCCGACAGCCAGCTTGGCCTCTTCGCTCATGCGGTTTTTGTCCCACGGCGGATCGAAGGTGAGATTGACGGTGCATGATTGCACGCCCGGCACGGCGCTGACCGCATTCTCCACCCAGATCGGCATTTCGCCAGCCACCGGGCAACCCGGCGCAGTCAGGGTCATGGCGATGGCAACTTCGGACTGGTCGTTGATCTCGATGGTGTAAATCAAGCCAAGGTCAAAGATGTTGACCGGTATTTCCGGGTCAAACACGGTACGGCATGCGTCCACGACGGGCTCATACAGGGGATGGTCGGTGGTGGATGGCCGGATCAGGGGGGCGCCCTCGATCCTGTCCTGCGGCTGGTTCATCGCGGTCTCTCACAGTTGTTGACCGATTATATAGGGAATTCCCCCCCAAAGGTCCAGAGCAGCCCGCCATCCCAATGCAAAAGGGCACCCATGGGTGCCCTTTTGGCGTTTTGTCGCCCTGTGATGCGGTGAAAGCCCGCCTCAGAACGGGATTTCGTCGTCCATATCCGAACGACCACCGCCGCCGCCACCACCAGATGACCCACCGCGTGACGACCCGCCGCCATACCCGCCCGAGGATCCGCCACCCGAGGACCCGCCACCCGATGACCCGCCACCCTGATACTCGTCCCCGCCACGATCCTCATAACCGCCACTGCCGCCGCCACCACCGCCGCCGCCATCACGGCCGCCCAGCAGGGTCAACTCACCGCGGAACTGTTTCACAACGATTTCAGTGGTGTAGCGATCAGCACCGGATTGGTCCTGCCATTTGCGGGTTTCCAACTGGCCCTCGATATAAACCGTCGACCCTTTTTTGAGGTATTGCTCAGCGATCTTGCCCAACGCCTCGTTGAAAATGGCGACCGAATGCCACTCGGTCTTTTCCTTGCGCTCACCACTGGACTTGTCACGCCATGTTTCGGACGTGGCAATGCGCAGGTTGACCACCTTGCCGCCATTTTGAAAACTGCGCACCTCGGGGTCGCGCCCCAGATTGCCCACAATGATGACCTTGTTGACCGATCCTGCCATGATCCACTCCCTGATTCCTGCCCGACAGACTCGTCGAGTTTGGTTAACAAAATCTATAGACCGCCCGCTTCAAGGCCGCAATCCGGCCTAACTGTGCCGAACACGACTCCGCCGCTGGACGATCCGGCAAAAGCCGCTATGATTTGGACTGGTAAAGTTAAGAGGTGATCGATGGCCCGGACCGCATTGAACCCTGTTGCCCGCGTGATCCTGACCCTTGCCCTGGGCGTGGGCCCCGTGGCACCTGCCCTGGCTGAGGGTCTGGTTCTGGGCGGTGGGTCCAGCAACCGGGGCGCGCTGTTCCGGTCGCAGACCTCGCTGTTGGATGGGCGGCTGTCGGAACAATATGAAACCTCGGGCCGCCTGAAACCGGGGGCAGGCAAGGCGGACAAGGCTGCCGTCAAACGCTATAGCGGCAATTACAAAGGCAAGTTTCTGGCGCTGGCCAAGGCCGCGGCCCGCAAACACAACATCCCCGAGGATTTGTTCTTGCGTCTGGTGCAGCAGGAAAGCGGCTGGAACCAAGGGGCCGTATCGCCCAAGGGAGCGACGGGGCTGGCGCAACTGATGCCCGGAACGGCGGCCAATCTGGGGGTGGATGCCAACGATCCGCAGCAAAACCTGGAAGGCGGCGCACGGTATCTGGCGATGATGTACAAACGCTTTGGCTCGTGGCGCCTGGCATTGGCCGCCTATAACGCCGGACCACAAGCGGTCGAGAAATATGGCGGCATCCCGCCCTATGCCGAAACCAAGGGCTATGTCGTGGCCATTCTGGGCTAATGCCATGACAACAGTCCAGGGGACTGTTGTCACGGTTTCACGGGCACGAACGGCTGCCGGCCTTGGGCAACTGCAAATCACCCGGCCGGCCCGTCAAGCACCCCTTGTAGGATGGGCAATCTGCCCATCTTTGGCCAAGGTCACTCCGCTGCAATCTTGATGACCGGTTCCATCGTTGCCAGCACCTCATCAGTCAGGTGGCATTTGATCTGGTGGCCATCCGCCAGCATCTTGACCGGCGGCATCTCGATATCACACAAGCCCCCCGCCACCTGTGATTTCCAGCGGCACCGGGTCTGAAACGGGCAACCGGGTGGTGGGTTCATCGCGGATGGGATGTCGCCTTCCAGCACGATGCGTTTTTTGATCACGCGGGTGTCCGCGATGGGCACCGCTGACAACAGCGCCTCGGTATAGGGGTGATAGGGCGGCGAAAATACCTGATCGGTGGTGCCCATTTCGACGACATGGCCCAGATACATCACCATGACCCGGTCAGACAGATAACGCACGATGCTCAGATCATGGCTGATGAACAAAAGGGTGGTGCGGTTTTCGCGCTGAATATCCATCAGCAGATCGGTGACTGCGGCCTGCACCGACACGTCCAGCGCCGAAACCGGCTCGTCTGCCACCACCACCTTGGCCCCACCGGCAAAGGCGCGGGCGATGCCAACGCGCTGCTTTTGCCCGCCCGACAACTGGCGTGGCATCCGTTCGGCGAATGCGCGCGGCAGTTTGACCAGATCCAGCAGTTCCAGCATCCGGGCATGACGGTCGGCATCCGATGTGCCGAATTTGAAGATCTCCAAAGCGCGGATGATCTGGCGGCCCACGCTCATCGACGGGTTCAGCGTGTCGAACGGGTTCTGGAACACCATCTGCACCGAGGATACCGTGTCGGTGTTGCGCTGCTGGATCGGCGTTGACTGGACGTTTTCGTCAAACAGCATGATCGTGCCGGATGTCGCCGTCTCCAACCCCATCAACACCTTGGCGAAGGTCGACTTGCCGCAACCGCTTTCACCGACGATGGCCAGGGTTTCGCCTTCGCGGGCCTCAAAGCTCAGGGTTTCATTGGCCTTGACCACCTTTTTGGTGCCGCCGCCAAAGGCGCCGCTGGCAATCGAATAGTATTTCTTGAGGTCGGACATCCTGAGCACGACCTTGCCCACCGGGGTTTTCGGCTTGACCACCTTGGCCTTGATCGGGGCGTTCCAATCGATTTCGGCCCATTTCAGACAGCGGCTGGCATGGCGGTCATCGCCCGGAACCGGTGACATGTGAATTTCGGCCGCATCACAGCGCCCGGCCTCGAAATAATCGCAGCGCGGGCCAAAGTTGCAGCCGTTCGGCCGTTCATGGGGCAGGGGAAAGTTGCCGGGAATGGCGACCAGCGGCGAGGTGTTCTTGTCAGCGCCCGGCAGCGGGATCGAGCGAAACAGGGCCTGCGTATAGGGGTGGCGCATCTTGTCGAAAACTTGGCCCACGTTGCCGGTCTCGATCGCCTCGCCGGAATACATGACGCAGAGGCGGTCGCAGACATCCAGGATCAGGCCAAGGTTGTGCGAGATGAAGAGCATCGAGGTGCCGTATTTTTCGCCCAGCGCCTTGACCAGATCGACAATCCCCGCCTCGACCGTCACATCCAGCGCGGTGGTGGGTTCGTCCAGGATCAGCAGGGCAGGCTTGGACATCAGCGCCATCGCGATGACGATGCGCTGCTGTTGGCCGCCCGACAACTGGTGCGGATAGGCCTGCAATATGCGGTCGGGATCGGGCAGGCGCACATCGGCCACGATCTGGCGCGCCAGCGCCCAGGCGTCGGTCTGCGACATGGCTTGATGGATCATCGGCACTTCGGCAAATTGCGCGCCGATCTTCATCGCGGGGTTCAGCGAGGCCATCGGTTCTTGATAGATCATCGCGATTTCCGAGCCGCGGATATGGCGCAGCTCTTCTTCGGTCATATGGGTCAGGTCACGGCCCTTGAAGCGGATGGTGCCGCTGACGATTTTGCCGTTCTTGCCCAAGTCGCGCATCACGGCCAAGGCAACGGTGGATTTGCCGCAGCCGCTTTCGCCGACCAGCCCCATCGCCTCGCCCGCCATGACGGTGCAGGAAAAATCCATCACAGCCGGGATTTCGCGCATGCGGGTGAAGAAGGAGATCGAGAGATTTTCGATTTCGAGGATGGGTTTGGAGGGGTCCCAATCGGTCATGGCAGCCTCTGGTGTTGAGGGCGGAGCGGGGGTTTCACACCCCCGCACCCCCGTGGGATATTTGAACAGCGAGGATGGGCATCAGTCTTTCAGGCTTTCTTCGCGCAAGCCGTCGGCCAGGAGGTTGAGGCCGAGGACAAGGCTCATCAGGGCCAGCGCCGGGATCACGGCGGGATGGGGGACCGAGGACAGCAGTTTGCGGCCCGCGTTGATGGTGGAGCCCCAGTCAGGGCTTTCGGGGGTGACGCCAAGGCCAAAAAAGCCAAGGGTGCCCAAGAGGATGGTGGTGTAGCCGATGCGCAGACAGTAATCGACGATCAGCGGGCCACGGGCGTTCGGCAAAATCTCCCACAGCATGATGTACCAGCCGCTTTCGCCGCGGGTCTGGCCTGCTGCCACATAGTCGCGCGCCTTGAGGTCCATCACGATGCCGCGCACGATGCGAAACACCGTGGGCGCGTTAACGAACACGACCGAGACAAAGACGTTCAGCAGGTTCGGCTCCATCCCCCACACACCCAGCGGGTCCATGTTGAACGCAAGGCCCGAATAGGCCCACAACCCAATGACCAGCGTCAGCCCGACATACAGGTTGCGGCGCGGTGGATTGGTAAAATAGCGGGCGTTGAACAGCACCGAGAAAAAGATCACCGGGAACAGGAACAGAACGGCGGCAAGGTAAACCGGAATGCCGGTGTCGCGGATTTCGGGGGTGACCAGCAGGTAGAACAGCAAGATCACCGGAAAGGCTAGCACAAGGTTGGCCAGAAACGACAGCCCGGTATCCAGCCGCCCGCCAAAGTACCCGGCTGGCAGGCCCAGGGTGACGCCGACGATAAACGCGAATGTGGTGGCGGCGGGCGCGATCACCAGCACCTGCCGTGCGCCCATCACCATGCGGCTGAACACATCGCGCGACAGATGGTCGCCGCCCAGCAGATACCACGGATATTGCCCGTCCTTCAGGTTCAGCACCGGCATACCGGGCAGCGGGTTCTTGACCGATCCCAACTGGCCCAAGGGGTCATGGGTGATGATCATGTCGGCAAAGACCGCCGTGAACACCCAGAACATCACCAGGCCGTAGCCCACCATGCCAACCGGGCTGTCAAACAGTTTGCCATACAGGCCCAGATGCCGTTTGAACCGGATCGACAGGGCAAAGGTCACCACAAGGGCGAACCAGACCGGCAGGAATTGAACCGCCATCTTGGCGAAGATACCGCCCCAGGAAAGTGCGTCCATGTGTCAAGCCATCCTGATGCGAGGGTTCAAGAACACATAGCCGATGTCAGAAATCAGCTGTGTCACCAGAACCACGAAAACTGCCACGACCGAACAGCCCAGCAGCAGTTCGATGTCATTGTTGCCGGCCGCCCAGACCAGTGTCCAGCCGAACCCCTTGTAGTTGAACAGGGTTTCCACGATCACCACGCCGTTCAAAAGCCATGGGAATTGCAGCATGATCACCGTGAAGGGCGCGATCAGCGCATTGCGCAGGGCATGGCGCAGCACCACGTCGCGGAACGCCACACCCTTGAGCCGGGCGGTGCGGATATATTGCTGCGTCATCACCTCGGACATCGAGGCGCGGGTCATCCGGGCGATATAGCCGATGCCATAAAGTGCGATCGTGGCGACGGGCAGGGCAAAGTTCCAGAAGGTGATGTTGTCCATCGCACTGGTGGCTGTGCCCAAAAACAGCGTCTTGCCCTCGATCCAGCCCCAGTCGACCAGCAAGGGCGACAGCCCCGTGGCGGGTGAGGCCAGCAGGGCCACCAAAATGACGCCCGACACATATTCCGGCGTCGCGGTCGAGGCGATGGCAAAGGTCGACAGGACCCGGTCCTGACGCGACCCTTCACGCATGCCCGCCAGAACGCCGATCAACAGCGACATGGGCACCATGACCAGCATCACCGCCAACATCAGCCAGCCGGTCGACCCGATTGCCCGGCTGACAATCTCCAGCACCGGCTTTTTGAAGCTGGTCGAAAATCCCCATTCCCCCTGCAAGATGCCGCAGCGGGCAGGGGCGGTTTCGGGTGTATTTGCACGGGTGATGCAGCGACCGCGCGTGACACCCTTTTCATCGGTAAAGGTCCAGCCCGCGCTGATGCCCAGCCACTGCGAATACCGACCAAAGACCGAACCGGAATGGCCGTTTTCCACGATCCACTGCGCCACCGCCTCGTCGGTCATGCGGACTGACCCTTCGGAGCGGGCCAGTTTTTCCAGATTGGGCGGCAGGTTGGTCATGAAAAAGACGACGAATGTCAGCACGAGGGCGGTCAATGCCATGACACTCAGCCGCCTTGCGACGAATTTCAGCATACAGATCTCCCCCGGTGACGTCTTATTGGTGGGCCCGCCTTGGGCGGTGCCAAAGGTGGCCCGGGGCGCTTAGGACGCGCCCCGGGCGGTGGCAAATGTGGACCGGGGCGCCTGGGACGCGCCCCGGGCCGACAGGTATTATGCCAGCGACCACTTGGCGTGGTGATGCTCAAACGATGGGTGCATCTCGACACCAACCACATTCGCCTTGGCATGACGGTACAGCGAGCGCCAGAACGGCTGGATGATATAGCCTTCCTCTTGCAGGATACGCTCCATCACTTCGGTCACGACACGGCGTTCGTCGGCATTGGCCAGACCCAGTGCCTTGGTCATAGCGGCGTCAAACTCGGCATTGGCCATCCCGGTTTCGTTCCACGACCCGGTCGAGGTATAGGCCAGCGACATGTTCTGCACGGCCAACGGGCGGTGGTTCCATCCGGTGGACGAGAACGGGAACTTTTGCCAGTCGTTCCAAAAGGTCGACCCCGGCATCACGGTCCGCTTGACGTTCACACCCGCGTCACGCATCTGCGCGGCCACAGCGTCAGTGGTGTCCAACTCGTACCCGCCATCAAGCGAGACCAGTTCGAACTCGGCATCGGCCAGACCGTATTTCGCCAAAACGTCCTTGACGCCTGCCTTGTCAAAGTTTTGCGGCGGCAGGGCGGCATATTCGGGGTGAACCGGGCAGGCATGGTGGTTTTCTGCCGTGGTACCAAGACCTTTATAGCCCAGCTCCAGTACGACCTTGGGGTCGACCGAACGCTGCAGCGCCGAACGCACCTCTTTTTCCTTGTAGAGATCCGACGTGGCCGAGTTGAAACGGATGACCAGCGTCGAGGCGGTGATCGCTTCGAACTTGGTCCAGCCCAGCGCGTCCAACTGGTCGATGAATTCGCCGGTGGATTCGTAGTTCACATCGATTTCGTCGCTGTTGGCAAGGCTGACCATGGCCGACGGATCGGTCCCAAAGTCGATATAGTGGATCTCGTCCAGCGGTGCCATGCCACCCCACCAAGTGTGGTTCGGGGCGCGGACCAGCGTCATCTTCTGGCCGACCATGATTTCGCCCGGCACATAAGGACCAGTGCCGATCGCGCCGACCGACGGATCATCACCGTCCTTGAAGCTGGCATGAACCACAGCCGACGGATAGTCGGCGATGTTCGGAACCACAGACACGTCCGACAGCGACATCATCAGTTTGACGGTGTGATCATCGACCACCACAACCGAACCTTCGCGCAGCATCTTGGTTTCCGCATCGACCAGACCCATGAAACGCGACGCCATGGCGTTCCCTTCGACGGTGCCATCGGTCCAGCGACGGAAGTTGTTCAAAACGTCGTTGGCGGTAAAGTCGTCGCCGTTCTGCCACTTGACGCCCTTGCGCACGTTCAGCGTGTATTCAGTGGCGTCGGCATTGGCCTCCCAGCTTTCCAGCAGGCGACCTTCAAAGGTGCCGTCGGAATTGTACTGAACCAGATATTCCAGCCAACCGCGGTAGATGTTGGCAATGTGGGGCCAGTCGGCCAGACGCGGATCCTTTTGCGCCTTGGTTTCCATGGCAACGCGCAGGATGCCGCCAACCTTGGCTTCGGCCTGTGCCGCCGGGGCCAACATGCCCAGCAGGCCATAGGCGGCGGTGGCGGTCAGGCCCAGCGCCGTGGTGCGTGTCAGAAATTCACGGCGGCTCAACTTGCCGTTCTGCACCTCGGCAAGGTGCATTTCGGCCGCCGCGTGCAGCGCTTTTGGTGTCGTGTGATAGGTCATTGGTCGTCTCCCTGTCAGGCTATGCCATGATCGTTTGCGTCATTCGACATTGTCAGGCGTCGTGGGTGCGTTTCGCCGCCGTCTGGTTTTGGCCGTCCCTCCCCACGATGGGCATGGGCCAACACGCCGGGTCGCTGGCTGCGAACATCACGCCCACATTCGGCATGCTTTCGCCCCTTGCGTCAACGTCAGGAATCGCCGCCGCATATTCCTTTTGCGACATTGCGGGGTCAGATTTGCAAAAGCCGGGGTAAAAATCGGGTCGCGGGCAGTTTCCGCCGCACCAACCGAATTTCCGTTAAGATGGACGAATCACCCCCATCGCCCCCGGTTCGCGCTCCGGCGCTATTGACTGCGCCGAAATGCCGTGGGCGAGGACCCGGTGCGATGCTGAAACGCCCGGGTGAAATAGGCCGCCGAGGTAAAGCCAAGGTCGGCCCCAATGCGGCCCACCGGCAGCTTGGTTTCACTCAGCAACTTGCGGGCCTCAAAGATGCGACGGTCCTGCATCAGTTCTATGGCCGAACGGCCACAGGCCTGCTGACAGCACCGCGTCAGATGGGTCGGGGTCACCCCCAGCGCCGTGGCCAACTCGCCCACTCCGGCCCCATTGCGAAACTCTTTCTCCATCAGCGCGGTATAGCGCGCCACCAGCCGCCATGCCGCATCCGGGCGCGGCGCATCGGCCTGCGATTTGATGCCCTGCCGTTCCAGCCAGACGCCCAACAACCCAAGGTGGTGTTCCGCCGCGCGGTCAGGCGCGGGCACGTTACTGTCCAACCGCGCTTAAGGGCGTCCAGCGTCACGTTCAACTCTTGCTGCGTATGCACGTCCCGAATGCGCTGGTGCAGGGGTTGGGCGGGCAGGGTAACCCGACAGTTTTTCC
>JANNAF010000371.1:0-2216 GCA_031384005.1 Rhodobacterales bacterium | reverse complement strand
CCGCGTGCCGCCAGCGCCGCATCCAGATCGCTGTCCTGTGGGCGGATCATGAACAGGGGCTGCGGCATGGCAGCCTCGGCCAGCGCAATATCCGCAGGTTGCCACGGCCCGGCAACCGTTGCCGCCGAAACCCGCTTGCCGCCATCGGCCCCGTCGCGCAACTGCCACGGCCCCAGCACCCGTGACGCGGCAGGCGGCCATGTCGCCTCCATCACCGCCATCAGGGTTTCGGGGGTCATGCCGGGTCTTGCGGGGCCAAAAGGGCGGTCAACGTCGCCAAGGCCGCGTCCAGCCGGGCCGCATCCATCCCGCGCAACACCAGATTGGTGCCAAAACTGCCATTCATGTTGAACGGATAGGACCCCATCGACAGATCCGGATACCCCGCCGCGAAATCGGCAAATGCAGTGGCGATATCCCCTTCGCCCCGCTGCAAACGCAGGGTACGGCTAAGCAGCGGTGCCCCCCCGGTGATGCCGGCCAGAACGCCTGCCACCATCGCCTCGAATATGCGGGGCACACCGGCCATGACATGGACATTGCCCAGACTGAACCCGGGGGCGATCGACACCGGGTTGTCGATCAGCACGGCACCGTCGGGGATGCGCGCCATACGCTGGCGCGCGGCGTTGAACTCGGCCCCTTGCCGGGCGTAATGCGCGCCCAACAGGTCCATCGCATCGGCACGGTGGGTGATTGCGACGCCAAAGGCTGCGGCCATCGCGTCGGCGGTGATGTCATCTTGGGTCGGCCCGATGCCGCCGGACGTGAACACATGGTCATAGGTGGCGCGCAGGGCATTGACCCCGGCCACGATGGACGCCTGATCATCGGCCACAACGCGCACCTCGGCCAAGGTGATGCCGCGTTCGGTCAACTGACCGGCAAGGTGGTACATATTGCTGTCGCGGGTGCGCCCGGACAGGATTTCGTCGCCGATCACCAGCATGGCTGCGGTTGGATTGGTCATTTGGATACTCCTTGCGGCCTATCTATACCTGCCGCCCTCTGGCAAATGCCAGTGAATTGGACTATTTATGGCTTAACAATCGAAAGGATCAGGGCATGGACGACATGCGCGGTCGTGTGACACGGGACGGTATCCGCATCTATGAGGACGCGGATTATGCGGGCATGCGTGCGGCAGGGCGGGTTGCGGCCTTGATCCTGGACGATGTCGGTGCGCTGGTGCAGCCCGGTGTGACGACGGCCGAGATTGACGATTTCATCCGGTCCGAGGTGGCGCGCCATGGTGCGGTATCGGCCACCATCGGCTACAAAGGCTATCAGCACGCCTCGTGCATTTCGGTCAACCATGTGGTGTGCCACGGGATTCCGGGTGCGAAAAAGCTGGGCGACGGCGATATTCTGAACATCGATGTGACCGTGATCGTGGACGGCTGGTTTGGCGATACGTCGCGGATGTATTCGGCGGGCAATGTGCCGATCCGGGCCCAGCGCCTGATCGAGGTGACGCATGAGGCGTTGATGCGCGGCATTGCGGCGGTCAAACCCGGCAACACCTTTGGTGACATCGGCCACGCCATCCAGACCTTTGCCGAGGCGAACCGCATGTCGGTGGTGCGCGATTTCTGCGGCCATGGCTTGGGCCGCGTGTTCCACGCCCCGCCCAATGTGCTGCACTATGGTCGCGCCGGAACCGGGGCCGTGCTGGAAGAGGGCATGATCTTTACCATCGAGCCGATGGTAAACCTTGGCCGCCCCGAAACCAAGGTGCTGGCCGATGACTGGACGGCGGTGACGCGCGACAAATCGCTGTCGGCGCAGTACGAACATTCCATTGGCGTGACGGCGGTGGGCTGCGAGATTTTCACCCAGTCACCGGCTGGCGAATTCTTTAAACCTTGACCGCCCCACCCCGAGACGGACGTTTGACACCCAGGCGCGGGTGCATCCGCCCGGCGACAAAACCGGCCGCCGCCATCAACCCGGCTGTTGTGGCAAAGATCGCCGCCGTGGGGGCAACAAACAGCACGGCATAGGCCATCCCCGGCGTGACGATCGAGGACACATCGCGAAAGCTGGAATAAACCGCCGACATCTCGGTCCGTTCGGACGGTTTGACCGACATCAGGAACGGCAAGCCGCCGATGATGTCCAGCGTCACCAACAAGACCGAGGCCACCATCATGACGCCCACCGTTGCCCAAGGCCACGGCGACAGCAGGAACGACAGGAAAAACAGCCCGCCACAC
>JANNAF010000363.1:0-5611 GCA_031384005.1 Rhodobacterales bacterium | reverse complement strand
GCCAACAGCGCCTTGTTCACCACCCCGTTCTGCCCCAGCACCAATAACCACGAATAAGACCGCACGACATAGGACGTCCAGAACGGCAAAACCGCCAGCAACAATGCCAGCCGCTGCCACCGGGCAGGCACCCGAAAGGCGATGATCGCGGCCAGCGGATAGGCCAGCACAACCGACAGCACCGTCACCACAGCGGTGATTTCCAGACTGTTCCACAATGCGCCCAGCATGGTCGGGTCGGTGAAGATGCGGATGTAATTGCCGGGGTCAAACCCGCGCACCACCGCACGCCCCTCCATCTGCGCAAACGACAAGGCCAGCATCGCCAGAAACGGCAGGACAAAAAACGCCACCGTCCAGATCAGCGCCGGGGCCAGCAGGCCCCAGCCCAACCGGCGGTCGCGGGCCGCCAGTGTCACTGCGCCAACATTTCGGTCCACATGTCCTGCATCGCGGTATCAAGTGCTGCATCCGGAATGGGGTACAACTGCGCCCGCGCCAGAAACTCGGGCTGCTGATCCCAACGCAGCACCGCTTTTTGGTCCGCCGTCAGCGCGTCGCCCGCCTTGGCGTTCGCAGGCATCCCCCAATAGCACGACGAGGTCGCCAGCCGCGCCTGCCCCTCGGGCGAGGTGATATAGTTCACGAATTCCAACGCCAGATCCGGCTGCGTGGACCCTGCCACCACACCAATCGATTGCGCCCAACGCAGGGCCCCCTGCTTGGGGATCGTCCAGTCAAGGTTCGGGTTTTCCGCCGACAGCACCGCCGTCAGCCATTCCCCACCGCCCACGATGATATCGACTTCCCCCGTCGCCAGCGCGGTCTGGGCCGACACCACATCCGCCACCTGCTTGGACGCCGCCCGCAGCGCCATCAACGGCCCCTTCAGCGACCCCAGATTGTCCGCCGTGATATCGGCGGTGTTCACGCCCTGCCCCAAGGCCACCAGCCCCAGCACCGGCAGATAATAGTCATAAATCCCGATCCGCCCGTCATATTTGCCCGAGGTCAGGGTGGCCATATCCTCCATATCCGCCGGATCGACCTTGGACTTGTCGTAAGAGATGGTGTTGTAGCCGAACTTCTCGGTCACGGCATAGGTCTTGCCATCGACGGTGTTGTTGTCCGCCATCACCAGTTCGGGAAAGAAATCCGCCGTCTGCAGCTTGTCCGCCGGCAGTTCGGCCAGATGACCGCCCTCAACCGCGCGCTTGACGTCCACCGCGTCGATCACCAGCACATCCCAGTCACCCGGCTGCGACTGCTCCAATATCGCCAGACCGGCGGCAGTCCCTTCGTAATCCTTCAGGTTCACCTTGACGCCAAACTTTTCCTCAAACGGCTGCACCAGCGCAGGGTCGGTATGGTCGCACCATACCAAAGCGTTCAACTCTTGGGCAAAGCCCGGCGTCGCCACAAACATAAGGGCAATCGCGGTCGCAGGCAGATGGGAACGGGCCATTTCAATCTCCGGGTTCAGGGGGCCCCTGACGGGCGCATGGAAAAAGATTGAGTTTGTTCAGTTTTGAAGTCAACATCAAAATTAGGGTAATTCGAGAACGCCATGACCGGACTGCGCGAACGACAAAAGGCCGACCGCTCTGGGCGCATCCTGAATGCTGCATCGCGCCTGTTCCGTGATCAGGGCTATGACGCTGTCCGCATCGAGGATATCGCCGCCGTGGCCGAGGTGTCGCCCGGCACCTGTTACAACTACTTCTCCACCAAGGGCGACCTGCTGCTGGCCATCGTCTCGATGGAGGTTGAAGAGGTCGTGACGGCAGGCCGCGCCTTGGTCACGGCACCGCCCCCCGACATCGCGCAGGCGCTGGGCGGGTTGATCACACTCTATTACGACCATTCGCTGCATTACCTGTCCAAAGAGATGTGGCGCAAGGCGATGGCCCTGTCGATCGAGGCCCCCGCCTCACCGTTTTCGCAGCGTTACACCGAACTGGACGCTATGCTGTCGGCGCAGGTCTGCGACCTGATCCGCGCGCTCCGGGCACGCGGCCTGACGCGGCCCAACCTGGACCCAGTCACCCTTGGCCGGATCACCTTCAGTGCGCTGAACCAGATGTTCATCGAATTCGTCAAGGACGATGCAATGTCCTTTGCAACCCTGCATGTTCAAAGTGCTTGCCAATCCGCCAGCCTTGCCGAGCTGATGGCGAAAACCGGACCGCACCCCTGATCCGGCCCCCGAACCTGATCCTGAATCTCCCAAAACCGGCCAAAATTGACTTGCCAGAAATGCGGCATTTCGAAATACTAATTCCGTATTAACGTAACGGCCGTTTTTGGCCCCCCCGCCCGATCAATTCTGCTGCAGGAGCATTTTCATGACGACCCCCACCGATCCGCTTTACGCAACCCAGTGGCATTTCGCCTTTCTTGGCAACATCGAGGCGATCTGGGCCGAGTTTACCGGCACGGGCGTCACGGTCGGTGTCTATGACGACGGCATAGATTACAACCATGTCGATCTGAACGACAATTACAACGCGGCCCTGCAAGTGCTGGACGACTTGGGCAATGTGATCAATTCCTTCCCGGCGGCACTTGGCGACGGCCATGGCACGGCGGTTGCCGGTCTGATCGGGGCCGAGGCCAATGGCACAGGTGGCGTTGGTGTCGCCTACGGCGTCGACATCACAGGCGTGAACATCTTTGGTGCGAGCGTATTCGGTTTCGTCAACGGCAACTTTAACAATTTCATGTTTGTGGTCCAACAGGCCGATAATTTCGACATCAGTTCCAACAGCTGGAGTGCACACCCTGGGTTCTATTATGGCAACGGCCTCTTGGATGGCGGTTTCAGCCAAGTGCTGAGCGAGGAATACGGCGCTCATTCCGCATCGGCACGCGACGGGCTGGGCACAATTTTTGTGCAGGCCGCAGGCAATGACAACGAAGATGCCAATGGCGATGGCACCCATGCCAGCCGGTTCACCATCACCGTGGCCGCCACCGATGCCACCGGCTTTTCCGCCTATTACTCGCAATACGGTGCAAGTATTCTGGTCACCGCACCTGCAGCATCGGTCACCACGGATGTGACCGGCGCGGGCGGCTACAATGCCACGGGCGATTATACCAACATCTTCGGCGGCACCTCGGCTGCGACGCCGGTTGTGTCGGGTGTCGTGGCGCTGATGCTGGACGCGAATGACGGCCTGGGCTGGCGCGATGTGCAAAACATTCTTGCCATGTCCGCCACCCTGACCGGCAGCGCCCTGAACGCAATCACCGCCAACATCGAGGAAGAGGGGTTGTGGAACATCAACGCCGCCAATAACTGGAACAACGGCGGCGCGCATATCCATACCAATTACGGCTATGGCATGGTCAATGCCTATAATGCCGTCCGCATGGCCGAGGTGTGGACCCTGTTCAACGTGGCGCAGACCAGCGCGAACGAGGTTATGGTGACCTCGGGCCTGAACGACTTTGCCGACACGAATGTTCCGGATGGAACCGGTGTCGCCTTTCAAACCACATTCACGATTTCGGGCGGTGTGGACATCGACCATGTCGCGCTGCGGCTGAATTTCGCGGCCACATGGGTCGGTGACCTGCGCATCGTGCTGACCTCGGCCGAGGGTACAGTCATCGTGGTGCAGGACGACCAGAACAACAGCATTGGCAACGCATACAGTGGCGAATGGCAGTTCGGGATCGACGGTTTGCGCGGCGAACTGGCAGCCGGAACATGGACGATGCAGGTGTTTGATGATTTCGGGGGCGATACCTTGACCGTCCGCTCGGCCACGCTGGACGTTTATGGCGCGGCGTCAACCGTGCATGACGTCTATCACTTTACCAACGAGTTTCTGACGATGAACGCCTTTGCCCCGTCGCGCGGCACGACCACCGACACCGATGGCGGCACCGATTGGCTGAACTTTGCCGCAGTTTCTGGCAACATCACCCTTGCCATGGGCAGCAATTATCTTGTGAATTCTGTCCTTTGGGGCACGTTGTCAGGTGACTTTGAAAACGCTGTGACTGGCGATGGCCACGATAATGTCACGGGAAACCTGCTGGCGAACACCGTTCATCTGATGCGCGGCAACGATACTTTCGCAGGCGGATCCGGCCTTGGTCTGGACCACGACACGGTTTATGGCGGCGCGGGCAATGACTCGCTGGATGGTGGTGCCGGAAATGACTCGCTGTACGGCGGCACGTTTGCCGACCGGCTGACCGGCGGTTCCGGCAATGACGCAATCGACGGCGGCGCAGGTCTGGACACACTGACCGGCGGCACCGGCAACGACAGCCTGATCGGCGGGGCCGACAGCGACTGGTACTATGTCGACAACGCAGCCGACATCATCGTTGAGGGCGCAGGCGGCGGCACGGCAGACCGCGTTCTGGCAACGGTCAACTTCACCCTCGCCGCCGATGATGACGTCGAACAACTGACCACCACGGCATTGACCAGCACCTATGCCGTTGACCTGACCGGCAATGGCCTTGCCCAGTTCATCACCGGCAACGCCGGGGTCAACCGCCTGAACGGCGGTGGCGGCAATGACACGATCAATGGCAGCGCCGGTCTGGATACTCTGATCGGTGGCACCGGCAACGACAGCCTGATCGGCGGGGCCGACAGTGACTGGTACTATGTCGACCACGCGGCTGACATCATCGTCGAAGGCGCAGGCGGCGGCACTGCAGACCGCGTTCTGGCAACGGTCAACTTCACCCTCGCCGCCGATGATGACGTCGAACAACTGACCACCACGGCCTTGATCAGCACCTACGCCGTTGACTTGACCGGCAATGGCCTGGCCCAGTTCATCTCCGGCAATGCCGCAGTCAACCGCCTGAACGGTGCTGGCGGCAATGACACGATCAACGGCGGCGCAGGTCTGGATACGCTGACCGGCGGCACCGGCAACGACAGCCTGATCGGCGGGGCCGACAGCGACTGGTACTATGTCGACAACGCAGCCGACATCATCGTCGAGAGTGCAGGCGGTGGCACGGCAGACCGGGTTCTGGCTTCGGTCAACTTTACCCTCGCTGCCGATGATGACATCGAACAACTGACCACCACGGCCCTGACCAGCACCTATGCCGTTGATTTGACCGGCAATGGTCTGGCCCAGTTCGTCTCCGGCAATGCCGGGGTCAACAGCCTGAACGGCGGCGGCGGTAATGATACGATGACCGGGGGCCTGGGTGCGGACATCTTTGTGTTCAACACCACACTTGGGGCGGGCAATATCGACCGGATCACCGATTTTTCGGCGACGGACGATACGGTTTATCTGGACGATGCCTTCTTTGCCGGGCTGATCGGTGGGGCGCTGGCGGCGGGGGCCTTTGTCTCCAACCTGACCGGGGTTGCGGGCGACATCTTCCAGCGCATCCTCCACGACTTTGACTCGGGCGCGCTGTTCTTTGACGCCGATGGCAGCAACACGGGTGCGGCTGTTCAATTCGCCACAATTTCCCCGAACATTACCCTGACTGCGGCAGATTTCTTTGTGATCTGATGCAGGGCACTCCCCCCAAGGATCTGGCTCTTGCCAGACCTTGGGGGGTCAGGGCTGCGGCTGGCCCATCCGGCACAAATACGCGTCCACGGCGCTGATCG
>JANNAF010000339.1:0-2059 GCA_031384005.1 Rhodobacterales bacterium | reverse complement strand
GGCGATGCCGTCGGTCGAGCCGTCGGGACGGTCGCGCAGGACGAAAGCGTGGGTGGAGCCGCTGTCAAACCAGACGTCGAGGACGTCATCGACCTTGTCATAATCCGACGGATTGACGATGCCTTCGAGGATGCGCTCCTTTAATCCTTGCACAAACCAGACATCGGCGCTTTCGGCTTCAAAGGCCGCAGCGATGCGGGCGTTGACCTGTTCATTGCGCAGCAGGAAGTCGGAATCGGTGGGTTTCGCACCCCGCTTGGTGAAGGCGGTCAGCGGCACACCCCATGCGCGTTGGCGTGACAGCACCCAGTCGGGCCGCGCCTCGATCATGGAATGCAGGCGGTTGCGGCCGGTTTGGGGCGTCCATGTCACCAGTTGGTTGATCGAGTTCAGCGCCCGTTTGCGGATGGTGTCGCCATAGGTGGACAGGCCGTCGTCCAAGGGTTTGTCGATGGCGACGAACCATTGCGGCGTGTTGCGAAAAATCAGCGGGGCTTTGGAGCGCCACGAGTGGGGGTAGGAATGTTTGACCTTGCCCTTGGCGAACAGCGCTCCGGTATAGGCGAGTTGCTTGATGACCGACACGTTGGCCGGGCCTTCCTTGCCCTCGGGCGTGATGATGGCCTGACCGCCGAACAAGGGCAGGTTGGCCCGGTAGCTGCCGTCAGGTTCGACGTTGTAGGTCATGGGCAGGTTGAATTTGAGGCCCATCTGGTAGTCGTCATCGCCGTGGCTGGGCGCGGTATGGACAAAGCCGGTGCCGGCATCATCGGTGACATGGTCGCCAGGCAGCATGGGGACGTCATAGTCCCACTCACCCGCGCCGCCTTCGACGCTGCGGAAGGGGTGGGTGCAGGTCATGGCACCCAGATCCTCCGCCGACACATCACACAGGCGGCGGATCATGTCCGGGCCTGCCAGTTTGGCGGCGGCAAAGGTCGCCTCGGCCAGTTTGTCAGCCAGGATCACGCGGTGACCGATGGTCACGGTGCTGTCTGCCGGGCGGCCGATGATTTCATAAAGACCGTAAGCGATGGTCGGGCCAAAGCTGATCGCGCGGTTTTGCGGGATGGTCCAAGGCGTGGTCGTCCAGATCACCACATCGGTCTTGGTCTTGGTGAACAGGGCATCGCCTGCGATCACCGGAAACCTCACCCACACCGTATGGCTGGTCAGGTCGTGATATTCGACCTCAGCCTCGGCCAGCGCGGTCTTTTCCACCGGCGACCACATGACGGGTTTGGAGCCTTGATAAAGGCTGCCGTTCATCAGGAATTTCATGAACTCGTCCGCGATCACCGCCTCGGCGTGGTAGTTCATGGTCAGGTAAGGGTCAGCCCAGTTGCCGGTGATGCCCAGACGCTTGAACTCCTCACGCTGAACGTCAATCCAGCCGGCGGCGAAGGCGCGGCATTCGCGGCGAAAATCGACGATGTTCACGTCGTCCTTGTTCAGGCCCTTGGCCCTATATTGCTCCTCGATCTTCCATTCGATCGGCAAGCCGTGGCAATCCCAGCCCGGCACATAGCGGGCGTCGGCCCCCATCATCTGCTGCGAGCGCACCACCATATCCTTGAGGATCTTGTTCAGCGCGTGGCCGATGTGCAGATGGCCGTTGGCATAGGGCGGGCCGTCGTGCAGCGTAAAGGGCACCCGGCCCGTCTTTTCGCGCAAGCGGTCATAAACGCCGATGCGCGCCCAGCGGGCCAGCCAGTCGGGTTCGCGTTGCGGCAGGCCTGCGCGCATCGGGAAATCGGTTTCGGGCAGGAAAACGGTGGCGCGGTAGTCTGTGGTCGTATGTGTGGGGGTGTCGGCCATATCGGCGGTCCTTTGGATGGGGAAAGATCGGGGTGCAGCGCACCAGTCCCGGCGCCTGAAACCTCAGGTCGCCGGGCCGATAATTCGGGAGGGGGGCGCAGATATGCGGCTCATCCGCGCCTTATAGGAAAGGGCGGGCGGGTGGTAAAGGGACTTGCGGCAAGTTGTCTGGTTGTGGCGGGCGACAATGGCGGTAAGGATGCGGCATGGACAACGCCCTGCGCCCCCGGTTTGCCGTCAC
>JANNAF010000324.1:0-2702 GCA_031384005.1 Rhodobacterales bacterium | reverse complement strand
GCCATCATCGCGTTC
Source organism: Rhodobacterales bacterium (assembly GCA_031384005.1). Lineage (GTDB taxonomy): Bacteria > Pseudomonadota > Alphaproteobacteria > Rhodobacterales > Rhodobacteraceae > Stagnihabitans. The sequence continues at coordinate 2,687 of JANNAF010000324.1, read as the reverse complement.
GGGGCCAGCGGCACCTCCTCCAACGCCTTTAGCAGCATCTGCCACATCCGCGACATGACCCGCATCGGCAAGGCACGGGCCATGTCCAGACCCCGGGCGCGTTCGTCGGGCGGGGTGGTGGGGTCGTCGGCGGCCTCGGGAGTGATCTTGATCACGGATATCCAGTGCGTGATCTCGGCCAGATCGCGCAGCACGGCCATGGGATCGGCCCCGTCGGCATATTGGGCGGCCAGTTCGGACAGGGCCTGCGGAGCGGCCCCCTTCATGATCATGTCAAACAGGTCCAGCACGCGGCCCCGGTCGGCAAGGCCCAGCATAGCGCGGACATGTTCGGCGCTGGTTTCCCCTGCGCCGTTCGAGATGGCCTGATCCAGCAGTGAGGTCGCATCGCGCGCCGACCCCTCGGCGGCGCGGGTGATGAGGGCGAGGGCGGCATCGGTGATCTGCGCATTTTCCCCCGCAGCGATGCGGCGCAGCAGGGCCAGCATCACCTCGGGTTCGATGCGTTTCAGATCGAAGCGTTGGCAGCGCGACAGGACAGTCACCGGAACCTTGCGGATTTCGGTCGTGGCGAAGATGAACTTGACGTGCGCAGGCGGTTCCTCGAGCGTTTTCAACAGGGCGTTGAAGGCGTTGGTGGACAGCATGTGAACTTCGTCGATGATATAAATCTTGTAGCGGGCCGAAGCGGCGCGGTAGTGGACAGAGTCGATAATCTCGCGGATGTCGCCCACCCCGGTCCGGCTGGCGGCGTCCATTTCCATGACGTCGACATGCCGCCCCTCGGCAATCGCGCGACAGGGTTCGCAGGTGCCGCAGGGTTCGGTGGTGGGGCCGCCCTTGCCGTCGGGGCCCACACAATTCAGACCCTTGGCGATGATGCGGGCGGTGGTGGTTTTGCCTGTCCCGCGGATCCCGGTCATGATGAAGGCATGGGCGATGCGGTCCGCCGCGAAGGCGTTTTTCAAGGTGCGCACCATTGCCTCTTGGCCCACAAGATCGGCAAAAACCTCGGGGCGGTATTTGCGGGCCAGGACGCGGTAGGCGGGGGTTGGGTCGGACACGGGCAACCTTTCGGGATTCGCTGTGACGCCAGACTAGGGCAGGGCGGGGGTGAGGTAAACCGGGCTGCGGCCATTGAGTGTCCCACGCGTGGACAAAGTTGAAATCATAGTGATTACCGTATGTTAGTATTTCATATTAACCGCATTTCAACCTTTGCGCCCGGCGATGCGGCGGCAAGGGGGGGTGGAAACCTTTGACGGGAGGTTACAAAGCGGGTCTAAGGTGGGCACCTTGGCGCGTGAGGAGATTGGACCGGCAATGCTGATTGAAAACCGCCCCTTTGACACCCTGAAAGTGGGGGACACCGCCGAATTGACCCGGCTGTGCACCGAGGAGGCGCTGCTGATCTTTGCCAGTGCCACGGGTAATCATAACCCGATGCACCTGCCGGATCAGGATGTGGACGGCGATGGCAAGCCCGAGGCGATTGCGTCAGGCATCTTTGTTGCAGCCATGGTGTCGGCGGTTCTGGGCAATCTGTTGCCGGGGCCGGGGACGCTGTACCGTTCGCAAGTGCTGAACTTTCACGGGTCGGCGCGGGCGGGGGATGATCTGCGGGCACGGGTCACGGTGACGGCGCTGGACCCGGACGGCACGGCCACGCTGGCCACCGAAGTGGCGCGGTTGGGCGATGAAATGCTGATCCTGTCGGGCGAGGCCAAGGTGGCCGCCCCCAAGCGGCGCATCGTGTTCGAGGACCGCAACGTGCCGGGGTTGATCGTGCAGCGCCACCGCCATTTTCAGGCGCTGTTGAAACGGGCCGAGCCCTTGCCATCGCTGATAACGGCGGTCGTTTGCCCGGATGAGGTGGACGCATTGCAGGGGTCGTTGCTGGCCCATAAACATTCGATCATCACCCCCATTCTGATTGGCGACGGTGCGCTGATCCGCAAGGCGGCGGCGGACTGTGGCGCGGACCTGACCGGGATCGAGATGATCGAAGTGTTGGGCGAGGCTGCGGCAGCGCAGGCGGCGGTTGATCTGGTGCATGCCGGGCGGGCACAGGCCATCATGAAGGGGCATTTGCACACCGACACCCTGCTGCAGCCGATGTTGGACAAGGACCGGGGTTTGCGCATCGGGCGGCGGTTTACCCATGTGTTCGTGATGGATGTGCCGGGGTTGGCGCATCCCCTGTTGGTGACGGATGCCGCCATCAACATCGCCCCCGATCTGGCGACCAAGGTGGATATCGTGCAAAACGCCATTGATCTGGCGGTGTCCTTGGGCATTGCGGTGCCGCGCGTCGCCATTCTGTCGGCGGTGGAAACGGTGAACCCGGCCATTCCGTCGTCGATGGATGCGGCGCTGTTGTCCAAGATGGCCGAGCGCGGCCAGATCAAGGGTGGGGCGGTCGATGGGCCGCTGGCGATGGACAATGCGGTCGATCTGTCGGCGGCGCGCGGCAAGGGGCTGCGCGGTGCGGTTGCGGGGCGGGCCGAGGTTTTGGTGGTGCCCGATCTGGACGCGGGCAACATGTTGGCCAAACTGCTGGTTTATCTGGCCCATGCCGAGGCGGCGGGCGTCGTCATGGGGGCCAAGGTGCCGATCATCCTGTCGTCACGGTCGGATTCCGCGATGGCGCGGCTGGCATCGGCGGCGGTGGCGTCGATCCATTACAA
>JANNAF010000281.1:0-6525 GCA_031384005.1 Rhodobacterales bacterium | reverse complement strand
TCGGTCGCCGAACTGTTGGCGAAATTGCGTGATGAAGCGGGGGTGATCTGACATGGCCGTTCTGTTGATTGCAGATGTGAACGAGGGTACGCTGGCGACCGATCAGGTGGCCAAGGCGTTGGCTGGGGTTGCCTCGTTGGGTGAGGTGCATGTGCTGGTGGCGGGCACCGGCGGTGACGCGGCTGCGGCCGAGGCCGCAACGCTGCAAGGCGTGACCAAGGTGCTGTTCGCCGATGATCATGCCTACTGCCATGGCATGGGCGAATCGACCGCTGCCTTGGTGGCCAGTCTGGCCGGTGGCTATAGCCACATCACTGGGGCCGCGACGGCGTTCAACAAGAACGTGCTGCCGCGTGTTGCCGCCCTGCTGGACGTGATGGTGATGTCCGACGTGACGGCCGTGATTGACGCTGACACCTTTGAACGCCCGATCTATGCCGGAAACGCGATCCAGACCATCAAGTCGGGCGACGCGAAAAAGGTGTTCAGCGTTCGGACCGCCGGCTTTACCGCTGTGGGCCACGGTGGGTCCGCCCCGGTCGAGAAAATCGGCGGTCCGGGTGAGGCTGGTCTGGCGACTTGGGTCGAGGACCGCGTGGCCTCGTCCGACCGCCCCGAACTGACCTCGGCCGGGATCGTCGTGTCCGGTGGGCGCGGCGTCGGGTCCAAGGAAAGCTTTGACCTGATCGAAAGTCTTGCGGGCAAGTTGAATGCCGCTGTCGGCGCCTCGCGCGCAGCGGTCGATTCGGGCTATGCCCCGAACGATTGGCAGGTCGGCCAGACTGGCAAGGTCGTGGCCCCCAAACTGTATGTCGCCATCGGGATTTCCGGTGCGATCCAGCATCTGGCTGGCATGAAGGACAGCAAGATCATCGTCGCCATCAACAAGGACGAAGAAGCCCCGATTTTCCAGGTGGCGGATTACGGTCTGGTGGCGGATTTGTTCACAGCCGTGCCGGAACTGATTGAAAAGCTGTAGTGATGGCGCGTGCAGGCACACACCCTACCCTTGACCGGTAGGGTGTGTGCCTGCACGCAGCGTCACTTCAACAACTCATCCAACGCCACAATCAGCTTGTCCGCCACATCGCGGTGCACCGACGGGCCGGGCAGGGCCGCCGCCGCCAACGCCTCCAGCGCGGCAAAGGCCATCCCCTCCAGACTGGCGATCCGTGCCTCGGCGCTGGCCACCGCCTCGACAAAGGAGCCGGCTTTGGGGGCCACCTCGGTCACCATGCCGCGGTCTACCAGCACCGGATCCTCGGCCAGACCCTTGAGATGCGATTTGGGCTGCGGCGGCAGATCCGCCATCCACAACAGCACCGTGCGCTTGGGCAATCTTTCCAACAACGCGGTCATCCGTTCGACCCAGGCGCGGCGCAACTCCTCGGCCACCAGTTCAAAACGGTCTTTGGATTGCCCCTCCAGCGTGGTCAGCATGTGCCGGGTAAAGTTGAATTCGGTGAAATCAACCTCGCGGTACAGGGTTTTCAACAGCGGCGTCGCCGCCAGAAAGCGGTCGTTGCGCCGGGGATGCACGGTGTAATACCGGTTCGACAGATTGGCCGCCCCGACGATCTGCAACACCACAGCCTCGGCCCCCGCCGCAACCTCGATCACCGCAGGCTCGGCCAGATAGACGTCCAGCCCGGCATTGACGCAGCCCAGATTAACCGAGGCATAGCCAATCTCATCCTCGACCAGATCCGGAAACGGATCTGGTACATATTTGCCATAGGTTTCCGTCCCCCCCAGAAACGCCACATACGGCCGGTCCAAAGACCGCCTTGGCCCACGAAACATCAGCCGTGACTTGCCATAAGAGCACGGATAATAGTCCAAGGCTCCTTCGCCCGGAAAAGCATACGCCATTCAACCCACCCAAGTTCAGTTCACACTACCCATGGATCAGGCTGCCCGAAGTCTGTTGCCAAAAGGCTAAAGCGCGACTTCACCGCAAATCTTAATTGTTTCGCAGGACCTGCAACCGGTCGGTCAGGCGCACCTCGCCGTCCTGTTCCACCGAACACAGGACCCCGCGCAGGCGCAGCGGCTCATGCCCGGGCGCGTCCAGAAAGGCCCGCGCATCGGCACCATAGCGCACCTTCCACTTGGCGCAGCCGCCGTTGAACTCATCCGATACCCGCAAGACAGCGGTCCCGGCCCGCACCAGTGTACCCACCGGCAGATTGGCCAGCCCGCAGTCCAGATCGGCCACAATCGGATCGCCCGGATGCGGCGTGCCCACCCGGTCGCGCCAAACCAGATCCAGCACGCGGCTGGGCAGGATCGACACCTGGATCCGCGGGTCCGGGCTACCATCCTCCAGCCGCAACCACGGTTCGGTCGCCCAACGCTCGCCCGGTATCCCACCGGCCCGCGTCATCACGATCCGGTCGGGATAGGCCCGCTCCCCCCGGCCGGGCCGCAGGCACAGGGACTGGATCGGCGCATCGGTCTTGGGTGCCGCCAGAATATCCGGCAACGCCGCCATCAACTCGGCCATGGTGACGGGTGTCCCAACGCCTGCCACCCCTACGCCAGCCACCCCAGCGCCTGCCATCACAATGCGTCCAACAGGGCGCGGTTCGGCCAGCCATCGGCGGGCAGGCCCAGCCGTTTTTGTTCGGCCTGCACCGCGCGGCGCGTGGCGGCCCCAACGATTCCGTCGATCTTGCCCACGTCATACCCCATCGCCGCCAGCTTCTTTTGCAGCGACACCATCGCCTCACCCGACAGGGCCGGATCGGGGTCCCCGGCCAGATAGGGCGGCGCCCCCTCGATCCGCGTCGCGAAATAGGCGGCGGTCGTCACATAGACAAAGCTCTTGTTCCAATTGAACAAAACCTTGTAGTTCGGATAAACGATGAACGCCGGACCCTTGCGCCCTTGCGGCAACAACAACGAGGCGGGCAAACCGGCTAGCGACCCCGCGCGCGCCTGCACCCCCAGGGCAGCCCACTGTTTACCTGACATTTCGGTGTCCAGACCGGTCTTGGACCAATCCAACCCCTCGGGCACCACCACCTCTTGCATCCACGGCTCGCCCGCGCGCCATCCATGAAATTTCAGCATATGGGACGCCGACAAAATGGCATCGGGCGCGCTGGTTTTCAGCGTGACATGGCCGTCCCCGTCGCCGTCCACACCGCGCTCCAGAATGTCGGCGGGCAACATCTGCACCTGCCCGATTTCGCCTGCCCATGCCCCTTGGGTCCGGCCCGGGTCCAGATCGCCGCGTGCCGTCAATTCGATGGCGGCAAAGATCTGCGGCTGAAACAATTCCGGACGGCGGCAATCATGGCCCAGCGTCAGCAGCGCATTGCGCGTGTTGAAATCGCCCTGCACCTGCCCGAAATCGGTCTCGAACGCCCAGAACGCCAGAATGATCCCGCGCGACGTGCCATATTTCTGTTCCGCCGCCTTGAATGACGCGTTGAATTTCTTGGAATTGCTGGCAGCCCCTGAAATGCGGCCCTTGCTGATCAGGCTTTGCGAAAACTCCAGAAACGTCTTGCGGAAAATCCCCTGGCTGCGGTCGGCCTTGATCACCGCGCCATCGCGCGCCGCACCCGCCAAAAAGGCATCAATTGCCCCTGCGGGCAGACCCTTGGACGTGGCCTCGGCCCGGATGTCGCGCAGGAAACCATTGAAATCGCCGCCACAGGGGGCCGCAAGGGCAGGGCTGGCCATCAGGCTGGCCATCAGGCTGCACGTCAGGGCAATCGTTGAAAAACGCATGGAACACTCCGGTTGAACTGCGCCAAGGCTACTGCAAAACCCGGTCACTGTGACTAAAATTCATATCATCTGTCCAAAAATATCCCACGGGGGTCTGGGGGTGTGAAACCCCCAGCCTTGGCCCCACAGGCCGCCGTGGCCAATCTGCAACGACATCTTCGCAAAAAAGTCACAACTATGTGCCAGCTTGAATTTTGTGATCGCCGGCGCAGACTGGGTACAAGGTGGAGAGTGTGATGTTGAATTTTCTGTCAAAAGAAGTGCGCGAGGGGCTGGAAATGGCCCGCAAATCCGAACAGCGGCGCAAATCCCGTCTCAGGGTCCAGGTGGGCGAGGCGGTTTATCCTGTGCTGCGGTTCTGGCATGATGGCATGGTTCTGGACGGAAAACTGACCCCGCATTTGCGTGGTCTGGTCGATGTCTACGACGGCGCGCGTCATATATTTCAATGCCTTATCGTCGCTTCCGTGGCCGAGGGGGACGAGCTGGTTTGCGATTTCAAACGCTCGACCATCGTCAATGACCGCGCGCCATTGGATTTCTGGCGCGATGAGAATGCGCCAGTGGCCTATATCACCAAGGCCTGATCTCGACCTCGGTGCCGATATCGGTCTGCGCGAAAATCTCGCGAATCGCGGCGTTGGTGACGGCGATACAGCCTGCCGTCCAATCACCCCTAAGTTGTGTCCCATCGGGCACCGCATTTGGCTGACCGTGGATCATGATGTCACCCCCGGCATCAAAACCGCCAGCCTTGGCCCCTGCGCGGTCTTCCGCCTGCGGATAGTCCAGACCCAGCGACAGGGTGAATGCGCTGCCCGCGTTCTTGCGGTCAATGCGGAACACCCCCTCGGGCGTCCGCCCATCGCCTTCCCGCGCCTTGTCGCCCTGAGGACTGAACCCAAGTGCGATTGGATAGGTCTTGGCCACCGCCTGCCCGGCATAGACCACCATGCGCCGGGCGGATTTATCCACCATAATCCGGGTGATCCGGGGCAGGCTGCCCTCGGGGATGCGCGCGCCCGGCTCCAGCCAGATCACCAGCGCGGCCATTGTCACCCCTGCAATCAACAGCAGGGCGGAAAACAGCCGCGGCAGATATTTCATTGCAAATCGGCAAAGGCCGCCTGCAGGCGCGCCACCGCCTCGACCACTTGGGCACGGGGGCAGGCAAGGTTGAACCGCAGATATTGCTCGCCCCCTTTGCCGAACGGCGCGCCATGGTTGACCGCAATCCGCGCGCCCTTTTCCACCCGGCTGGTGAACTCGGCCGCAGGCATCCCCGTCCCGGCAAAGTCGACCCAGGCCAGATAGGTCGCCTGCAAGGCCACCGACTGCACACCGGGAATGGCGTTGACCCCGGCATCAAACACGCGGCGGTTTTCGTCCAGATAGGCGACCAGCGCATCGACCCAGGCCGCCCCCTCGGGGCTATAGGCAGCGGTTGCCATGAACATGCCGAAGGAATTGGGCGAAATCCCCATCTTCATCATCGTCGTGGCAAACTTTGCCCGCAGGGCCGGGTCATGGATGATCACATTGCCAATATGTGCGCCTGCGATGTTGAACGTCTTGGTCGTCGCCGTCATCATGACAACACGTTCGGCCACATGGGCCATCACGGTATGGCTGTGCCCCGGCATCACCAGATCATGGTGGATCTCGTCCGACACCAGCACCAGATCATGCCGTTTACAAAAATCCGCCACGCCCTGCAACTCGGCCAAGGTCCAGACCCGCCCACCGGGGTTGTGGGGCGAGCACAGGATGAACATCCGCTCTTTCCCCGTCATCAACCCGTCCCAAGCGGCAAAATCCATCTCTTGCTGCCCGTTCCGCATCACCAGCGGACATTCGGTCACTGACCGCCCCGCCGCTTTGATCACCCGGGCAAAGGCGTGATAGACTGGAGTTGTCAGCACGACCGCCTCGCCCGGCGCGGTATAGGCCTCGACACACAGCGCCGTGCCGTTGACCAAACCGTGGGTGGTGAACACCGCCTCGGGGGCGACATCCCAGCCATGCCGCGTCTTCATCCACCACTGGATCGCCGCCAGATAGGGTGCCTCATCCCCGAAATAGCCGTACAGGCCATGCGTCAGCATCCCCTCCAGCGCGGTTTGCACGCAGGTCGGCGGCCGGAACTCCATATCCGCCACCCACATGGCGATGCCGTCATGGGCGGGCACGCCGAACATCGGCTCCATCATGTCCCATTTCACCGAATGGGTGCCAAAGCGGTTGATCTGCGTGTCAAAGTCCATCGTGTCCGTCTGCCTTTCGTTGGGTACATATTCCAGATAGCCTAAGCAGTTTGGAACTTCTTCCCGATTATAATTAACATATTGGAACGTTGTTGCAATAAACGGTGGTAAGGCAGAACATGCTTTCGCGACCCATCTCGCCATTGCCCCTCTTGCACCAAACCCTCCCGCACCGTAAATCCGCACTCATGATCCGCCCCATTCTGATCCACCCTGACCCAAGGCTCAAGAAGCTGTGTGATCCCGTTCAAGGGATTACCGACGATTTGCGCCGTCTGGCCCGTGACATGCTGGACACGATGTATGATGCGCCCGGCATCGGCCTTGCCGCCCCGCAGGTTGGTGTCACCAAACGGCTGGTCGTGATGGACTGCATGAAGACGCCCGATGCGCCGCGCCCGCTGATCCTGTTCAACCCGGTCGTCACCTGGACCTCGGACACGCTGTCGACGTACGAGGAGGGATGCCTGTCGATCCCCGAACAATACGCCGACGTTCAGCGCCCCGACCGCGCCACCGT
>JANNAF010000266.1:0-2155 GCA_031384005.1 Rhodobacterales bacterium | reverse complement strand
ATGAACCCGATGAACACCAATGCCGGTGCGATCAGCGCCCAGGCGAACCACCCCTCGGACAGGCCCTTGCGGGCGGCCTTGGCGGGTGCCTGTTGTGCAGCAATATCGGCCATGCATCCCCCTGATGCGATCTTCGGTCCCTAAGGGCAGTGGGGCCGAATCTGTTTATGCGCTCATGTTACCAATTCGTTTCACAATTACTACCTAGATAATACCAATACCGCAGCAAACCTGCATACTACGCAGTTTTCGCTTGTTTATGGCGTCAAAACAGCGCCATCTATGACAAGTGGTCTGGTTTGACTGCGCAAAAAAATACCAATGATGGCGCCGTATGAACAGCTTGACCCCCGCCCAAATCTTTACCCCGGACCGTTGGTACCGCAGCGGCCATGGCCCGCGGTACACGCAACTGTACCGCCACCTTGCCGCCGTGATCAGTTCCGGTGCGCTGGAACCCGACGCCCAGCTGCCCCCCGAACGCGATCTGGCCGAACTGGCCGAGGTCAGCCGCGTCACAGTCCGCAAGGCGGTCGCCCAACTGGTCGCTGACGGTGTGCTGGACCAGCGGCGCGGCGCGGGCACATTTGTACGGCCCCAGCCGCCCAAGATGGAACATTCGCTGTCCGCCCTGCTGTCGTTCACTGAATACATGCGCCAGCGTGGCAAAACCTCGACCAGTCAGATTTTGCGGCGCGGTTTGTTTTTGCCCAGTCCCGATGAGCAGATGGCCCTTGGTCTGCCCGGCACCGACCGCGTGGCGCGGGTTGAACGGTTGCGCAGCGCCGACGGCCTGCCGATGGCGCTGGAATGGTCGTCGCTGCCGCAGGACATTTTGCCTGAACCGGAACGGGTTGAAACCTCGCTGTACGATGTGTTGCGCGCGCAGGGCAACGCGCCCACCCGCGCCGTGCAGCGCATCACGGCCGTCAACCTTGCTGCCGTTGACGCGTCTTTGTTGCACCTGCCCGAAGGCGCCGCTGTGCTGCGGATCGACCGGACCGCCTATCTGCCCTCGGGCCGCCCGATCGAGTTCACGCGCGGCCTGTACCGATCCGACATCTATGACTTTGTCGCCGAATTGCGGCTGGAGCCCAAACCATGACCCTGACCTTTGACGCCCGCATCGTGGGGGCCCAGATTCACTGCGAAATAGGCTCTGATACGGCGATTTCAACGCCAACCTTTTGCTGTTCCAACTTTGTACCATCGCGTGTCGTGTCAGGTGGGACGCTGGTTCGAACGGTTGCAGGCTATACCGAGGTGGCCTTGCCGGATATCCCCGCAGGCGGCCGGGTGGGTTTTGTGATGGCCTATGTCGAACCGGGCTTTCAGCCCAAAAACCGCGCTTGGTTGCCGCTGGGTCCCTATTTGCGCACCAAGACTGGGGTTCTGCCGTTGCCCGGCATCGAAACCGGGGTTCGGGTCGATCAGCCGCCGCTGCGAACCGCACCTGCCTTTGCCGGTCTGCGCCTGATCCCGCAGCCCAGCCGTTGGCAGCCCGGCACCGGGACGGTCGCCGCCACAGGCTTTGCCTGCACCGATGCGCGGTTACAGGCGGTTGATGCGCTGGCGGTTCGGACAAACCTTGGCGCGTTTCTGGTTCAGGGTGGGCTGCCGATCACCGTAAAAACAGACCCTGACATGGCCCGAAATGCCTATCAGCTGAATATCGCAGCGGGTGGCGTCACTGTTTGCTGTGCCGACGATCCGGGCCTGTTCGCTGCCGCCATCACCCTGTTGACCCTGCGGCAAACCTATGACGGGGCCCTGCCCAGCGGCACCATCACCGACGGCCCCCGTTTTGGCTGGCGCGGCCAGCATCTGGATTGCGCGCGGCATTTCTACACTGTTGACACGATCTTGCGCCTGCTGGACCTGATGGCGCTGCTGAAACTCAACCGGTTCCACTGGCACTTTTCCGATGATGAGGCGTTTCGGGTCGAGGTCGACACCGCGCCCGGTCTTTGGCAAAAAACCGCCATCCGCGGCGAGGGGTGTCTGGTTCCCGGCGTGTATGGTGGCGGCATCCGCGCGGGTGGCAGCTACTCCAAGGCTGACGTGGCCCGCGTTGTGAAGCACGCCGCCGCCCTGCACATTCAGATCCTGCCAGAGATCGAGGTGCCTGCCCACGGCTATGCCCTGAACATCGCCC
>JANNAF010000241.1:0-2980 GCA_031384005.1 Rhodobacterales bacterium | reverse complement strand
GCCACATGCGGGTGATGTGTTCGGTGCGGCCCTTGGGCCAGACATGGGCATGGGCGCGGTGCCACGCTTCCAGATCCTCGACCGATTCGGCGCCGACGCAAAGTTTCAGGATGTTGGTAATGTCGGCCACGGTGCAGTCCTCATGATTGGGTAACAGCATAGGGCGGGGGGCGGAATTTACAATTGCGGTGGGGCCATTCTGGACGTGGTTTTTGTGGAGACTGCCTGCGGGACGGGTGCATTTTTCGCAAGAGATCCCCTGCGCGCCCTGCACCTTGCCCCGTTTGCCGTGATGTTTGCCCTGCCCGCCATGGCCCAGGATAGTGCCACCGCCGACGCCATCACGGCGGCGATTTCGGGCAACACCGTGCAGGGGTCGATGACGACCTCTGGTGCCTGTACCGAGTTTCATGGTGCGGATCGGGGGATCAAGGGCAAGGATTGCACGGGCTTTTGGACGCTGGAGGCGGACAAGATGTGCTTTGCCCATGGCACGGACCCGGCCACCTGCTGTGGCATGAGGCTGACGGGCGATCAGGTGACATGGGTGGGTGCAAGTGGGGACGAGGGGCGGGCACCATTCTGCCAGGCAACCCAACTACTGGTAGAACAGCACAAGGGGGCCAGCAACAGGTTGCCTTGAGCGGCAAGTGGGCCTATCTTTCGCCTCTCACTCAAATCCAAGGTAAATGTGCCATGTCCCCTTTCGCCGCCCCCATTGCCGAGCAAATCTGGGACATGAAATACCGCATGAAGGCGGCGGATGGCACGGCGCTGGACGCGACGGTTCAGGACAGCTGGCACCGGATCGCCGGGGCGCTGGCGGCGGTGGAAGAACAGCCCGAGGTTTGGGAGCCGCGGTTTTATGCGGCACTGGAGGGGTTCAAGTTTCTGCCCGCTGGTCGGATCACGGCAGGGGCCGGTACCGGGCGATCGGTGACGTTGTTCAACTGCTTTGTCATGGGGACGGTGCCTGACAACATGGGCGGCATCTTTGACGGGTTGAAAGAGGCCGCGCTGACGATGCAGCAGGGTGGCGGGATTGGCTATGATTTCAGCACCATCCGGCCACGCGGGGCGGCGGTGATGGGGGTTGCGGCGGATGCCAGCGGGCCGCTGAGCTTTATGGATGTCTGGGATGCGATGTGCCGGACGATCATGTCTGCCGGATCGCGTCGCGGCGCTATGATGGCCACGATGCGCTGCGACCACCCCGACATCGAGGCCTTTATCGAGGCCAAGAAGGACCCGGCCCGCCTGCGCATGTTCAATCTGTCGGTGCTGATCACTGACCCGTTCATGGCGGCGGTCAAGGCGGATGGGCCGTGGGATCTGACCTTTGGTGGCAAGATCTACCGCAGGGTGCAGGCGCGCGACCTGTGGGGGCGCATCATGCGCAACACCTATGATTTCGCCGAACCGGGCGTGATATTCATTGACCGGATCAATGCGGCCAACAACCTGAACTATGTCGAGACGATTGCCGCCACCAACCCCTGCGGTGAACAGCCGCTGCCGCCCTATGGTGCCTGTCTGCTGGGGTCGATCAACCTGCCCACGCTGGTCAGCGGTGCCTTTACGCCGCAGGCCCGGCTGGATGCTGATGCGCTGGCCGACCTTGTCCGCGTGGCGGTGCGCATGATGGACAACACGGTCGATGCCAGCCGTTTCCCCCTGCCCGCGCAAGAGGCAGAGGCGCGGGCCAAGCGGCGCATTGGTCTGGGGGTAACGGGCCTGGCGGACGCGCTGTTGATGACCGGCCTGCGCTATGGGTCGGTCGAGGCTGCGGCGCAGACCGAGGACTGGATGCATGCCATTGCCCGCGCCGCCTATCTCGCCTCGGTAGACCTTGCCCGCGAAAAGGGCATGTTTCCGCTGTTTGACGCCGAGCCCTATCTGGCATCGGGCACGATGCAGGCGATGGACACCGATGTGCGCGATGCCATCCGGACGCATGGCATCCGCAACGCGCTGCTGACCTCGGTGGCCCCAACGGGCACGATCAGCCTGTATGCGGGCAATGTCAGTTCCGGTATCGAGCCGGTTTTTGCCTATGCCTACACCCGCAAGGTGCTGCAAAAGGACGGATCGCGGACCGAGGAGGAGGTGGTGGATTACGCCGTTCGCCTGTGGCGCGAGACCCATGGCGACGCCCCCCTGCCAGACCATTTCGTCAACGCCCAGACCCTGCCGCCGCTGGACCATGTGCGGATGCAGGCCGCAGCGCAGAAATGGGTGGATTCGTCAATTTCCAAGACGATCAACTGCCCCGAAGACATCAGTTTTGACGATTTTTCACAAGTCTACATGGCGGCATGGGATCAGGGCTGCAAGGGTTGCACCACCTACCGCCCCAATGCGGTGACGGGGTCGGTGCTGACCGTGTCACAGACCGAGGGCCAGGTGCCCAAAGTCACGACGGACGGGGCCGAGGTGGTTTATCTGTCCGAACCTCTGGACCGCCCTGCAGCACTGGAGGGGCAGACTTACAAGGTCAAATGGCCGGGGTCCGAACATGCCTTGTACATCACCATCAACGACATCATCATCGCGGGCCATCGCCGCCCGTTCGAGGTGTTCATAAACTCCAAGAACATGGAGCATTTCGCGTGGACGGTCGCCCTGACGCGCATGATTTCGGCAGTGTTCCGGCGCGGAGGCGACATCTCTTTCGTGGTCGAGGAGTTGAAAGCGGTCTTTGATCCGCGCGGCGGGGCGTGGATGGAGGGGCGCTATATCCCCTCGATCCTTGCGGCTATCGGCGGGGTGATTGAACGCCATCTGGTGGCCATCGGCTTTATCGAGGGCGAGGGGCTGGGCCTGAAATCCGACCCCAAGGCCGAAGTCATTGCCGTAGGCGGCAGCCCGCGCGGGGCATCCTGCCCCAGTTGCGGCAGCTATGATCTGCGCATGGTCGAGGGCTGCAAGACATGCGGGTCTTGCGGTCATTCCAAATGCGGCTGATCGCCTGACGGGACAT
>JANNAF010000233.1:0-2193 GCA_031384005.1 Rhodobacterales bacterium | reverse complement strand
AAGGCTATATCTCGGTCACACCGCTGCGCGCCGACCTGACCGCCCATGACCGCCTCGCCGAACTGGCCGAGCGTCTGGCATGACGGACGACCCCCGCGACCCCGGTGACGACCCGGCCGAGCGGCAGATGCGCTTTGTCTTCGCGCTGCGCTCGCGCGGGGTCACCGATACTCGTGTCCTGACCGCGATGGAACGCATCGACCGCGGTGCCTTTGTCCGCGGCCTGTTTTCCGAACGCGCGTATGAGGATATGCCGCTGCCCATTTCCTGCGGCCAGACCATCAGCCAACCCTCGGTCGTGGGCCTGATGACACAGGCCCTGAACGTCCAGCCCCGCGATACCGTGTTGGAGGTGGGCACCGGCTCCGGCTATCAGGCGGCCATCCTGTCGCTGCTGGCGCGCCGCGTTTATACCGTGGACCGCCACCGCCGTCTGGTGCGCGAGGCGCAGGACGTGTTTCGCGCCATGGGTCTGGTCAATATCACCGCCTTCACCGCCGATGGCAGCCACGGCCTGCCCGAACAGGCCCCCTTTGATCGCATCATCGTGACCGCCGCCGCCGAGGACCCGCCGGGCCCCCTCTTGGCGCAGTTGAAACAGGGCGGTATCATGGTGCTCCCGGTGGGCCAGTCCGATACGGTGCAAAGCCTGATCAAGGTGACGCGGCTGGAAAGCGGGTATGATTACGAAGAACTTCGCCCGGTGCGCTTTGTGCCGCTGGTCGAGGGGTTGGGTGCGGATTAGATCATCAGGATTGAATTGATGACGGTCATTGGTCGGGACGAAGGACGGTTCATGCAGGTGTTTTTGGTGGCAGGTACGGATGTGCAGCGCAATTGGCCCTTGGCCCCGGTTCGGGTGGCTTTGGGCCTGACCGCGCTTTTGGCCCTGTCCGCCTGTGGCGATGGCGGCGGGGGGGGCGGCAATCTGGATTGGGACCTGCGCAACAATGACAGCGCGACCTCAGGTGCCGCCGAACGCGCCACCGGCAACCGCCCGACACCGGACAGCAACGGCGTGATCTCTTACCCCAACTATCAGGTCGCCGTCGCCCAGCGCGGTGACACTGTCGCCTCATTGGCGGCACGGGTCGGCCTGTCGGGCCCACAACTGGCCTCGTTCAACGCCCTGCAACCCGGCGACACCCTGCGCGCGGGCGAGGTGCTGGCCCTGCCCGTGCGCGTGGCGGCCAATGCGGCGTCCACGACAACCGCGCCCACAACCTCCCCCACCGCCGGCGGCCTTGACGTCACCTCGATCGCGACGACCGCACTGGACCGCGTCGATCAATCCGCGCCCGCCACACCCGCACCGTTTGCCTCCGCCACCTCCGGCCCCGCCCCAGTGCGCTATCAGGTCAAACGGGGTGAGACCGCCTTCACCATCGCCCGCCAGTTCGACATCTCGGCCAAATCGCTGGCCGACTGGAACGGCCTTGGCCCCGATCTGGCCGTGCGCGAAGGGCAATACCTGATCATCCCCACCGCACAGGACGCCGCCCGCCTGCCCGCCCCGACTGTGGACGCTGCCCTACCCGGTCAGGGCTCTGCCCTGCCCGAACCGCCTTCCGCCTCGACGCCCCTGCCCGATGAACAGACCCCCACTGCCGCCCAGGTCGCAGCCTCGCTGCCCGCCTCGCCCGATCTGGCCGCCCAGCGCACCGCCTCCTCGGCAGCCCAGTTCGTGATGCCCGCCACAGGCTCGGTCATCCGCGCCTATAAAAAGGGCAGCAATGACGGTATCGACATCGGTGCCACCCCCGGTGCCGCCGTCGTGGCCGCTGCCGCAGGCGTCGTGGCCGCCGTGACCAAGGACCCCAAGGGCGATGTGATCCTTGTGCTGAAACACTCAGGCGGCCTGCTCACCGTCTATACCGGCATCGCATCCGTCTCGGTGGCCCAAGGCGACAGCGTCACCCGCGGCCAGTCCATCGCCAAAATCGCCCCCGGCAGCGAGGGCCTGCATTTCGAGGTGCGCCAGGGCCTGGAATCCGTCGACCCCCTATCCTACCTGTAACCCCCCGAATTTTCGCAGAAAATTCGCCCCTACAGCGTCGGTCCCGGCACCAGCCTTGACCCGTCGCTGAACCGCGACAGCCGGAACCGCGTCAGGTCATGCCCCACATCGGCCCCCGCCACCAGATCGGCCACCACCCGCCCGACACCGGGACCAATGCCAAACCCATGGCCACA
>JANNAF010000232.1:0-2210 GCA_031384005.1 Rhodobacterales bacterium | reverse complement strand
AAGGCTATATCTCGGTCACACCGCTGCGCGCCGACCTGACCGCCCATGACCGCCTCGCCGAACTGGCCGAGCGTCTGGCATGACGGACGACCCCCGCGACCCCGGTGACGACCCGGCCGAGCGGCAGATGCGCTTTGTCTTTGCGCTGCGCTCGCGCGGGGTGACCGATACCCGCGTCCTGACCGCGATGGAACGCATCGACCGTGGCGCCTTTGTGCGCGGCCTGTTTGCCGAACGCGCTTATGAGGATATGCCGCTGCCTATTTCCTGTGGCCAGACCATCAGCCAACCCTCGGTTGTCGGCCTGATGACCCAGGCGCTGAACGTCCAGCCCCGCGATACCGTGCTCGAGGTGGGAACCGGTTCGGGCTATCAGGCCGCGATCCTGTCGCTGCTGGCCCGCAGGGTCTATACCGTGGACCGCCACAGACGCCTGGTGCGCGAGGCGCAAGACGTCTTTCGCGCCATGGGGCTGGTCAACATCACAGCCTTTGCCGCCGATGGCAGCCACGGCCTGCCCGAACAGGCCCCGTTTGATCGCATCATCGTGACTGCGGCAGCCGAGGACCCGCCAAGCCCCCTCTTGGCGCAGTTGAAACTGGGCGGTATCATGGTGCTGCCTGTGGGCCAGTCCGATGCCGTGCAAAGCCTGATCAAGGTGACGCGGCTGGAAAGCGGTTATGATTACGAAGAACTTCGCCCCGTGCGCTTTGTGCCGCTGGTCGAAGGGTTGGGTGCGGAATAGATCATCAGAAACAAACTGATGTCGGTCATTGGTCGGGACGAAGGACGGTTCATGCAGGTGTTTACGGTGGCGGGTACGGATGTGCAGCGCAATTGGCCCTTGGCGGGCAGGCGGGTGGTTCTGGGCCTGACGGCGCTTTTGGCGCTGTCGGCCTGTGGCGGCGACGGTGGCGGTGGTGGTGGCGGTGGCGCTGGCAATCTGGACTGGGACCTGCGCAACAATGACAGCAACACCTCCGGGGCGGTCGAACGGGCGACCGGAAACCGGCCAACACCAGACAGCAATGGCGTCATTTCTTACCCCAACTATCAGGTCGCTGTCGCTCAACGCGGTGACACAGTCGCCTCTCTGGCGTCGCGAATTGGTCTGTCCGGTGAACAACTGGCCTCGTTCAATGCCCTGCAACCCGGTGACAGCCTGCGCCCGGGCGAGGTGGTGGCCCTGCCCGTGCGCGTGGCCGCCAACGCTGCGTCCTCGGGACCAACCACCGCAACATCCCCCGCAACCGGCGGGATCGACGTCACATCGATTGCAACGACGGCTCTTGACCGCGTTGACCAATCCGCGCCCGCCGCAACATCTGCACCCTTTGCCAGCACCACCTCCGGCCCGGCCCCCGTGCGCTATCAGGTCAAACGCGGCGAAACCGCCTTCACCATCGCCCGCCAGTTCGACATCTCGGCCAAGGCGCTGGCCGACTGGAATGGCCTTGGCCCCGATCTGGCCGTGCGCGAAGGTCAGTACCTGATCATCCCCACCGCGCAGGACGCCACCCGCCTGCCCACCCCAACCGTCGATGCCGCCCTGCCGGGTCAGGGCTCTGCCTTGCCCGAACCGCCCTCCGCCTCGACCCCGCTGCCGGATGAACAGACGCCCACCGCCGCCCAGGTCGCAGCCGCCCTGCCCGCCTCGCCCGACCTTGCCGCCCAGCGCACCGCCTCCTCAGCCGCCCAGTTCGTGATGCCCGCCACAGGTTCGGTCATCCGCGCCTACAAAAAGGGCAGCAATGATGGCATCGACATCGGCGCCACCCCCGGTTCCGCCGTCGTGGCCGCCGCCGCAGGCGTGGTGGCCGCCGTGACCAAGGACCCCAAGGGCGATGTGATCCTTGTGCTCAAACATTCAGGCGGCCTGCTGACCGTCTATACCGGCATCACATCCGTCTCTGTGGCCCAAGGCGACACCGTCACCCGCGGTCAATCCATCGCCAAAATCGCCCCCGGCAGCGAGGGCCTGCATTTCGAGGTGCGCCAAGGCCTGGAATCGGTCGACCCGTTGTCCTACCTGTAACCCCCGAATTTTCGCAGAAAATTCGCCCCTACAACGTCGGTCCCGGCACCAGCCTTGACCCGTCGCTGAACCGCGACAGCCGGAACCGCGTCAGGTCATGCCCCACATCGGCCCCCGCCACCAGATCGGCCACCACCCGCCCGACACCGGGACCAATGCCAAACCCATGGCCACA
>JANNAF010000225.1:0-5445 GCA_031384005.1 Rhodobacterales bacterium | reverse complement strand
ATGCGCGATGCGATGCGGTGAACTGCGCCGATAAAGGCGCCACGACCACCCCCCACCATGCCAAGGCGGATGCGCGGGCTGCGGGCAACATGTGCTGCGGTGATGACCATAAAGCTTACTCCAACCCAAGCATTTTGCGGTTTGCGGCGCGGTCGGTCCCGGCGTCTGCGAAATCGTCAAACGCCTTTTCCGTCACCCGGATGATGTGGGAATTGACGAACTCGGCCCCTTCGCGGGCGCCATCCTCGGGGTGTTTGAGGCAGCATTCCCATTCGACGACGGCCCATCCATCAAAACCGTACTGGGTCAATTTGGAAAAGATGCCTGAAAAATCGACCTGACCATCGCCCAAGGACCGGAAACGCCCGGCGCGGTTGACCCAAGACTGGAACCCACCATAGACACCCTGCCGCCCGGTTGGGTTCAGTTCGGCGTCCTTGACGTGGAACATCTTGATACGGTCGTGGTAGATGTCGATATGTTCCAGATAATCAAGATGTTGCAGGACATAGTGGCTAGGGTCGTACAGCATGTTGGCGCGTTTGTGGCCTTTGACACGTTCCAGAAACATCTCGAACGAGATACCGTCATGCAGGTCTTCGCCGGGGTGGATTTCATAGCAGACGTCGATGCCGCAGGCGTCCGCATGGTCCAGGATCGGGGTCCAGCGGCGGGCCAGTTCGTCGAATGCCTCCTCGACCAGACCGGCGGGGCGTTGCGGCCAAGGATAGAGGTAGGGCCAGGCGAGGGCACCCGAGAAGGTGGCATGGGCGGTAAGCCCAAGGTTCCTTGACGCGGTCAGCGCCTTTTTCACCTGGTCAACGGCCCATTCCTGGCGGGCCTTGGGGTTGCCCCGTACTGCCGGGGCGGCAAATCCATCGAACTGGTTGTCGTAGGCGGGGTGCACAGCAACCAGTTGGCCCTGAAGATGGGTCGAAAGTTCCGTGATGGTTATGCCGTTTTCTGCGGCAATCCCCTTGATGTCATCGCAATAGGTTTTGGACGCGGCAGCTTGATCAAGGTCGATCATCCGGCCATCCCATGACGGGATCTGAACGCCCTTGTATCCAATACTGCCGGCCCACTGTGTGATTGCTGCAAGGCTGTTGAAGGGCGCGGCATCACCTGCGAACTGCGCCAGAAACAGGGCGGGGCCCTTGATGGTTTTCATCGCTGTCTCCTTTGGGATTATTTGAAGTCTATCGGATCTGGCCGGTCTATGAACTGGCCTTGGGTGGGTGGGCGCCGTTCAATCGATGAAATCAGGGCTTGGGTCAGAAATGACCCGGCCAAGCCGATCTTTTCCGCGACGACGATGATTTCCTTTCGGAAACGATGCAGAAAACTGTGCGCCTCTTTCGAGACGATATCGAAATCCCGACCAATGACCAATCCGCATTTTTCGGCCCCGGCGACCGCCGCAACGGCGCTGCTGGGTGACCCGGCCAAAATACCATCAATGTGACGCGAATTCGACAAAAGCCGCGCAACGGCTGTCTCGACCTCGTCGGCGGGGGTGTCGCTGGTCACGTCAGGCATCACGTCGAAGGGAAGGCCAAGCCGGTTCGCCTCGTCGGTAAAGCCATTGGTCATGTGCATCGAATAGCTGTGTTCAACCGGGGGGCGCACCAACAACAGATGCTTGCGACCCCGTGCAGCGAGGGCGCGGACCGCAATCTGGCCAAAAGCCTCGTTGTCAAAATCGAAGTACGGGTGGTTGATGCCCATGTCGGTGCGGCCATGCGTGACAAAGGGAAAGCCGCGCTCGGTCAGGTACCGCACACGCGGGTCGTTGATCTGGGTTTGGTTCAGCACCACGCCATCGGCGCTTTCAGTTTCCACGATATAGCGGATCGGGTCCATCGGATCCTGATCAGGAAAGAAGGGTATGACGACCAGATGATAGGCCGACCCGCGCAGTGCATCGGCGATGGCGTAGATCAGCTGCGACGGGTTGGACAGATCCGAGACGGTCGACAAGGTCACCGCGATAACGTTGGTTTTGCCCGTCCGCAGGCGAACGCCTGCGCGATTGGGGCGATAGCCCAGCCGTTCAGCGGCCTCTTTGACGCGGCGTTTGGTCTCTTCGCCGATGTCGGATGCGTCCTTCAGGGCGCGCGACACAGTCGCAATGGCCAACCCGGTTTCCGCTGCAATGGTCTTGAGCGTCGGACGTTCCGAATCAGGGATGAGCAATGGGAGGCCGGTCATGGTGTGTAACGTGTCGCATTCAGCGTGGTCCGGCGAATCACTTGGCCCCTACCTGCGTGTTTGCAACCGCAGAAACTGCGGGCCACAGCCGAACCGCAGGCGCAAGAAACCTGGTCAGTGTGGCCATATTCGTAAGGCGAAGGGCCCAGCATCGGGCCTGCGCCAAGCAATGTTGCAGTGCAGAATTGACCGAGAGAGCGCATTGTACCAACACTTTAGGGGCGGATTTAGACGCCATTGAGCGCCCTGAAAAACGTGATCGGCAAGCGAAAAGATTGCTTGAATGAAAAAACTATAACGTTATAGGATCAGCTATAACGATTTAGTAACTTCAAAAAACGTCTGGGAGGACTACATGAAGAACTGGAAACTGGCTGCGGCGCTTTGCGCTTCGGTGGCACTGCCGTCGACTGCAATGGCAACGGAACTGGAGGTCACGCATTGGTGGACCTCGGGCGGCGAAGCTGCTGCTGTGGGCGAACTCGCCAAGGCATTCGACGCCTCGGGCGACAAGTGGATCGACGGCGCTATCGCCGGTTCGGGTGGCACTGCCCGTCCGATCATGATCAGCCGCATCACGGGCGGCGACCCGATGGGTGCCACCCAGTTCAACCACGGCCAGCAGGCGCTGGAACTGGTTCAGGCCGGTCTGATGCAGGACATCACCGACGTTGCAGAGGCCAACAACTGGAAGGACATCGTGTTCCCGCCGGATCTGCTGGACGCATGCACCGTGGACGGCAAGATTTATTGCGCTCCGGTGAACATCCACTCGCCCGAGTGGCTGTGGTTGTCGAACAAGGTCTATAACGATCTGGGTATTCCGGTTCCGACGAACTGGGGCGAATTCGTGGCATCGGCTCCGGCGGTTGAAGCTGCTGGCAAGATCCCGTTGGCACTGGGCAACCAGTCCTGGCAGTCGAACCTGGCTTTCGGCGCCATCACTGTCGCCATCGGCGGGATTGACCTGTGGAAAGCCGTCAACCTGAACAAGGACATGGCCGCTGCTGGCGGTCCGGAAATGCTGGCTGTGTTCCAGGCTGCGGCTGAAGCCCGCAAGTTGGCTGCAAAGTCGACGGTTCAGGACTGGAACCAGGCGACCAACCTCGTCATCACCGATATGGCCGCTGGCCAGATCATGGGTGACTGGGCACAGGGCGAATTCCAGGTTGCAGGCGAAGTGGCTGGCACCGACTATACCTGCTTGCCAGGTCTGGGCGTGAACAAGTTCCTGTCGACCGGTGGCGATGCGTTCTACTTCCCGGTGAACAAGGATCCGGAAATCACTGCGGCGCAAAAGCGTCTGGCTGCACTGCTGGTGACCCCGGAAGTTCAGGTTGCGTTCAACCTCAAGAAAGGCTCCTTGCCGATCCGTGGTGACGTCGATCTGGCTGCTGCCAACGACTGCATGAAGCAAGGCCTGGAAATCCTGGCTGCCGGCAACATCGTCCCCGGTGGCGATCAGGTCTGGTCGCCCGACGTTCAGACCCAGCTGGGTGACCTGCAGGTCGAGTTCTGGAAGTCGCAGGACATGACCGCAGAAACCGCACAAGCCAAGTATGTCGAGATCCTGACTGCTGGCCTCTGAGCCCTACCAAAGCTACCAGAGCCGCCCTTCACCGGGCGGCTCTTTTTCACCTTGGGACTGGGGAGGGCAACGGATGGCGACCAATTTGCGAAAGAACTGGTTGTTCCGGAATGTGAACGCCAAAATCGCTGCGCTGCCGATGGTGCTGACGACGTTGGTGGTTTTTGTTGGTGGAACAATCTGGACAGTTGTTTATTCGTTTACCAATTCAAAGCTGTTGCCGCGCACCGATTTCGTGGGGTTCGCCCAGTACGAGCGGCTATGGTCCAATAGCCGTTGGATGCAGTCTATTGAAAACCTTGCAGTTTATGGCATCTTTGCCTTGATCTTCACTGTCGTGATAGGGTTTGTGCTGGCCGTATTGATGGATCAGAAGATCCGCTACGAAGACACATTCCGCACCATCATGCTGTACCCTTTTGCCCTGTCGTTCATTGTGACGGGACTGGTTTGGCAATGGATCCTGAACCCCGAGTTCGGCATCCAGTCGATCATCCGGAACCTTGGCTTTGAAAGCTTCAATTTCGATCCGCTTTATAACCCCGATATCGTGATGTTCGGTTTGCTGATCGCGGGCATGTGGCAGGGCACCGGGTTCATCATGTGCATCATGCTGGCCGGACTGCGCGGGATTGACGAGGATATCTGGAAGGCCACCAAGGTGGACGGCATTCCGACGTGGAAAACCTATATCGTCGTGATCATCCCTATGATGCGGGCCGTGTTCATCACGGTGCTGGTGCTGGTCACCAGCGGGATTATCAAGCTCTATGACCTTGTCGTCGCACAAACCTCGGGCGGGCCGGGCTTGGCCAGCCAGGTGCCGGCCATGTATGTCTATGACTATCTGTTCACCGCACAGAACCTTGGACAGGGTCTGGCTGCATCGACGATGATGCTGCTGTCGGTGTTGATCGTCCTGATCCCTTGGGCTTATCTTGAATTCGGAGGCAAGAAGAATGGTTGACCTCACCTCCGCGGCACCGGCCGTTCATGGCGCAATGACGGGCCCCAGCGGCACGAAACCGCGCCGCGCTCTGTCGGGCCGCAACATCATGATTTACGGCATCCTGATTGTGATGTGCGTTTATTACATCCTGCCTTTGTGGGTCATGGTGATGACCTCGCTGAAGGGGATGCCGGAAATCCGTTTGGGCAACATCTTTGCCCCGCCGGTCGAGATTACCTTTCAGCCATGGGTGAAGGCGTGGTCCGAGGCATGCACCGGTCTGAACTGCGAAGGGCTTAGCGTGGGCTTTTTCAACTCGGTCCGCATCCTGATCCCTTCGGTGATCCTGTCGATCGCGGTGGCCTCGGTGAACGGATACGCGCTGGTCAACTGGCGGTTCAAGGGGTCGGACACCTTCTTTACCATCCTGATCTTCGGGTCGTTCATTCCTTATCAGGTCATGCTCTATCCCATCGTGATCCTGCTGCGGGAAATGGGTTTGTATGGCGGGCTGTGGGGGTTGGTTCTGGTGCATACCATCTTTGGCATGCCGATCCTGACGCTGCTGTTCCGCAATTATTTCAGTTCCATCCCCGAGGAGTTGTTCAAGGCGGCACGGGTGGATGGTGCGGGCTTCTGGGGCATCTATTTCCGCATCATGATGCCAATGTCCCTGCCGATTTTCGTGGTGGCGATC
>JANNAF010000205.1:0-2039 GCA_031384005.1 Rhodobacterales bacterium | reverse complement strand
TTCATCTCTGCCGCCGCCCAATCCGACGACCTGCGCGCCTCCCTCGGCCTCAACAAACAAACCCTCGCCGTGGAAAACACACGGCATATCGGCAAAGCCGACATGATCCACAACAACGCCCGCCCCCAGATCGACGTGAACCCTGAGACCTACGAAGTCCGGGCGGATGGCGAGTTGCTGGTCTGCGAACCCGCCCACGAACTGCCGCTGGCTCAGCGGTATTTCATGTATTAGGTTCCGCGAATGGCCATCGTCACACCCCAACAAACACGCGCTTGTTATGACGCCGCGCTGGCGGTCCTGCGTGGTGACATGCGGCGCAGCGATGCCATGAGGCACATTGCCAAAACCACCGGAATGAAGGAAAATCCCGCCGGAATTACAATCGACGCCATGCGCAACTTGCTGCAGCATCGGGACTCCCTGTTTCCGCTCAACACCGCGCAGACCCTCGATGTTCTGACTTGGGTCCTGCAGGATTCCGGCACGGAAATCGCAAGGGCCTGCGCCCAGACAGTGCTGGACCGGGTGGCGGCGACCGGGAATGGCCCGCGACACAGCGTCCGCGCTGGTGTCGAGGACTTTCTGGCAGGTTTGCCGCAGCCCACCCTCGCCGCCCACCTCGCCTTTGAGGCCACCGCCCTGACCGCCGCCCTCGCCCGCACGCCCGCTGACCGCGCCGCCCGCCTTGGCCTTGCCGACCCCATGCCCAGAACCGCCACCGTCACCACCACCGTCTACCTGCGCAATCCCGACGTCACCGCCACCACCCTCCTGCGCGCCGCAGGCACCTGCGAGGGCTGCTCCACCCCCGCCCCCTTCCTGCGCCGCACCGACAACTCCCCCTACCTCGAGGTGCATCACCGCACCCCCCTGGCCAACGGTGGCCCCGACACTGTCGCAAATGCCATCGCCCTCTGCCCCAATTGCCACCGCCACGCCCACCACGGCCAACCCCTTCCCGCCCCCAATCCCGCCCTATAGGGTGTGCCTCTGCGCACCATCCCCCGGACCGCTCATGAAATACGCAGCCCTGACCCTCCTCCTCGCCACCCCCGCCGCTGCCGACTGCCTCACGTCGGCCAACCTGGCCACCGACACCGCCTTCCAGCGCAAGGATCGCCGCTCTGGCCTCGCCAAGGCCAAAGGCCAGAACCTCCGCATCCACCATTCGACCAACGCCGATGACCGGACCGATACAAGGATGACCAAAATGGGCATCCATGACCTTTGGGCCAATTTCCACTTCGATCCCGTCCCCGTGGTCGGTGGCGGCTACCCGCATCGCGAATGGACTGGTTCCGCCCGCCTCTTGGAACCGACCCCCGGCAAACGCGTGACCGCCAATATCAACCACAAACGGTCCGCAGATATCGGCGCCGAATTCGCCGCGGTCACCACCCATCAGGCCAGCTTCTCGGGCTGGACCCACAAGATCATCGCGCTCAAGGCTGCCTATTCCGACGGCACCACCCAACGCCATCTCACCTTCCCCGACCTTGGCCTTGCCCTTGAAACCCGCACCCGCGGCCTTGAACGCCAGAACGGCGAACGCCGCGGCCTTGCCGACCTGAGGACAGCACCCTGATGCCCGACCTGCCCCCCGCCCGCAGCCTGCTGCAAACCGCCCCCGCCACCTGCTATGACCTTGTGGTGCTGACCTATGACGACCGCCTGATCCGCCGCAAACGCCTGACCACCGTGCATGACGAAGGCTTCCTGGTCGATCTGCCCACCGTCACCAACCTTGATGACCACTGGGGGTTCCAGCTGGACGATGGCCGCACCATTCAGGTCGTCGCGGCCGAGGAGCCCCTGCTGCAAATCACGGTTATTGACGCCAAGGGGGGCGACCTGCCCCGCCTGTGCTGGCACATCGGCAACCGCCATACCCCCTGTCAGGTGGAACCCGACCGCCTCCTGATCCGCCGCGACCATGTGCTGGAAAACATGCTGCGCCAGTTGGGCGCGCAGATCACCCTCGTCACCGAACCCTTCACCCCCGAAGGCGGCGCCTACGGCACGGGCCGCACTATGGG
>JANNAF010000191.1:0-2064 GCA_031384005.1 Rhodobacterales bacterium | reverse complement strand
TGACCGCCAACACGGCCTTTGCCGTCATGGCCAACCGGATCAGGGTCAATCAGCTGAACATCGGCTGGATGGCGACCGATCATGAGCGTGACCTGCAAGCCCGCGAAACCGGGGATCGCGATTGGGAGGCCAAGGCGGCGGAACGCCTGCCCTTTGGCCGCTTGGTCGACCCCGAGGAGGCGGCGCGGGCGGTGAATTTTCTGGTGTCCGACGATGCGGGTCTGATGACCGGGGCCATCGTGAACTTTGATCAGTCGGTCTGGGGGGCCACGGCGGGTGGCATGCCGGTGCCCGCGGGGCCATTGGGTCTGTAAGCGTCCAGATCTGGACATAAATTTATATCGTTTAGTTACAACATCTTATCTGTTGCCATTAACCCGGCAGAAACCTTTGCGCCGCGAAAATTTCTGGTCCCTCCCGCACTCAAATCGGTTGGACCGGTTGCGAAGGCCGCAAAGACCATTATGGTGGCGCGCGGTACGCATGCAGGAACGGGTGGGGATATGTATATTGGGCTGGACCTTGGGACGTCGGGGCTGAAAGCCATTCTGATCGACGACAATCAGCAGATATTGGCCGAGGCGACCGCCCCGCTGACCGTGCAGCGCCCGCATGAGGGCTGGTCCGAGCAGACCCCCGCCGACTGGATTGTGGCCTGCGAAACGGTGCTGGCCGCCCTGTCGGCCAAGGGTCTGTCACGGGTGCGCGCCATCGGCTTGTCGGGCCACATGCACGGGGCCACGCTGATCGACAAGGCGGATGCGGTGCTGCGGCCCTGCATCCTGTGGAACGACACCCGCAGTTTTGCCGAAGCCGCCGTATTGGACGCAAATCCGCTGTTTCGCCCGCTGACCGGCAACATCGTTTTCCCCGGCTTTACCGCGCCCAAGCTGGACTGGGTTCGCAAACATGAACCGGCGATCTGGGACAAGGTTGCCAAGGTGGTGTTGCCCAAGGATTATCTGCGCCTGTGGCTGACCGGCGACCATGTCGCCGAAATGTCGGATGCGGCGGGGACAAGTTGGCTGGACACCGGCAAGCGTGACTGGTCAGGTGCCCTGCTGGACGCCTGCGGCCTGACCCGCGCCCAAATGCCGCGCCTTGTCGAGGGGTCTGCCCCCTCGGGGACGCTGCGCGCCGAACTGGCGGCCCGCTGGGGCCTGCCTGCCGGGGTGATCATCGCCGGTGGTGCGGGCGACAATGCGGCGGCGGGGATTGGTGTGGGCGTGGTCAAGGCGGGGCAGGCGTTTGTGTCGCTTGGCACCTCGGGCGTCCTCTTCGCGGCCAATGACGGCTATCAACCCGACCCCGATACCGCCGTCCACACCTTCTGCCACGCGCTGCCCGGGACCTGGCACCAGATGGGCGTGATTTTGGCCGCAACCGATGCGCTGAACTGGTATGCCAACCTGACCGGGCACTCTGCCGCCGCGCTGACGGGCGAGTTGGGGGCGCTGCAAGCGCCGGGTAAAACCTTGTTCCTGCCCTATCTGGGCGGCGAACGCACCCCCCTGAACGATGCGGCCATCCGCGGCGCGTTTCTGGGTCTGGAACACACCACAGACCGCGCCGCAGGTACCCGCGCCGTGCTGGAGGGCGTGACCTTTGCCTTTCGCGACAGCCGCGATGCCTTGGCGGCCACCGGTACCACGCTGACCCATGTGCTGGCGGTGGGTGGCGGGTCCAAATCCGACTACTGGTTGAGGGCGATTGCCACCGCCCTTGATGTCCCCCTGCACCTGCCGGCTGCTGGTGACTTTGGCGGTGCTTACGGTGCTGCCCGTCTTGCCATCATGGCGGCCACCGGGGCTGGGGCGGAAATTGCCACCCTGCCCCCGGTCGCCCGCACCATCGACCCCGATCCCACCCTGACCGCCGCCTTTAACGACGGTCATGCCCGCTATGCCGCGGCCCGCCGCGCCATCCAATCCCTGACCTGAGGACTGCCATGACCGATTTTTTCAAAGACATCCCTGCCATCAAATACGAAGGCCCGGCCTCGACCAACGAATACGCCTTCCACCACTACAACCCCGACGAAATGCTGATGGGCAAGCGGATGGA
>JANNAF010000167.1:0-11191 GCA_031384005.1 Rhodobacterales bacterium | reverse complement strand
GTATTCGCGCACCGAACTGGCACGTCTGGTGGGGACCTGCGCCGCCTGTGGCCTGACGCCGCATTGCACCGCATGGCTGGCCATCACCGCCCGGGCCGAGGCTTTGCCCAGCTTTTGCAGCAACAAATCCGAAATCGAGGCTCTGCGCGCCTGATCCCGGGGCTTTACAGGTGGCTGCGGTTCCTTGCAGATGGTGTTTGACTGACAGATGAACCCGGGGGCGAGGGGCCATGAAAGAACAGCTGACCGCCGAAGCACAGCGTTTCGCCAATACCGTGATCTGGTCCTGGGCCGGGTGGCGCGCCGCATGGGCCAGTGAAAAATCGTTGCGCCAATGGACCTTGGTCAATGTTGTTTCGGCGTCCCTTGCCCTGACGCTGGACCTGACCGCGACCGAGCGGGCTGTTATTCTGGCGCTGGGCCTGTTGGTGCTGGCCGCCGAACTGATGAACACCGGGCTGGAGGAGGTGGTAGATTACCTCAGCCGCGAGACTGACCCGCGTGCCAAAAAGGCCAAGGATTGCGGTTCTGCCGCCGTGGCGCTGACGGCGCTGGCCGGGGGTGTGGCTTGGCTGGTCATCTTGTTGGGCTAGGCGGTGGCATTGGGGGGGCAAGACAAGTCATTGCTTGCGACCCACCGTGACCGTCCAATAGTCGGCCGCAACCAGCCTCAAACCAACAGGTTTCACCCTCACTCCGCAGGACCGCACCCGATTTGCAGGGTGAGAAGTGCCCGCCAATCAGCGGTCCCCCGCCGGTGATCGCCAACGCACTCCACTGCCTGGCGGGGGGGCGGGGGCTGAAGGCTCGGGGCTTTGGGCCGGGATCAGGTGGGTCGAAGCCTGGTCCCATGACCTCGGCCAGCGCCTCGGCCAAGGCGGGCCTTCAGGTCCGGTTTGCCGCCCGACAATCTGTGCCACACCTTCCTGCATGTGGGCATTGTCCTTCATAAGCCGCTCTTGCGGTATCCCGGCGGTCTGCGCAACCACGAACAATGCGGCAATATCCACGAATGTCGCGCCTTAAATTCACGAGTTGCAGCGCCCGCAGGCAATTTAAGGGTTCAGGTGCCTAGGTCGCAGGCCGGGAATTGGCCACGAGGACGGACCGCAGTTGTACAGTCACATCCTCGGTGGTTGGTTCGATCATGCTAAAGAACGGCCGAAACGGCGTGCCTGGTGTACTGCGGCAGGTCAATGTGACCGTTTGGCTATCAGGGATCGGCTTTGTCCAATCGTGCCATTTCCGGGGGGCGTTCATAAGCAGCGCCGAAAACTGCCCGGCTTGCACACCTTTATGCAATGCCGATACAAAACTTGCGCCGCTGTTGTCGTTGATTTCCAGAATGCCGGCTGTTGCATTGGAAACAAAGGTGATCGCGGCGATTTCACCGGGGACGTCCAGCGTTAACGACTCGTCTGGGTGCAGGATCAGTGTTTCGAAATTGAACTGTGAATTGATGAATTTCTGGGTCATATGGCCGTCGATCCCTGCCAGTCGGACAACGCTTGAGGCATCAAAGGGATTGTCCGTCAAAGGTGCGGACAATGGGTACAAGGTTTCGGAAATCACGCGGGACACTACCGCTTCGATCGCGCATCGGGCGATATCCGGAAATACAGGCGCGGCATAATGCATTACGTCGCGGTAAAGACTCGCTTCGTCGTGACGTTGCTGCAGGTATGAGTGGACATCCACCATGCAGAACCGATCATAAGCTGCATCAAATTCAGCTATCTTTGACCGCATGACTTCAATGCGCATCCGGTGGTGTTTGTCCTGCGAAGCAAACACCAGACCATATACCCGCGCATTCGGCCACCGCAGAAGCAACATTCTGATCAGGCCCTCGTAACACTTCGACCAAAACAGGTAATCATTGGTCGCGGTGATGCTCGTGTCATTGATTGAGTATTCGATGAATATCACGTCTGGATTGTCGTTGGATGCCATGAATAGGAATTGTTCGATCCCCATCAGGCAGGCACTTATGCCAACCGAGTAATTCTTGACGTCAAGTTCCGGACTGGAAAATCTGTCTGAAAGGTCCTTTGCGACATGCGCGACATAGCCGTTCTTCAAGAATGTGTTCGAGCCGCCAAGAAACATTACTTCCACGAGTGTTCGCCTCTGATTTTTGTCATGGGACTTGACGATTTGCCGTTTGTCACCGGATGGTTTGCAAGGGTTTCCTAACGCCGGGTTAATTTTGAAAACCCAACCCATTGATTTGAAACACTTTCAAAAAGTGTCCAGATCTGGACGCCCCTCAGACCAGCTTTCCCCACAGATCATACTCGCCCGCCTCCTCAACCTCGACCACCACCAGATCGCCGGGGTTCAGGTGTTCGAACCCCTCGTCGATGAACAGGTTTCCGTCGATTTCCGGGGCGTCGGCTTGGGTGCGGCAGGTGGCGCCTTCATCGTCAACCTCATCGACGATGACTTGGCAAGTCCGGCCCACCTTGGCCTCCAGCTTGGCTTCGGAAATGGCTTGGGCCTTCTCCATGAAGCGGTCCCAGCGCTCTTGCTTGACCTCTTCGGGCAGATGATCGGGCAGCGCGTTGGACCGGGCACCCGCGACGTTTTCATATTTGAAACAGCCGACACGGTCCAGTTGCGCCTCGTCCATCCAGTCGAGCAGGGTCTGGAACTCGGCCTCCGTCTCGCCGGGGTAGCCGACGATGAAGGTGGACCGCAGGGTGATATCCGGGCAGGTGGCGCGCCAGGCGGCAATTTCGTCCAGGGTGCGGGCGGCGGCGGCGGGGCGGGCCATGCGTTTCAGGACACCGGGATCGGCGTGCTGGAACGGGATGTCGAGATAGGGCAGCACCAGCCCCTCGGCCATCAGGGGGATCAGGTCGCGGACATGGGGGTAGGGATAGACATAGTGCAAGCGGACCCAGGCCCCCAGTTTTCCCATCTCGCGCGCAAGGTCGGTGATATGGGCACGAACCTCGCCACCCTTCCAGGGCGACAGGTCATGTTTGCGGTCCACCCCATAGGCCGAGGTATCCTGAGAGATGACCAGCAATTCCCGCACCCCCGCCTCGACCAGCTTTTCCGCCTCCCTCAACACCGCATGGGCGGGGCGGGATTGCAGCAGGCCGCGCATGTCTGGGATGATGCAGAACTTGCACTTGTGGTTACAGCCCTCGGAGATCTTGAGATAGCTGTAGTGGCGCGGGGTCAGGGTGACGCCGGTGGCGGGCAACAGGTCGATGAAGGGGTCGGGTTGCGGCGGGACGGCCTTGTGAACCGCATCCAGAACCGCCTCGTACTGATGGGGGCCGGTGACGGCCAGCACGCGGGGGTGGGCACCGGTGATATAGTCGGGTTCGGCGCCAAGGCAGCCGGTGACGATGACGCGGCCGTTCTCTTGCAGGGCCTCGCCAATCGCCTCCAAACTCTCGGCTTTGGCGCTGTCAAGAAAGCCGCAGGTGTTGACGATCACGGCATCGGCACCGCGGTAATCAGGCGAGATGGCGTAGCCTTCGGCACGCAGGCGGGTCAGGATGCGTTCGCTGTCCACCAGCGCCTTGGGGCAGCCGAGCGAGACCATGCCGATGGTGGGTTGGCCCGGGCGGCGGGTATCGGGGACCATGGAGCGGGCGAGGTCGGGGCGGAGGTTGGGCGGGTTTTGAGTCATGGAATGGGGTATACAGGAAAGGCCGGACAGGGGCAAATTGGGAGTGTCCGCGCGCGGACATTTTGGGAAAGTGTTTAAAAGCAGATAATTAGGTTTTTTCGTTAACGATTGTGGTAAGGTTTGGCGCGGCTTTGGGTTGGGCAGTCTAGCGATTTTCGATATGCGAATTGTTGCCGACACGCGCATTGACGGTATTGGGGCATGTGGCCGGATGCAGCGGAATTGGCGCTGCGCCAAGACCGGCAGGGCAGAGCAGGGTGGGGCAGGGTGGGAAGATGGAACATGAATGACGGGATCAAAGCCTATAACGACAGCCAGACGCCGGAAAACCGGGCGATCTGCGAGGAGCTGGCCAGTTTGATTGCTGCCGGTTTGATTGAGGCCAGTTCGGTCGTGGAAGGTTTGATGGGGGCGGAGGGCAAGGTCTGGCATGGCGGGCCGGTGTGGTTTTTGGCGGGCAATCCGGTTGCGGGGTATTGGGTGCGCAAGATGGGGGTGCAGTTGCTGTTTTGGAGCGGGCAAGACTTTGACGAGGCGGGGCTGAGCGCTGAGGGCAAGTTCAGGGCGGCGGCGGTGGTCTATGCCGAGGCGGGCCAGATCATTGCGGGCGATGTACAGCGGTGGCTGGCCAAGGCGGCGGTGATCCAGTGGGATTACAAAAACATCGTCAAGCGCAATGGCAAGCTGGAGAAGTTGGGCGTTTGGTGAGGCGCGCATCACCCGGCCTTGCACGTCAGAGGCGGGGTTGACCCCGCCCTGGGTGGCGGCGGCGGTGTGATGCGCGCCGGAGGTGGCGGCGGCAGGGTTGCCAGTTGTGCAGGGCGTCGAGGTCGTCCGGTACGGGCGTTTGCCCGATGGCCCGGCACAGCGCCTTCAAAAGCGGCAAGATGTCCTTGTGCTCATCCGTTTCAGGGACGTTTGCCTGTGCGGCATCCGGTTGGATGAGCCATGTCACAAAACCCGACAGCCATTTGCGGGCCGCGGCGCGCGGCGCGTGGCACCTGGGGGCCCAAGGCCGCGAGGTTCAGCATCACCACCCTTGCCTGATCGCGGATGTCCGTGGTGATCTGTGGCGGCAGGGTGTTGCACCGGGCATCCCGCGCGGCCAAGGGCGTTTCGGTCAGGAGGGTGGCGCGCGTCGGGCCTTTCAGCCTTGTGTCGCGGCGCAGGGTGGCGGTACGGATCTTTTGTAGCCAAAGCTGATCAGAGCGGTCCGGATCGGGTGCCAGTTTGCGGTGTCATGGCGGGTGCAGCGTTCGTAATCCAAGGTTGTGGCGCCATGTGCGCCATGCCCCATGACCCCGCCGTGGCCCGAGCGGTGGATCGCGGGCATGGCGCACCGTTCGGTGGGACGCGCGCGCCGTTCATGGCCGATGATGCGGGCGGCGGTCAGCGCTGAAAGGGTATTGGCATCGCATGTAAAGAGCAGCGGCCTGCCAGAGTGGGCCGCACGGGGCCGGTTTTGGAACCGCTGTTCGACAAGAATGTGGAGCAGGCGCAGGTGCAACCGGGTGGGGCAGGGATGCCCAAGACCGTCCAGCCCGGACACGGTTGCAACGGGCCTATGGTTCATGGTCGTGCGGTAAAGGGCCTTGATCACGGCCCCCTTGGCCTGAATGAGCGGTCCGCAGCCATCCTGCGTGCCGATCTGAAAGGCCACAAGGTTGCCGGGTATCAGGGGGGGCATGGTGTGTTCGCGGATCGGGGGTATGGCCATGGGCAGGCAGTTTGGCTGTCAAGCGCAATGGCACAGCGGGTGGCACCGTCGGGTTGCTGCCCGATCTGTGGGTTGAATGGCGCGGACCAGTTGCCATATCTGTGGAATGTGGAATGTCAGGGGGGCTGTGATGCCAGAGGCTGTCAGACTGACCTGCGCGACCTGCGGGCAGGGCAACCGGGTGCCGCTGGACCGGCTGGCCGCGGGGCCGAAATGCGGGTCTTGTGGCGCGGCGTTGATGGATGGCCGGGTGGCCGAGTTTGACCTGAACGCCCATGACAAGGCGACAAAGGCGGACGGTGTGCCGACGATCATCGACTATTGGGCGCCGTGGTGTGGTCCGTGCCGGATGATGGCACCCGAATATGCCAAGGCGGCCAAGGTGTTGGGCGGGCAGGTGCGCTTTGCCAAGATCAACACCGAAGATCACCCGGCGGTGTCGCAACGGCTTGGAATCCGGGGCATTCCGCTGTTGATTTTGTGGTATAACGGGCGTGAGGTGGCACGGTTGCCCGGGGCAAGGCCCGCCGCAGAAATCGAGGCCTTTGCCCGCAGCACGGGGACTGCGCGGGTTTGAGGTCGGAAAATAAAACACGACTGCATTAGTAGATTTTACTTGCCGTAGGGCTGGAATCGCGCCAAAACAACCGAGGATCAACCCAAGGGGGCCCGATGTTTGGCATTGAGATAGCGGCAGCATGGACGCCTTGGGCTGCCATGGGCATCATGGCGGTCATGTTTGTGATGTTCGTGCGCGAGACTTTTCCGATGGAAGTGGTCGCGTTGGGTGGCGCCGCGGTCATGATGATCACCGGGCTTTTGCCGCTGGCGGACGCGGGGGCGGTGCTGTCGAATTCGGCCCCATGGACGATTGCCTTCATGTTCATGGTGATGGGCGGGCTGGTGCGCACCGGGGCCGTGGAAATGATCATCGGCATGGCCGAAAGCCGGCTGGACAAGTATCCGGTGATGACGGTGCTGGTTCTGTTCGGCTTTGTCGCGGTGGCCAGCGCGTTCATGAACAACACGCCTTTGGTCGCGGTGATGATCCCGGTGGTCATTCAGATTGCGGCACGGCTGGGCAAGGCGCCGTCGAAATTCCTGATCCCGCTAAGCCATATGACGGTATTGGGCGGCATGATCACGCTGATCGGGACGTCGACCAACATTCTGGTCGACGGGGTGGCGACCAAGGAGGGGTTGGCCCCCTTTACCCTGTTCGAGATTGCGCCGTTGGGCATTGCAGTGACCATCGTCGGCGGCATTTACATGATGATTGCGGCCCCGCGTCTGTTGCCGGACCGTCAGTCGATGGCCGCCCTGCTGGGCGACCGCAAAAAGCGCAAGTATTTCACCGAGGTCGCGATCCCCGAGGATTCGGTGCTGATCGGCAAGCGCGTGCTGGAGGTGCAGCAATTCAAGCGCAGTGGTGTGCGGGTGATTGACGTGCTGCGCGGCGATGCCAGTTTGCGGCGCGACATGGATCCGGTTGAATTGCAGGCCGGCGACCGGGTGGTGTTGCGGACCGAGATGTCCGAGTTGTTGGAGATGCAAAACCGCACCGACATGCGGGTGGCCGACAAGCTGTCCTCGGTCGAGACGGAGACGGTTGAGGTCTTGATCATGCCGGGGTGCCGGATGATTGGCCGCACCTTGGGCGCGTTGCGGTTGCGGCGGCGGTACGGCGTTTATCCGTTGGCGCTGCACCGCAAGGACCAGAACATCGGCCGCCAGATGGATGATGTCGAGGTCAAGATCGGTGACACGCTGCTGCTGGAAGGCGCGCCCGAGGATATCAAGCGGCTGGCCGTGGATATGGAGTTGGTCGACATCTCGCATCCCACGGCGCGGGCGTATCGCCGTGGCAAGGCACCGATTGCGATTGGCGCCTTGGTGCTGGTGATCGTGATGAGTTCGTTCGAGGTGGCGCCCATTCTGGTCATGTCGTTCATGGCGGTCGCGCTGATCCTGCTGACGCGCTGCATCGACAGTGACGAGGCGCTGGAGTTCGTTGACGGCCGTCTGATGGCGATGATCTTTGCCATGTTGGCGGTGGGCGAGGGGTTGGATGCGTCGGGTGCGGTCGCGTTGATTGTGGTGGCGGTCGAGCCGTGGATGCAGGGGTTGTCGCCCTTTATGACCATTCTGATGATCTATCTGATGGGTCTTATCCTGACCGAGTTTCTGTCCAACAACGCGGTGGCGGTCATTTACACGCCGATTGCCATTCAATTGGCGCAACAGTTGGGTGTGGACCCGCGGCCGTTTGTGGTGGCGGTGATGTTCTCGTCGACCTTGGCCTTTGCCACGCCGATCGGGTACCAGACCAACATGATGGTATATGGGCCGGGCGGGTACAAGTTTCTGGACTTTACCCGGATTGGCCTGCCGCTGAACATCATCACATGGCTGGTGGCATCGGCGCTGATCCCGCTGATCTGGCCATTGGTACCCTGACGGGAGTTGGGTCGGGTGGCCGGGACGGTCGAGATTTGCGGGGGGCGGCCTGACCGGGCAGAACTGGCCCGATTGGCCGGGCAGGTCGTGCATCTGGCGGACTGCGATCTGGCCGGGGCAGATCTGTCGGGGTTGGACATGGCGGGCTGGCGGTTTCAGCGCTGCGATCTGCGCGAGGCCAAACTGATCCGCGCCATACTGGACGGGGCCCGGTTCGAGGGGTGCAAGGCGGGCCTGGCCGACCTGCGGGCGGCGCGGCTGGCGGATGCGGTGTTGCAGCACTGCGATTTCAACAATGCGGCCTTGGGCGAGGCGGTTTTGACCGGCGCGCAGGTCACCGGGTGCAAGCTGACCGGCGCTGATCTGGTCAAGGCCGGGACCATCGGCATGGTGTTGCACGAGACGCTGCTGGTGTCGGCACGGCTGAAGGGGGTCACCCTGCGCAGGGCCGGTCTGGTGGGCGTTGATTTCAGTTTGGCGGATCTTTCGGCCTGCGACTTTCGCGATGCGGTGTTCGAGGGGTGTTCGCTGCGCGAGGCGACCATCACCGGGGCGCGGTTCGAGGGGGCAGATCTGCGCGGTGCGGATCTGGGCGGGTTGTCCCTGGGCGATGCCGGGCGGTTCAAGGGGGCCACGGTGTCGCGCAGGCAGGCGGCGGATTTGTTGGCGCAACTGGGGTTGGTGGTATCGTGACCGGGGCGCTGCCGGTGCGGGTGATTTTGGTCGAGGGGGCCAGTGACCGCATCGCGGTCGAGGCTGTCGCGCGGCGGTTGGGGCGGGATATGGCGGGCATTGCCGTCGTGTCGGCCGAGGGGGTGGGCAATTTTGCCGCCCTTGCCGCGCGGTACCGCGCCCAAGGCGTGCCGATGTCGGGCCTGTGTGATCTGGCCGAGGTGGTCTGGGTGTGCCGCGCGCTGGTCAAGGCCAGTGTTGGCATCGCGCTGGACCGTGCGGGGCTGGCCGCGCTGGGGTTTCATGCGCTGGAGCGTGATCTGGAGGATGAGTTGATCCGCGCCGTCGGGTTGGAGCGGGCGCTGGAGCTGTTGGCCGAGCACGGTGATCTGGAGGCGTTTCGCACCCTGCAACGCCAGCGGGCATGGCGTGACGCCAGTGTCATCGATCAGTTGCGCCGGTTTCTGGGCGCGGGGGCGGGGCGCAAGATCCGCTATGCTGCGATTTTCGTGGACGCGCTGGCGGTGGACCGTTTGCCCGGGGCGCTGGTGCGGGTTGTGACCTGACGTCGCGGCAAAACCGTGTCGCCCCGTGCGGGCTTTCGCTGCGCCGCGTATGTTGGTAAAGGGGAAATTAACCTCACCTTAACCCCTAGGTTGAATGTAGGGGTATCGATATGTGTCCGGTGGTTTGATGAGGTTCCGATGACGCCCTATTCCAATATGCCTGCCCGCAACTTTTGGTCCCCCGCTGTGGGCAAGCGCAAAGCGCTGCAGATCGACGAATTGTGGGTGCCCAAATGGCAGGTGACACCGCAAACCAGGGTTGTGACCTTTGGGTCATGTTTTGCCCAGCATTTCAGCAAGGCGCTGGTGGCGCGCGGCTATGCCTGGACAAATATGGAGCCGGGGCCAGCGGGTCTGGGGCCCGAGGGTATCACCAAGTTCAATTATGACGTGTTTTCGGCGCGGACCGGCAACATCTATACCGCCAATATCCTGCGGCAGTGGTGCGAATGGGCGGCGGGCACAGCGGTGCCCCCCGATGAGGCATGGGAGGCCGAGGGCCGGTTTTACGACCCGTTCCGCCCGGCCATCGAACCGGACGGGTTCGAGAGCCGCGAGGAAATGCAAGACAGCCGCGCCCTGACGATCGAGGCCTTTGGCGACGCGATCCGCAAGGCGGATATGTTTGTGTTCACGCTGGGTCTGACCGAAAGCTGGCGGTCGGCGGATCAGACCTGCGAATACGCGCTGTGCCCCGGCACGGTGGCCGGCGAGTTCGACCCCGAGGCGCATGTTTTCGTCAACGAAAGCTATCCCAACATCGCCAAATCGCTGCGGCAGGCGATTGCGGTGATGCACGGGCTGAACCCCAAGCTGCGCGTGTTGCTGACTGTATCGCCGGTGCCGTTGACCGCGACGGCCACGGATGCGCATGTCCTTGTGGCGACCACCTATTCCAAGAGCGTTCTGCGCGCTGTGGCGGGGGATGTGGCGGCGAACCGGGCCCTGATCGACTATTTCCCGTCTTATGAGATCATCGTGTCGCCGCCTTACGGTGGCCAGTTCTTTGCCGACAACAAAAGGTCGGTGATGAGCGCCGGCGTTGACCATGTGATGGCCCAGTTCTTTGCCGGGCAAGAGGCAAAGTATGGGCCCGCGCCCGAACCCGCCGAACCCCCCGCCGTGCAGAAACGCAAGGCGGCTGCGGCGGCGGCCACCGAGGCGGGTCTGGTGTGCGAAGAGGCGCTGTTGGCCGCCTTTGGACCGGGGGTGTGACATGAAAATCTGTGTTGTTGGCAACAGTCATGTGGGCAGTCTGAAACTGGGGTGGGACCTGATCAAGGATCAGATGCCCGAACATCAGATCGTGTTTTTCGGCAGCCCCGGCGCGCGGATGCGCCATTTGCGCATCAAGCAGGGCACGCTGGTGTCGGTTGACCCGCAGTTGCACAAGGATTTGATCGCCACCTCGGGGCAGGAGGCGGTGATTGACCCCAAGGCGTTTGACGCGGTGCTTTTGTATGGGCTGCAACTGCCGTTTCCGCGGTTGCGCAAGGGGATTTCGCGCGCTGTGGTCAAGGAGACGGTGCAGGATCTGGTGACGGACAAGCTGGCGTTCCGGGTGGCCGAACGGTTCCGCAAGATCATGACAGGGCCGTTCTGGATCGCGTCCAACCCCCTGCAAGGGGCGCGCAGCGATGAGGCGGAGCCGGGGACCTATCACCCCTATGACATGCTGTTGGCCGAGGTGCAGGCGGCGTTTCCGTTGTCTGGCGTGACCTTTCTGGATCAGCCGCCCGAAACCATCCGGCCCGATCTGCGCGCACCGGTGCAGTTCAGCGCAGGGTCCACGCGTTTGCTGACCGACGAGGAGACCGACGCGTTGATCGAGCATTCGGCCAATGACATATCGCATATGAACGCCGATTATGGCCGGCTGTGGTGGCAGCATAACCTGCCGCGCATCACGCAGGCGGCTGCGGCCTGACGCAGCGGTTGGCCGGGGTTGCGGCCCGGCCCTTGGGTGGTGTAAGGCCAGCGACGAAATAAGGTCGGAGATACGGGTCATGGCAGGCCATTCAAAATGGGCAAACATCCAGCACCGCAAGGGCAAGCAGGACAAGATGCGGTCCAAGGTGTTTTCCAAGCTGGCAAAGGAAATCACCGTTGCCGCCAAGATGGGCATGCCTG
>JANNAF010000147.1:0-11256 GCA_031384005.1 Rhodobacterales bacterium | reverse complement strand
ACGGCGCAGCATCAGGAATGTCGGGATTTCGGCTTCATCCTCGGGGCGCAGCGGTGCGGCGCGGCGGTAGCCGGTCTTCCACGCCTCGATCAGCCCGGGCACCTGCGGTTCATGTTCGTAAAATGACACCGGGGTTGCGGCGTCATACATGAACCAACTGAACCCGCAGTCGTCAAAATCGATGACCTTGACCGCCGCGCCATCGACCAACAGATTGGCCAGCCGCATGTCACAGTGGATCAGACCGAACCGGTCCGCGCCCTGACCATAGGCCGCCAACCTGCGCCCAATCACCGCCACCACCCGGCCAAACAGCGCCGCGCGTTCCGCATCGACACCAAGGCCGTCACGCCAGCGGCCCCAATGCGGGCGCGATCCCAGTGCGGTGTCAAAATCCCAGACCGGCCTGGTGAACCATGTCGGGCGCTGCCAGTCGCGGGTGTGGCGGTGCATGCGGGCCGTGGCCTCGCCCAGCACCTCGAACGCGGGGGTCAGGTCCTGCCCGATCCCCGGCTCGGCGCCCGCCTCCCAGTGCGACAGCACAACGTGGCGGGGTCGTGCCATGCGCGGATGACCCACAACCTGAATGACCTCGCCATCCCGACCCGCCACCGGCACCGGCGTCACCACAATGCCCGCCCGGCGCAATTCGGTCAGCCATGCCAGTTCCGACGCAATCGCGGCCCGGCTGTGATACCCGTCGCGGTGGATGCGCAACGCCCAAGCCTGCCCGTCAGGGGCGCGCACCTCATAGGTGGCGTTTTCCGATATGTTGATCAGCCGCACCACCAGCCCGGCAGGCAGCGCATAGACCTGCGTCGCCCGCACCGCCAAGTCATGCAAGACCGGCAGCTGCGCATCAAACGGCAACCTGTCGAAATCCGTCATGGATCAGCCTTGAAACGCTTGCCGCAGGCTATCCGCACCGCGTGCCAATAGCCCGCCATCGGTGCCCACAGCAACAAAACCGAACCCCTCGGCCAACAGGTTGCGCGCGAATGCCACATCGGTCACCAGCGTACCCACCGGCACCCCCGCCGCCATCAACCGCCTTGCCGCAGGCATGATCAGCGCCCAGACATCGGGATGCAACGCCTGCCCCAGCAACCCCATGTCGGCAGCAATGTCCGACGGGCCAAAGAACACGCCGGCACAACCCTCGACCGCGCCAATCTCATGCGCCACAGCCAGTGCCGCGCGGGTTTCAACCTGCAACAGGATGGCCGTCTCATCCTCGACCCGGTCAAAGTAATCGGTGACGCGGGTGAACTTGTTGGCCCGCGTCAGGGTCGACACCCCCCTTATGCCGCGCGGCGGATAGCGGGTGCTGGCCACCGCCTTGACCGCCTCCTCGACCGTCTGGACCATCGGGAACAACAACCCCGGCGCACCCAGATCCATCAGGCGTTTCACCAGCACCGGGTCGTTCCAGTCAGGCCGCACGATCGCCGTGGTGGGATAGCCTTCAAACACCTGCAACTGGCCCAGAACCGAGGTCAGGTCATTGGGCGAATGTTCCATATCGATCAGCGCCCAGTCAAAGCCCGCCCCCGCCACCACCTCGGCGGCAAATGGGCTGCACAGCGATATCCAGATCCCCAGCTGCGGCTTGCCCGCCCGCAAACCCGCCAGAAAAGCGTTGGTTTTCAGCTTCATATGATGGCCTTTTCCAGATAGGCGCGCCCCTGCGCGATGCGGTCAAACCCCAAGGGCGACAGATCCAGCGTGCGGTATTCGCCATAGGTCAGCCATTCCGCCGTGCCACGGCCCATGGCGGGCGATTGCTGCAACCCATGGCCCGAAAACCCGTTCAGAAACAGAAAATTGGTCACCACGTCATGCGGCCCGGTGATCGCGTTCTGGTCCAGCGCGTTGAAATCATAATGCCCAACCCATTCGCGCTGCACGCGGACCGCCTCGAACTGCGGGATGCGGGTGGCGATGGTGGGCCAGATATGATCCTGCCACAGCCCGTGATCCATCTCGAAATCGTCAAACGCCACCTCGGGGTCAGCGTCGGTATGGCCGCCCACCATATAGGTCGTGCGCCCATCCTGCCGGAAATGCACGCCCGAGGGGTCAATCGTCAGCGGCAACTCGCGGTCCAGCGGCTGTTCGGCACTGATGACCCAGGTGAACCGTTTGCGCGGCGCAATCGGTATCGCAACCCCCACCATCGCCGCCGTCTGCGCCCCCCGCGTGCCCGATGCGTTCACCACCTGCCCGCAGGCCACAACCTGACCCGAGGCCAGCGTAACACTCGCCACCCGTGTCCCCGCCGCATTACGGGTCAGCGCCACCACCTCATTGGCCAGATATTCAACCCCGCGCGCCCGCGCCTGACGGCGGAACCAGTCAAACAGGGTGATGCCGTCGAAATAGCCCTCGTCCACGGTGTTGATCGACCCCAACACCAGATCGTCCACAGTATAGAACGGATAGGCCGCCTTGATCTGATCGGGCGTCAGCAGCCGCGTCCCCGCCCCGGCCGCAACCTGCACCCCATGCGCCTCGCGCAGCACCGTGGCAAAGGCGTCGCTGGCGGCCAGATACAGATAACCAAAGTTCTGGATCGTCAGCTTGGGCGCCTCGGGCCCCATATGGCGCGGCAGGTTTTGCACGAACTCGGCGCCAAACTGCGAAATCCGCACGTTCAAGGCGCTGGAAAACTGCTGGCGGATGCAGGAATTGGTGTGGCTGGTCGCGGCGAATTCGTAGGACGGATCACGCTCCACCACCAGAACCGAGCCGTCAAAATCCGGGTTGTCCGCCAGAAACCACGCGGTGGCTGACCCCAACATCGCCCCGCCAATGATCACCACATCATAAGACGCGCGCTGTGCTGCGTCCTGCCTCAGTTCCGCCATGCCAACCTCCGACCCTTGGGCCGCACCATATCCAGCGCCCGTCGGGAAGGCCAGACTACTCCTTGACCGGTGCGCCGCCCTTGGTCACGCGCCAGACGCCGTCCGTGGCCAAAGGCGTCCAATCCAGCACGGACCCATCCGGCCAGACCACCCGCACCTCGGCCCCCTCAACAGACCCCAACCCGAAATGCTGCACGCCCAGACTGCCGCTCATATGGCCGCCGCCCACCGTCGTCTCACGCAGCCAATGCCGGTCACCGGCGCGCATCTCGATCCGTGCGCCAATTGCATCGGGGTTCACGCGCGCCTGGGCCAGACGCACCCCGACCCAATGCCCACCCATGGTGGTGTTGCGCCAAACCTGCGCGCCCTCGCGCCGGTTCACCACCACCAGATCCAGCAATCCATCGCGGTTCAGATCGACCAACTGGCCGCCGCGTGACAACCGGGTGGACGCCACGCCCGCGCGGTCCGCCGCCTCGACAAAGGTGCCATCCGCCTGCTGCACCATCAGGTTGTTGGGATCGGCCAGCGCGAAATCCGGCATCCGGTCGACATTTCCCTTGGCCACGAACAGATCTGCCAGCCCGTCGTTGTTCACATCGCCGAACTGCGCATGCCACGCGGTGGACGGGTTCAGATCGTCCCCCACAAAGGGGCGGTGCGCCGTGACGCCCCGCTTGAACGCCACATCGGCAAACTTGGGCACCAGCGGCCCCGTCTCGGGCACCACGACTTTTTGCAGTTTGTTATCCGCCATCGAGGTCAGGTAATATTCCGGCATCCCGTCGCCATCCAGATCATCGGTCGCAATCCCCATGCCCCAGATCCGCAACCGCGCCCAACCCTCGGCCTCGGTGTACAGACGCGGCTCGGCCTCCATATGCCACAACTGCTCTTGGCCGCCTTTGTAGTATTCGCGGTCATTTGACACCCGCAAACTGACCTGACCCGAGTTGTTCCAGTCGGTGAACAGCATCGACAGCGCGCAGTGACTGGGCGTCAACGGCAAGGGCGGGGCAAAACCCGCAGCCCCCGGCCGGTGCAGCCAATTGGCGGTGCACGACC
Organism: Rhodobacterales bacterium; assembly: GCA_031384005.1. GTDB lineage: Bacteria > Pseudomonadota > Alphaproteobacteria > Rhodobacterales > Rhodobacteraceae > Stagnihabitans. Next base: position 7,321 of record JANNAF010000147.1, on the reverse strand, counting down.
CCCACGGAAACGCCTCGGCAGCAAGGTCGATGTAATTGCCCACGGCAATCGTCGGCCAAACCGCACCCGGTTCGAATGTCGCGGCCAGCGCGCTGGACCATGCGGCACCACCGTCAAACCCCCAATCCTCATTCGCCCGTTCAAACCGACAATCGCCAAGGCCGCGCATCACGACATTTTCACCCACCCGCAGCACGATCAGATCGGCCAGGCCGTCGCTGTCAATGTCCATCGGATAGGCCCCGGTGACCCCGGTCATCTCGACCCCCGACACCGCCTTTTCAAAGCGCAACTCGGCCCCGGACCGGTTGACCCAGACACTTGCCGCCCCTTCGCCGCCCGACAGCACCAGATCGGGCAACAGGTCGGCGTTACAGTCAAAGGCCGATACCCCACCGCCCACCATATATTGCCAATCGCCAGCATAGACCGAAACTAACCCCGAACTGGCAGTTTCATCGACAAAACGCGGCTCCTCGGCCCATGCCGGAAACGCCACCACAATCGCCAACAGCGCCCTCATGGCAGGGTCCTCAGCGCCACGGTATAGGCACCGATACAGTCGCCCTGCGCCAGACCGGCATCATTGGCCGCCCGGAAATGGATGCCGCCATACAGCCGCGACACTGCCGCCTCCTCGGCCGCCGCGCGGAAACTGGCAAAGGGCCGCGCCGCGATGCCGTCGTCCTCATGCGTCGGGTCATCAAATCCGTAATCGGCGCCAAACACCGCCGTCAGAACCGCCGCCGCCGCCCCCGACTGGGTGGAATGACCCGAGGGGTATTCCGGAAACGGCGGGGTGATCAACAACGGCTCCCACTTGGGGTCGATCAGCGCCCGGATCGCGGTGACCGGACGGATATAGTCAAATTCGAACTTGCCCCACCAACATCCGATGAACCCATCCGCCACCGCCACGCCAATCCGCATCAGCGCGTCAGCGGTGCGGGGCGTGCTCAGCCCGTCGCGGTCCACCAGCGTCAGCACCAGCGACACCCAATGGCCCGGCGGAGTGGGCGACAACATCGGATCATCCGACCAGAACCGGGCGATGGTCTTTTGCTCGGGTGTCAGGGCTTTGGAAATCTCGTAAACCTCCAGCGCATTGCGATAGAATTCCGATGTCGGATCCTCGGAATAGGGCGGCGGCGGGGGCAGAGCGCAGGTCGATCCGGCAGGCATCGCAAAGGAACGGTTCTGGCCCCATGCAGGCAACAACGGCGCCTGTTGCAAGGCGATGGTCGAGGTGGGTTTCCAATGGCCCGGCTTTGGGTTCAGCACCCAGTCGCGCGGAAAGCCCAGGTTTTCCACCACCGCCCCCCCATCGCTGGCCGACCAGGTCAAGATATGCTGCGCGACCGCACGGCCATAGGCCACACTTGCGTCAACCACCGGCTGCGCAAGGCCCTCGGCCACCTGCTTGGCCAGCGCCGCCTCCATCCGGTCCATCGCCTGCTGACCACTGGGTCCGGTGTTGCCAAAAAACGCCCGCACCGCGGCCGCCATCGCGGCCTGCATCACCACAGCCTCGTCATATTCCATCTGTGGGCGCTGCGGCACTGCGGTCAGGCCGTTCAACTGCCCGGCCAAACTGGTCAGACCCGGCGTGCCGCTGACCACCACCTCATACCCCGTCACCCCCAGATAGGCGAACGACCGGCTGGCGACAGGCGGCGAATAGGTCGGGGTGTGGCGCACCAGTTCCAGCACCAACGTGTACCACTGGCGCATGACCGGCCCCGCCTCACCCGCCCATATTACCGATGGAGACAAGGTAAAAACCAGCAAAAGCAATAGCTTGCGCAGCATAACAGTCCTCGTTTTCATCTGTGTGACGGTGGTCAGGCGGCCTTGGCGGGCTGCTTGCCCAGAATGATCATGCCCAGAATGTCCTCGTCCGTCACATCGGCCACATTCACCGTGCCGACCAACTGGCCATTCTTCATCACAGAGGCGCGGTCGCACAGCTTCATCACATTGTGGATGTCATGTTCGATCAGGAAAATCCCCAAACCCTGCGCCTTCAATTCCTGGATCAGTTCCGACACCATCTGGGTTTCTTGCGGCCCCAAGGCGGCTGTCGGCTCGTCCATGATCAGGATCTTGGCGTTGAAATACACGGCGCGCGCAATGGCGACCGACTGACGCTGCCCGCCCGACAATGCCGACACCGGCACGTTGAACTTGCGGAAATTGGGGTTCAGACGTGCCATGATCTTGCGAGTCTCGGCCTCCATCTTGCTTTCGTCGACAAAGCCCAGACCGTTGACAATCTCGCGTCCCAAAAACAGGTTCGATGCCGCATCCAGATTGTCGGCCAGCGCCAGCGTCTGGTAAATCGTCTCGATGTTCTGGGCGCGGGCGTCGCGCGGGTTGCTGATCTCGACCCGCTCACCGTTGATGAACACATCGCCACTGTCGGCCATATAGGCGCCCGACAAACATTTGATCAGCGTCGATTTTCCGGCGCCGTTGTGGCCAAGCAGGCCCACCACTTCGCCCGGATACAGATCGACCGTGACATGATCGACCGCCTTGATCCCGCCAAACGCAATCGAAATGTCGCGCAATTCGACCAGCGGAGTCCCTGTTCTGTTCACCATGATCCCGGCCCCCTTATTTGATGCGCTTGCGGTAAATGATGTCAAGGTAGACGGCCAGAACCAGTGCCACCCCGATCACGATCTTGCGGTACGACCCGTCGCCAAAGCCGATCAGAACCATGCCGGTTTGCAGGCTGACCAGGATCAGCGCGCCGATGATGGCGCCCGACACAGTGCCGACCCCGCCAGCCAGCGACGTGCCACCCACAACGGCGGCCGCGATGACCAGCAATTCGTCCAGATCGCCCAGCGCGTTGGTGGCGCTGTTCAGGCGGGCCGATGCGATCACGGCGGCAATTCCGGCCAGTCCCCCCATCAGCGCGAATATCTTGACTGTCATGGCGCGGGTGTTGATGCCCGACAGGGTCGCAGCCTCGGGGTTGCCCCCGATGGCAAAGACGTAACGGCCAAACCGGGTCCGCGTCATCAGGACGGTCATGGCAATGGTGACCGCGGCCAGGATCAGCACCGGAATGGCAAAGCCATGGGCGATGAACGCGCCCTCGGGCACCTCTTGGCCCAGTGCGGTGTAGTAATCCTTCAGGATGCCCTTGGGCCAGCCATAGGAATTGACGACCAGCGTGGCGATCAGGATGACGCCGCAGTTGATGGCGCCGACCGTATACTCCGCCCACATCGGGCGCAGGGCAAAGCTGTGTTTTTTGCGCGACGCGCGGCCACGCACCATCATCCAGACCACCCCGGCACAGGCCAGCGCACAGACAATCCAACTGCCGGTCGAACCGATGGACCCATAAGGTCCACCGCCGATCAGGGCAAAGCTGGGGTCCACCGGCGAAATCGTGCGGCCATCCGAGGCCAGAAACGCCACCCCGCGCCACAACAGCAGGCCACCCAGCGTGACAATGAAAGACGGGATATTCAAAAAGGCAATCAGCGTGCCATGCAGCGCACCGATCAGCGTGCCCAAGGCAATGCCAAACACCACCGCAATGATCCACAGGGCCGGATGCCCCAGACCCATCGACGGCGGCAACCATTCGACCTGCAACAGACCGGCATACATGCCGACCACACCCACGATGGACCCGACCGACAGATCGATGTTACGGGTGATGATCACCAGAACCATCCCGGTCGCCATGATCCCGATGGACGCGGTCTGCACCGACAGGTTCCACAGGTTGCGCGGTGTCAAAAAGGTGCCGCCATCCAGCAGCAAGGCTCCGTACAGATGAAACGCCACCCATATCAGCAACAGCGCCCCCACCATGCCCAAAAGGCGCGGGTCAATTTCGGTCGCGCGCAAAAAGCGGCCAATGGCGTTGTCACTGTTCGTGGCGGTTTGTGGGGAATGGGACTTGTCTGTCATGTCTCGTCCATCTCGGCAAAAGGGGGTTGAACGGTGGGTCGCCCCAACAACGTTCCAAGTCCGGTCAGGCCATGCGCCGGCACATCGCCCGCGCCTGTCCGCAAAGAATGGGGCGCCACCCCGGTCCGGGATGGCGCCCCTTTCAGATCAGATTATTCGCAGCCCACAACACCGGCCACAGCGCCTTCGCAGGCCTGCTCTTTGGTGATGTGACCAGCGTCGATCGCCACGTTGATGTTGGCCGCGGTGATCGGGGTCGGGTTCAGCAGGATTGCGTTCATTTCAACGCCCTTCTCCCCGCCCGAGAACTTGCCAGCACCCGGGATGGCGTCCAGCGCCGCGCCGTCAGCCAAAGCCGATGCGATTTCGCCAGCTGCCTTGCCCAGATCGCGTGCGTTCTTCCAGACCGAAACGGTCTGGGTGCCACGTGCGACGCGGTTGATGGCCGCAAGGTCGCCGTCCTGGCCACCCAGCGGTACGTTCAGACCCTGTGCAGCCAAGGCTGCAGCAGCACCACCGGCCATGCCGTCGTTCTGCGACAGAACGGCGTCAACGGCGTTGTTGTTGGCGGTCAGGATCTGCTCCATGTTCTTTTGAGCATTTTCCGGCTTCCAACCGTCCGAGTTTGCTTCGCCGACGATCACGATGTCGCCAGCTGCCACGGCCGCACCGATGATCTCTTCCATGCCACCGCGCAGGAAGCCGACGTTCGGGTCACCCGGGTCACCCTTGATGATCGCATAGTTGCCCTTGGGCACCATTGCGAACACGGCTTCTGCGATGATCCGGCCAACACCGACGTTGTCGAACGTCAGATAGAAGGTGCGGTCGTCTTCGATCAGGCGGTCGTAACCGACGACCGGGATGCCTTCTGCAGCGGCCTTGTCGATGGCCGGCGCGATGGCGTCCTTGTCCCATGCGTTGATGATCAGGGCGTCAACGCCCTGTGCGATCAGCGCGTCGATGTCCGACAACTGCTTTTCAGCCGAGGCTTGGGCGTCAGCCGACACATACTCGTTGCCAGCCGCTTCGATCGCTGCCTTCATTGCGGCTTCGTCGATTTTCCAGCGCTCTTCCTGGAACTGGGCCCAGGACACACCGATCTTTTTGCCTTCAGCATAGGCTGCCGTCGACAGACCCGTTGCCGCGATGACCGCGGCCAAAAGTACGTTACGCATTATATCCTCCCTATGGATGTGGCCAGCGTATGACCAGCCCGACAGATTCGCCAGACCAGAACCAAAAATGGCTATAATAATTTCAGTTGTCAAAATAAAAATGCTACCTCATGCTTGGGTTTGCAGTCTTTCAGGACATATTATTGCTGCAACGCAGCGAAATGGGGCGATTGCGGAATGATTGGCGCTTTTTTCTTTTGAAGAGTGAACAAATGCTCGGTGCAGACAGGTTGGATATGCGGCAAACGGGACCGGTGGGCTGTGGCCCGCTGATCGCGCCCTGGTCCGAATCACTGCGCCCGATGCGCCAGCAGGTTTTTGACCGGGTTCGCGCCTCGGGGCTGATCTCGCGGGTGCAGTTGGCCAAGGATCTGGGCGTCAGCCCGGCCTCGGTGACCACCATAACCTCGGAATTGCTGGATGATCGCCTGATCGAGGAGGTTGCCCTGCCGCGCGACAGTGACAGCGGACGCGGGCGCCCGGCCGTGGCGCTGGGGGTGCGCGGGGCGGCGCATCTGGTGGCGGGGATGAAACTGTCCGACCGCGAACACACCGCCGTCATCACCGATTTCGCGGGCCGCACCCTTGCCCAGAAAACCATCGTCCGCGACACAAGGCCCGCCACCCTGCCCGACCTGCTCACGGCGATTGAAACCCTGCTGGATCAGGTCTGTGCCAAGGCGGGTATCGGGCGCAGCGATCTGTCGGGGCTTGGCATCGGGGTGCCGGGCTTTGTCGATCATGCGACGGGCGTGGTCCACTGGTCCTCGGTGCTGTCGGATCGCAAGGTGGCCCTTGCCGCCGCCGCCGAGCAGCGGCTGGCCCTGCCCGTCACCATCGACAATGACGCCAACCTCGTCGCATTGGCCGAGCTGTGGTTCGGCACGGGGCGCGATCTGCCCGATTTTGCGGTGGTCACCATCGAACACGGGCTGGGCATGGGGCTGGTGATGAATCACCGCATTTACCGCGGGGCGCAGCGTTTGGGGATGGAACTGGGCCATACCAAGGTGCAGCTGGACGGTGCGCTGTGCCGCTGCGGCCAGCGCGGCTGCCTCGAGGCTTATGTCGCCGATTACGCCCTTGCGCGTGAGGCGGTGACCGCGCTCAGCCTCAACAGCCGTCTGACCCCGCCGGTGCCGGTCTTGCTGGAAACCCTGTTCCAACAGGCGCGTGATGGCAACAGCACCGCGCGCGGCATCTTTCGCCGGGCCGGGCGCTATCTTGCGCTGGGGTTGGCCAATGTGATCAACCTGTTCGACCCGGCGCTGATCATCCTGTCGGGCGAACGGATGCGCTATGACTATCTATATGCCGAGGAAACCTTGGCCGAGATGTCCGACCTGATCATCCAGACCGGTCGCCCCCGCCCGCTGGTCCAGATCCATGCATGGGGCGACATGCTGTGGGCCCAAGGCGCGGCGGCCCTTGCCCTGACCGTCCTGTCCGACCGCATCCTGACCGTCCCGGCCCGCATGACCGTGGCCCAAGGTTAGGGCGAGGGTTCGGGTCAATCGCCCCCGCTGGCCGCAACCGCAACTGCGCCCCCCCTGCCCGGCGCGCCCCCCCACGAAACAGCCCGGCGGCCAATCCAACAATCCACCCCGGCGCCAAACCAACAATACGCCCCGGCGCCGCACCACCAAGGCGCCCGGCCCCACGGCAGTCCACCAAGGCACCCTGCGCCACGCCAGTCCATCAAGGCGCCCGGCGCTATGCCAGTCCACCAAGGCGCCCGGCGCCGCGCCAGTCCACCAAGGCGCCCCGGCGCCGAACCAATCCACCAAGGCGCCCGGCGCCATGCCAGTCCTTGGAGTCACCCGGAAGGCTGTGCTTTCCCTGACACCTATCGACGGTCACAACCCCGGCTTTGAGCGGCCCCTTGCGCCGCGCGTGACATATGTTTGGGCCATAACCTGCGCCCTGAACCGGATCCCAGAAACTTTGCCTGGCCGAAATCTTCACCGTCCCGCGCGCCCTTTGCGCTGCCTTACCCCCTTGATCACAGGTCTGTTCAAACCTGCGCCCTTGGGCCGTTCCCTCGGGCCCAACCGGTCGCTTTGGGGTTGGCTTTGTGGCCCAAATTGCCGCCCCCCCTGCACCCGGCATCGCTGTGCGCATGTTGTCGTGGCGACCGGACCTTGCCGGGGCGCGCATCCCGGTCCGGGCTGCGCAGCTCGGCGCCGTGCTGCCGTCAGGCTGCGCGT
>JANNAF010000139.1:0-2474 GCA_031384005.1 Rhodobacterales bacterium | reverse complement strand
GCCGATGGCATAGCGCATGTCGGCGGCGGACATCGCAAAACTGGTATCCGCCCCGCCCAGCGACGCCTTGAGTTTGGTGACCTGACCCGCCTCCACCGCGTTAAAGTCAAACGAGGTGGCGCCAAGGCCCAGCGCGCCGGTAAGTTTCAGGCCCGCCTTTAGCGCGACGTTGAAATCCTGCGTTTCAGCCCAGTTGGCACCGGACAGGGATACCTGACTGGTCAGATCGGCCAGCGCCCCCGAAAAGGTGAAATCGCCTCCGGTGGTCTGGTCAACGCCCGCTACGTTCAGCGAAATCGCACGGGTGGTGGCGTCATACAGAAAGCTGGTTGCCGCCATCGCCATCACGAAATTGCCGCCACCCATGGTCGCGCTAAGTTTGATGGGTTGGCCTGCGTCCTTGCCCGACACATCCAGCGAACCGATGCCATAGCTGCCGCCAAAGTCCAGCGTCATGCCTTGGTTCAAGGCCAGTTGCAGGTCCTGCGACCCCGCGGCGGGGATGTCGGTCAACTGGCCTTTGGCCGCCAGATCGGTCAGCGACAGGGTCATGGCCAGCGCATTATCTGCCGCAGGACCCGTGGTTTTGACAGTCAGGTCCAACGTCTGCACGGTTATGTCCTGCGCGATATCAGTGCCCGACTCAGCGGCCTGCACCTGATAGTCGGCGGTCACGCCGGTCATTTTGGCCGCGATGGTGGCAGCGTCGTCGGTGCCCTCGGCCACAGTGGCGGCAATGTCCACTGTCGGCAGGTCCAACGCATAGCTGACGTATTCGGGCGTACCGCTGGCGGTGATGTCGGCACCTGGCAGGGTGACGGTCAGGATCACTTGTTCGGCCTCAAGGGTCACGGGGTCGGGCGGGGAGGTAAAGGTGACCGGGAAGCTGTCAGGCAGAACGATGGCGACGGTGCCGTCGCCGTTGTCCTGAAACTGCATCGTGTCAAAAGTTGCGGTTCCGGCGGGGTCGTCGCCTTCGCCCGGCAGGGTGATGGTCACACCGGTTACCGTCAGCGTGTCGCCGTCCATGCTGGTGCTGTCGGCGGTGATGGTGTTACCGCCCGCAGATTTGGCGGTTTGCCAGTTTTCCCAGACCTCTTCGGGGGTGACGTCGGCCCATGCAGCGGGGGCCCATGCGGCGGGGGCACAAAAAAGCAGCGCCAGTGCCAAGGCGGGCTTGGGGCAAAGTGACGGCATGGTCCAGCCTCCCAACAGGTTATGCGGTCATTCAGCATCCCTTGACCGAGGCTGGCGGTCAAGGGAATTGCACGGGGCTATTCGCCGTAGGGCACCCAGACTGTCTTGACCTCGGTCGCGGCACGCAGGAAGGCGCGGCCTTCGCCCTGCGGACCCATCCAATCGCGGGCGCGGGCGTAGTTGACCCATGTGCGTTTGAGGTTGGAGGCGGCCTCGGCCTCGATCATCGCAGAGAGGGGGGAGGAGGAGAACGACCAGACCGCATCGACATCCATATGCCCGGCCAAGGTTTTGGCCAGTTCGGCATGAGAGCCGGTGACGATGTTCACCACACCGGCGGGCAGATCAGACGTCTCCAACACCTGATAAAAGTCGGTGGCGGCAAGGGGGGCTGTTTGCGATGGGACCAGGACACAGGTGTTGCCCATGGCAATGGCGGGGGCCATGGTCGAGATGAGGCCCAGCAGCGGCGCCTCGTCGGGGCACAGGATGCCCACGACACCACAGGGTTCGTTCATGGCAATCGCCACCCCGCGCAGGGGCACCGATTTGACCGCACCGTCGAATTTGTCGGCCCATGCGGCATAGGTGAACAGGCGTTGGGTCGACGCCTCGACCTCGGCGGTGCCGTCCTTGCCCGTCAGATCGCGCAGGCGGGCGGCGAATTCTGGGGCGCGGGCGGACAGGTTTTCCGCGATATAGAACAGGATTTGGGCGCGGGTGTGGGCGGTGGATTTGGCCCAAGCCTTGGCGGCATGGGCAGCCTCGACCGCATTGCGGATGTCCTTGCGGTTGCCAAGGCCGATCTGGCCCAGCAATTTGCCGCGCGCACCGTAGATGGGGTGCGAATAGCCGCCGTCGGGGCGGGCCTGTTTGCCGCCGATAAACAGTTTGGCGGTGCGGTCCAGACCGTCAACCACCGGGTCGGCGGGGGCGGCGGCGGGTTTGGCCTGCGGCAGGGATTTGGATTTGGTCGTGGGTTGCAGATAGGCCAGCAGACCTTCCCAGCCGCCCTCACGGCCAAAACCGCTTTCGCGGACGCCACCGAAACCAGCGGCGGCGTCAAACAGGTTGGTGGCGTTGACCCAGACCACGCCTGCGCGCAGTTTGGGGGCGATATCAAGCGCAAGGTTGACGTTTTCGGTCCACAGCGTCGCGGCAAGGCCGTAGCGGGTGTTGTTGGCCAGATCGACAGCCTCGGACGGGGTGCGAAAGGTCATGGACACGAGGACGGGGCCAAAGATTTCCTCTTGCATCAGGGTTGATGCGGCGGACAG
>JANNAF010000129.1:0-3250 GCA_031384005.1 Rhodobacterales bacterium | reverse complement strand
GTTGATGGTCAGCGTCGCCTCGCCGTGGGTGAAGAAGAGGATGCTTTGCGCGCCGGATTCGGGGTCTGGCGTGTCTGATCCGCCGCCGGGTTCGACCTGCATAACATAGTGGCTGAAGGTTTCGGAAAAGCCGGAGAGGGGGCGGGCGATCAGCCAGAGTTTGGTGTTATCCCAGCCGGGGATCAGGCTGGTGACGATATCGGAAAAGCAGCCCTTGGGGATGACGGCGTAGGAATTGGTGAAGACGGCGCGGCCGGTGTGCAGGGTGGTTTGGGGGGGGAGGCCACCTTGGGGGGCGTGGTATTGGGTCATTTGGGGCGGTGTCCTTTGGGGGGTGGTGAAGGATAAATGTTCAAATTGCGGCGGTGATCTTGTTTTATTGGCTAGGCCATCAGGCCCGCCAGACCGCCACCGAGGGAATGCCCGGTCAAGGTAATAGTTGCGCCCGGATATGCCGCCTTGACCTGATAATAGAATTCTGCCGCCAGTTCCGCCTGCCTAGTTTGAAATCCAGCGCCGCCTGTCCATGCGGGGATATCGCCACCGGGATTATCCGTACCACGGTAGGAGATGACGATATTGCCGGCGGCATCTTGGTAAGCGGCAGCGTAGAAGCTGGCTGCTATATCCTGTCTGGTCCCATTCGAATCCACTAGTATTGCCGAGTCGAGCCTAAAGGAATAATCCGAGACGACGGGGCCATCTATTCCTGGTACTCCCGGATCGTAGCCACGGTTATAGGAGTCCAACGATAGAATTGCGTAATTAAGTGCTGGACTTGTCATTGCCCTTCTCTCCTTATAAAATCATTTGTAGTATATTGCCCCTGAAGGGAATTCGCGTATTCTGCACCGCGGCCTTGGTCGAACGCCGCATGGAGATCGCCCGCCCACCTTTGAAAGAAGGCTGGCGGCAACACCTCCTCCAATACCCCCTTCGTAACCTGTTCATCGGTCACCACCAGCGTCACCGACTTCAGCCGCACCCCCGGCCCGAAACCGGCGGCAAGGTCGGTCGGATCGACCAGCATCACACTGGCTGGGTCCCCGATGTCGCCAAACGTCACCATCATCGGATACTGAACCTCCGGCACCGTGATCACCCCCGCCGCCCGGTCGCGCTTGTCGCGCACCTCGTCGAAGAGGGCCCCGTCGATCACCCGGCCTTTGCGTCCGGCAATCGAAGCGGCGGCGACCGAACCCATGTATTCCGTCGTCCCCGCCCCCTTGAGCAGCGCAAAGAGGTAGCGCCCCGGCGTGACCTCAACCACCACCGCCTCGCCGGTCACGTCATAGTCCCAGCCCATGCCATCGGTTCGGATCCAGTGCTTGCGCCAACTGACCTGACTGACCGACGCCGCCGAGACCTCGCCTGCCGGTGTCTCAATAGTGACGGTAAGCTTCTGACGCCAAGAATAGCGCTCGCAGCCGGTAAGGGTGAGGAGGGCGAGGAGTAGGAGCAGCCGCTTCATGTGTTGGCCCCGAGTAAGCCGTAGGTTGGCGGAAACCCACGTCTTTTCACCGAACCAGTACCCCAAATTTGATGTTTCAGCGTGGGTTTCACCCACCCTAGGAACAGCTTCATGGCAGAATAACCTTCAATCGCAATTCCGCGATGCGCTCGACCTGCGCGCAGGCGGTTTGGAATTCCGCTTCCGTGTCATTGGCAATCCGGGCTTCGAACGCGGCGAGGATGCTCGTCTTGGTATTGTCGCGCACGGCGATGATGAAGGGGAAGCCGTGTTTGGTGGTGTAGTCGGTGTTGAGGCGTTGGAAGGTTGCGCGCTCATGGTCGGTCAGGGCGTCTAGGGCGGCGGAGGCTTGCTCAAGGGTGCTGTCGGGGGTGAGGGATTTTGCGAGGCTAAGTTTTCCGGCGAGGTCGGGGTGGGCTTGCAGGACGGAGAGGCGCTCGGGCTTGGAGGCGGTGCGGAAGATGCGGGTTAGGGCGTTGTGCAGGCCTGCGGCAGAATCGTGGGCGGGGCCGAGTTCGAGGGCGTGGGCGCGGGTGGCGATCCAGTTGGAGTGCTCGAAGATGCTGCCATAGAGTTGGACGAAGCGGGCGAGCGGCATTTGGGAGGGGCGTTCAAACCGTTTGTTTGGGTGGGTTTTTGCCCAATGGTGGGCGATGTCGCCGCGCGTGGTGAACCAGACATTGGGCTGGGTTTGGGCGTAGTCGAGGAAGCGTTTTAGGCCAGCAATTTTGCCGGGGCGGCCGATGAGGCGGCAGTGCAGGCCGATGGAGAACATTTTGGCCTGGCCTGCCGCGCCTTCGGCATAGAGGGTGTCGAAGCTGTCTTTCAGGTATTGGAAGAACTGCTGCCCTTCGATGTAGCCGGGGGCGGTGGCGAAGCGCATGTCGTTCGCCTCCAGCGTGTAGGGGATGATGAGCTGGTCGCGGTTTGGCTGTTCCATCCAGTAGGGCAGGTCGTCGTCGTAGGTGTCTGACAGCCATTGGAATGCGCCGGTTTCCGCCGTGAGGCGCAGGGTGTTGATGGAGGAGCGGCCTGTGTACCAGCCAGAGGGAGGGGTGCCTACGACTTCGGTGTGCAGGCGGATGGCTTCGGCTATCGCGGCGCGTTCAACGTCTTCGGGCATATCGCGGTGATCGACCCATTTCAGGCCGTGGCTGGCGATTTCCCAGCCTGCGGCTTTCATCGCGGCGACTTGTTCGGGGTTGCGGGCGAGGGCGGTGGTGACGCCGTAAATGGTGATGGGGATGGTAAGCTGGGTGAACAGGCGGTGCAGGCGCCAGAAGCCTGCGCGCGCGCCGTAATCGTAGAGGGATTCCATATTGGCGTGGCGTTGGGCTGGCCAAGACTGCGCGCCTGCGATGTCGGAGAGGAACGCCTCGGATGCGGCGTCGCCGTGCAGGATGTTGTTTTCGCCGCCTTCTTCATAGTTCAGGACGATGGATATCGCAATTTTTGCGCCGTTTGGCCAGGCGGCATTGGGCGGGGTGGGGCCGTGGCCGCGAAAATCACGGGGGTAGCGGGGGGGGAGGGGCGCGTTTGACATGAGGGCAGACTATGCGGATTTTTGCGGGGTGTTTATCAAAAAATGCAGATAGGTGTTTTTTGGTTGGGGGTTGGTCGTAAGTTGGGTGGTTTGTTGTAGGGTGGCGGGGATGATTGGGGAGATTGCGATGGTTGGGTTGACGACGCATGTGCTGGATACCGCGCGAGGCAAGCCTGCGGCGGGGGTACGGATACTGTTGTACCGGGTGAGCGGGAACAGCCACAAAAAGATTGGCG
>JANNAF010000124.1:0-6666 GCA_031384005.1 Rhodobacterales bacterium | reverse complement strand
TGCCCCGGCGAGATGTCAAAAAGCTTTCGGTTGATCGAAATTGCGCAACAGGTGATTGAAACGGAATTCAAGGTGAAGGTCGATATCCTCGATCTGTCACGGCTGGCGTCCGAATATGGCCGCAACATTCACCCGTGCAAGGCATGTTTTTCCACCGCAGCCCCGCTGTGTCACTGGCCCTGTTCGTGCTATCCAAATCACGCCATGGGCCAGACACAGGACTGGATGAATGACATTTATCCGCTGTGGGTTGCGGCCCACGGCGTGATGATCATCACCCCGGTCAACTGGTATCAGGTTACCTCGCCGATCAAGCTGATGATGGACCGGCTAGTCTGCGCCGATGGTGGCAACCCCGACCCAACCATGACCGATGGCAAAAACGCGTTCCTGGCCAAAAAGATCGAGTTGGCAGGCTGGGACTATCCGCGCCATCTGGCGGGCCGGACGTTTTCCGTGGTGGTGCACGGCGATGTTGCAGGCGTCGAAAACGTACGCCGGTCGCTGTCGGATTGGCTGAAATTCATGAAGCTGACACCCGCCGGCCCAAGCGCCGAGGTGGATCGCTATATCGGCTATTGGGAGCCTTACGCGACAAGCCACGCCGCGTTGGATGCGGACAAGGACATTCAGGATGAAGTTCGCAACGCCGCCCGTACCTTGGCAATTGCTGTCATTGCAACACCCAAGGCAAAGCTGGTGACAACTGGCGCTGAATTGATTGATCCCAGACAGAAATAATTCCCCGCGTTTCGCAATCGTCAGCCGCTGCCGCCCTTTCTGTGAAAGGTCCACCAAGACTTGAAACGGGGGTGAAGCAGACGACAAACAGACGGGACAAAGGCTCGACTACCATTGCGTTGGTCAGGGTGGGAAATCAGAAAAACCACTCTGTTCCTTTTACCGTCAGGTCTGATTGACATGCCTGCAATCTGCTCCGTCTATTGAACGCACAGGGCTGCCTTGGGGTTCCCAGAGCGGGTCTTGGGAGTGTGCCATTGAGGCAGGCACGCAGCGTATGGAAACGGCGCTTGCATGACTCCCAATCGTCACCGCATCAACGCAAACTGGCCACGGATTTCGCCGTCCAGAGACTGTTCGGCCAGAAACTGTTCAGTATAAACGTTGAAACAATATGTGCCCACCGTCAGTTCTGCCCCCTGCGCATCGGTGATCGGTGCGCAGCCTTGCATGGCCTCAGTCAGGGTGCCGACGACCGGTCCTGCAGCCTTTGTCGCAGTTGCGGGACCGTGGATCTGCACCGCAGCCATGTCGCCACTCGGGCCATCGCGTGTATAGACCCAAGTCACCGTTTTCGCTAAGTATCAAATGTCACTTAGGCGGTTCCGGTTGCAGCGCGGTCAGTTGACGGCACTTCGGCAGCGCCGGTCAGTTCCGTTGCAGATCTTATCATTTCGGCTTGTGCGGCGGCGGCTGTGAACATCATGCCAACGCGGCAACGTGACCTGAGTTTTGGCCGCGGATCATGGTAAAAATCTCCCATTGAAACGGACGCAATATTGCCAATGGCCCTGCCATCGTTGAAACTCTGGTTCCGGGATCATGCCGGTACAACCGAACTTGCAAACGGGATGTCGCGCAGTTTATCCGGGCCTTGATCAAAGGACAGCGCGCAAATCCTGCCGTCATCGCCAAAACTCACCCGGCCCAGAACGCTGCGTCCAAGGATCGAATACTGCCGTCGAAAAGGCGTCGACTCTGGGCGTTCATTCGCCTACCGATAGAAACTGACAACAGAATGCGAGCCTAAGCTGAAACCAAATTAGAGCCCTGATAAGATGGGACTCCGGGATGGAAGAAATGGCACCAAAATCTACAAAGGCGCCGGGGGTGTCCCTGACTGGCCCGGCATCAGGCCCCGCGGCACCATTGATCGTTGGCATCGGCGCATCAGCAGGTGGGCTGGAGGCTTTTCGCAGCTTTTTCGCCAGCACCGGTCCGGATACCGGAATGGCTTATGTCCTTGTTCAGCACCTGTCGCCTGACCATAAAAGCATGTTGGCAGACCTTCTTGGCAAATCAACGTCCATGCCGGTGATCGAGGCGGTTGATGGGGTGCAGGTCACGGCCAACAACGTTTTTGTCATTCCGCCCGATGCCACAATGACGATCAGCGGCGGACACCTTTTGGTCGTCAAACCTGCGCCGCCACGCCACACACGCCGACCCATCGACACTTTTCTTCAGTCACTTGCCGCCGATCAGGGCGAAAATGCGATTTGCATCATCCTGTCAGGGACCGGAAGCGATGGCACGCTGGGGTCCGCCGCGATCAGGGAAAATGGCGGTCTCACGCTGGCGCAGGCCGAATATGACAGCCATGCATTGCCGGGTATGCCGCAAAGTGCCGCTGCATCCGGGCAGGTTGATGAAGTGCTGGCGGTCGAGGCGATGCCTGCGCGGCTGGTGGAATACCGAAAACACCTGCATTCCGTGTCAGTCAGCAAAGATGGCAACGGCACGCGCACCGATGCCGCCCAACATATTGCAACGATTTTCGGCGCGCTGCGGGCACGGACCGGCCATGACTTTCTGCAATACAAGGAAAAGACGCTGCTGCGACGGCTGCAACGCCGGATGCAGTTGCTGCAGATCGAAACCACCGAAGCCTATATTCAGCGGGTTCGCGATCAGCCGGAGGAGCTGGACCAGTTGTTTCGGGAACTGCTGATCGGCGTTACTCAATTCTTTCGCGATCCGGCCGCCTTTGATGCCCTGAATGAAACGGTTCTGAAAGGGCTGGTTGCCGACAAAGGTGCGGATGAGACGGTCCGGGTCTGGGTGCCGGGGTGTGCCACCGGGCACGAAGCCTACACCATCGCCATCTTGCTGCGTGAAGCAATCGGCAACCGGCGTCCAAAACCGAAAGTCCAGATTTTCGGCACCGATATTGACGACCGTGCCATCGCAGCGGCGCGGCTGGGGCGCTACCAGTTGCCCATTGCCGGAATGTCGCCAGAACGTCTGGAGCGGTGGTTCAAACTGCACGGCAATGAAGCGGTCATCGCGCCGGAAATTCGCGAAATGTGCGTATTTTCGGCGCATAGCATCATAAAGGACCCGCCATTTTCCAAACTTGACCTGATCTCTTGCCGCAATCTTTTGATTTATATCGACCCAGTGATGCAAGACCGCGTTATGCGCAGCTTTCACTACGCGCTGAAACCCGGAGGGCGGCTGTTTTTGGGATCCTCTGAATCTGTAACCCGCACCGCCAAACTGTTCAGCGCCACCGATAAAAAGCACCGCATTTTTGAGCGTCGCGAGACCGATGGTACGGTTTTGCCGGATCTGCTTATGCGCAGCGCTGCTGGCGAAGCCAAGCCTGCGCCTGCTGCACCAGCAGCGGGCTTTGGAGACCGCATTGACAAGAACGCCCGCCGGGCGATGGAGAAATACTATCCGCCACATATTGTGGTCGACAAGAACCAACAGATCGTCAGTTTTTCCGGCGGTGCAATGGGCCCTTACCTGGAGCCTGCCGCTGGCACGCCGAGTTTTGCGTTGTATGATATTTTGCGAAAGCCGTTGCGCGCATCTGTGCGGGCGATTTTGCAAGAGGTGATAGCGTCCAACGCCCCGGTGCTTCAGCGCGACGTCCCGCTCAGGCATGCAGGACTGCCACATATGGTCACGCTGATCGCAGAACCGATAGGCGAAGCGGCGGAATACATCGTCTTGGCCTTTCAGGACAGCGGCAAAATAGCCCCGGCTGAGACGAAAGCGCAAAAAACCAAGGATGCTAAGGATTCCATGCAGGCGCTGGAACAGGAATTGCGCACCACCCGTGCGCAGTTGATGTCGACGATTGACGAACTGGAAGTCACAAACGAGGAAATGAAATCGTCGAACGAAGAATACCAGTCAGTCAATGAAGAATTGCAATCATCCAATGAAGAGCTTGAAACCTCGAAAGAGGAAATGCAGTCGATCAACGAAGAGTTGCAAACCATCAACGTCGAGATGATTGGCAAAAACGACATGTTGACCCATCTGAACAGCGACATCAAAAACCTGCTGGAAAGCACCGACATCGCTACACTGTTTCTTGACGAGCATTTGCGGATCAATAATTTCACGCGGGGCATTGCCGATATTTTCAGCGTCCGGGATGCCGATATTGGCAGACCAATCACCGAGATCGTCAGCCTGCTGGATTATTCGGCTTTGGCCACCGATGTCAAATCCGTCTTGCGGACGCTTGCGCCGACCACGCGACCGGTGACGCTGAAGGATGCGACGATGTCATTCGAAATGCGCATCCGCCCGTATCGGACGGTCGACAACGTCATTACCGGAGTGGTCTGCACCTTCGTCGACGTCACGCTGCGCGACAAAATTGAAGAAGGAATTCGTGAAAGCGAAAAACAATTCCACGCGCTTGCGGAATCCATTCCACAGCTTGCCTGGATCATGGACGCAAAGGGGTATATCTTTTGGTTCAATCAGCGTTGGTTCGACTACACCAACACAACGATTGAAGAGATGAAAGGCCAAGGCTGGCGCAGTGTCCATGATCCGGCCGAGGTCGATCGGGTGGTCAAACACCTCAATCATTGTGTCAAGACGGGCGAAGTTTGGGAAGACACCTTCCCACTACGAGGCGCAGATGGCACCTATCGGTGGTTCTTGTCGCGTGCCCAACCCATTCGTGACGAAAGCGGCAAGATCGTTCGCTGGTTTGGCACGAATACCGACGTGGAGGATCAAAGGCTTAGTGAAAAGCTGCGTGATCTTTTGCTAAAGGAATTGGATCACCGGGTTAAAAACCTGTTTTCCATCATCGGTGGGATGGTGTCGCTCAGTGCGCGTTCGGCTTTGACGACTGATGATCTGGCCAAGACAATTCGCGGCCGCATTGCGGCGCTCGCCCGGGCGCATGCCCTGATCAGAATTAGCAATCCCATGTCCGGCGTAGCGCGCGAAACCACGCTGCAGGATCTCGTTCAGGCGATTGTGGAGCCATACAGCGACGCTGCAACCACTCCCGCCGATAGTCGTGTGATCATCGACGGACCGCAGGTCATCTTGGGGACGGAATCCACTACGGCAATGGCGCTTGTCTTGCACGAATTGGCCACCAATGCCGCAAAATATGGTGCATTCTCAACACCCGCTGGTCACATCACGATTTCCTGGGCCATTCAAAAGACCAAAATTGCCTTGTCGTGGCAAGAACGAAAGGGACCGCCAGTCCTTGGGCCGCCCGCCAAAGAAGGCTTTGGAAGTCTTTTGGCCCGGCACAGCATCGAAGGTCAACTTCATGGCGATCTGGCGTTCACCTGGGATGCGGAAGGTTTGACAGCAAATCTTTCTGCATCCGTGGAACGTCTGGCTCTGTAATGCGTTGATAGTTATGGATACGCGTATTGGCAAAAGGGAGGAACGCCGGTGTTAGTGGGTTCTCTCGTGCTGGTGGCAGAAGACCAGATCTTTATCGCTCTGGATTTGGCGATGGCGGTCGAGGATGCAGGGGGCGAGGTTGCGGGGCCGGTTGCCAGCATCAAAGACGCACTTGCGCTGATTGAAACGCGACCAATCACCGCCGCAATTCTGGATTACAATTTGACGGATGGTGACATAACAGAGGTGGCGACCCGGCTGCTGGGCGCTGATATTCCGATCATTATTCAATCAGGGGTGGGCATCCCGCCCGAGCTGGCAATGCGCTTCCCCGACCTTCTCGTGTTCATCAAGCCTTACGTTGCTGCCGATCTGGTTTCCAAACTGGCGGTGCTGATCGGGGCAAAGCATAACCATGCTGAAAACCGGACCGAAACAATGGACCGTGAAGGCTCGTCGTATTTGCCGGGATAGATGCCGCAGCACCGGACACCCGCCGCAACACGCCCAAAACAACCTCAGTCCATATCGCCACATAACCGCCCAGGATTACCGACAGACCGATGCCACCACCACGGGCATCATCGTCCAGACCGCCGCAACAAGCGCCGTTCCCGCAATCGCCACAGCCGTCGACTGGATGAAACGTGACGGCGATGGCGCGTACAGGACTGCCATCAGGCCGACCGCCTGCACCGCAATCGCCACGCACCATGCGGCCAGCAAAACCGGGCGGGCATCAATGTCAGTGGGCCAGTGCCGAGAGCATGACAGCCCCTGCAGTGCATAAACGGCGCTGAACCCTGTCAGCCAAACGGTAATCGGCAGCGAAAGGCGCAGAATTTCGATCATGCAAACGCTCCCGGTAACCAGGCCGCTGCAAGGGCCACCAGCCCGGTGGCGGTGGTAAAATTGGCCCACAGAACAACGATCCGCGCCTCACCGATGCGGGCGGGCGAGGTATAGCCAGCCGACACCCGTGCAGCGAGGTAGCCAAGCATGATCGCGGTCAACGCCGCATGAAACACCACATGCCCCGCAAGCAGCCACAGGGTTGCGTCATAGGCGTGACCTGCGGGGTTCTGGCGTTCAAACATGGTGCGCGCGGCCGCAGCGGTCAGCGCAATGGCACCAAACAGTCCAAGGGCGATTGCTGGCCAGGCTGCGCGGTTTTGCGCAATCGCGCGTACCGCAAGGCGCGGACCCGCCACCAACGCGCCCGCACCGCCAAGTGCCAGCAGCACACCCCACATGTCGGGCTGCAAATAGGATTGTGGCGGCCAGTTCGGTGCCACAGTCCAC
>JANNAF010000103.1:0-14521 GCA_031384005.1 Rhodobacterales bacterium | reverse complement strand
CCAGATTGCCGCCAGCAATGACCCGGCAGGCGAAACCGCTGCCGGTACCGCCTTTGCCCAAGTCATGGCTGCCATGCCGCCGCCTGCCGCAGCACACAAAGGGCCCACTTGCAGCCTGGGTAGTCCGGCGCTGGCAGAGCCCGCATTGACCGCGTCCCTGTTGGCATGGCCCGACCAGCCCACACCAAGCGCTTCATTGATCGCACCAGACCTGCTGCAAAACATGGATCCCACAGTCGACCTGCCTGCGCCCAACCCTGTGAATGCAGACGATATCGACACAGGAATCGTTGAGCCGCCGTTGGGCGCGGTTGAATACGCTGTGATCGTTGAACCCGTCACTTTGCCAACCCTGGACCCATTGCAGGTTCCGCCCGAGCATGGCGCAGCGCCGCTGCCCGAGGGGTCAGGTCTGCCACGGGATCAGCCTGACGCCGCCTTTGCGGCAGGCCTGCCCACGTCTGTTACCCCCCCTGTTGCCCCCAACTCTGCCACGACGGCACCTGCCCCAACGGCGATTAACACGGCGGCGATTAACACGGCGGCGATTAACAAGGCGGCGCTTAACACGGCGGCGCTTCACACGGGGGCGCTTCACACGGGGGCACCACAGGGCAGACCGAATGTTCCCAAATCAGGCGACGGCACGGTCACAAACCCGGTCGAGGTGACGCCACGCATCCCTATGTCAGGAGGCGTCGGAAAACCTGAACAAATCGGCCAAAACTTGCAGACGCGCACCCCGACCATCGGCCACCTGCAACGGATAACACACGACCGTAGTCCCAAAGTCGCAATCGAATTGCCGATGCCTGACGCGCCGGTTGACCTGACCGCCCGTGGTCCGGGAACCACCCCGGCCGCGGCGCCCGGCCCCACCTCACTTTGGGGTGCGCCGGGCCAGAATCTGTCGGCCCCAATCCTGCCTGGCATGACGGCATCACAAACCACTGCGCCCGTCGACCATGCGCAGTCCACAGCTGCAACAACCGGGGCAGAACGGTCTGGACGGCCGACGGCACTGCCAATTTGGCCACCCGCGCCCAACGGGGTCACAGCGTCGCAACCTGACCATATTGACTTGTCGACCAGCGCAACAACGGCGCCAGCGACCCGAGTTCCGGCCGATATCGGCCAGGCCGCAATTCGCCCAAAATATGAGGCTGCGACGGGTCTTGCCGCGGTAACAGCGGCGGCACGGGGAACGGATGGCCCGGTTGACGTAACGGGCCTGTCGGAACAGATCGCTTTTGTCGTGAAACAGCCAGTCGGGCAGCGCGATGGCGGGCAAACCCAACAGGACCCCCGGTGGGCGGCGCCAGCCAATACACCCAAAGTGGACAGTGTGGTCGCAACGCCCAGAAAAGCCCAGTTCATGCAGCCGGCCCCCGTCGAAACGGCAGCGCCACCGGCACAAACCAGTGATGTAGCCCCTACCAGCCCGTCGCAGGACAAAGCGGTTGCCGTGCTGTCGGTGCAAGGCGGGCCTGTGCAGGGCAGTTCTGTGCAGGGCAGTCTTGTCCGGGGCAGTCTTGTCCGGGGCAGTCTTGTCCGGGGCAGTCTTGTCCGGGGCAGATCGCAAACGGACGCAATACCGCCGGGGCCAGCGCCGCAGGCTATCGCCCCGCAGGGCACAGCAGTGCCGACCGCTCAGGGCCAAACGACCAGGCTGGTGGCCAGACAGGGTTCGTCCTTGCCAGTCTGGTCCGCACCAGATTGGACCAAGCCGGCCCATTCGGCAGAGGGACATGCAACGCAGGAACCAACGATGCGCAGCCCAACCGTGAGCCCACATGGGCCCGACGTCGCCGCTGAACCTGTGGCGCAGCAATGGCCGATCAGGGCCCCGAATGGATTGGACATGTCAGCCAAGGCGCCAATCCGGCAGGGTAATCCACCGCAGGTGCCGCTCAGCAGATTGCCAGTGCTGGACAGCCCGCACCAGCGCAGTCCACTGGTGCAGGCCCCAGGAACCGCGGGTCAGATGGCCTTGCCGCACGGCGGTCCGAACCCGGCCACCACCCCGCAGCCCGATCGCCGGGACATGGCTGATATCCCCACAGAACGCCCGAACTGGCCTGAAGGCCGGGTGCAGGCATCTGGGCGGTCTGCACAGATTGACCCGACATTGCGGCCCAAGGATGCCTCGGCAGCGATCATGGCCCCCGCGCTGACCCGCGGCACCATGCGTACCGGCGATGCGGCGGCGGCCCCGCAGCAAACTGCGCCCACACGCCCGGCAGCGCAAATCGCACGGGGCGGGACCGACGGTCATGCAGGGCCAAACGCCAACGGTAACCCACCGCAAACGGTCATGGCGCCGGGGCAAACACTGGCCGATCCGGGCACCCCGCCTGAACCGATTGTCGCGCATCAAAGCGTTGAAAAGCCGACCAGAAAAACGGCTGGCCAACCCGCCGCGACCCCTTTGGCCACAGACAAAGCAGCTCCCCGGCCAGCGACCGCACCCTTTGTCGATCTGACAACGCCCCGGCCCGATCTGGCATCTTTCTGGCAAGCTCCTACGGCGAACCATGGCTGGCAAACCGCCCTGCAATTCTGGACCCCCCCGATCCCGCTGGCAAAACCACCAGCCCGGGCCGCCATGCCGCCATCCGCCAGTGCCGCCATGACCACCCCCGAGCCGGTGCCGATGAACCTTGCCTCAACACTAAATGTGGCCGAACCACTGCACGGCGACGACCGGCCCAGACCAGTGTCAGCCAAGAAGGCGCGAGAAAGTGCGCCTGACAGCCCTGCCCTGCCAACCCCGTTGCCCATCGCAGCCCCTGCACCAGCGGCGATGTCATCCGGGCCTGTCTTTGTCCCGCAAACGGCAACGTCCGGCGACGTGGATGGGGCTGTGGCCTACGCGCCATTGCCCGCCACCGCCGCAGCAACGGCGCCCACACCCATGATCCTGACGTCGCACTTGCCCAAGGGGGTGCCCGAATCGCTGGCCCGGGCCGCCAAGGAGGAGCGGAGCGAACTGCTGTTGGACCCGATGGAGTTGGGCAAGGTCCGGTTTGAACTGGTGACAACGGGAGACAAGGTTCAGATCAACCTAAGCGTTGAACGCCCAGAGACTTTGGACCTTTTGCGCCGCAACATGGACAGCCTGCACCGCGAATTCCGCGAGGCGGGGTTTGACACCTCGACCCTGACTTTTGGCCAATGGGGCAAGGGGCAAGAGGAGGGGCGACAAGCACCCCTGACCGCGCAGTTTGGCGATGACCCGGACCTGCCGGATACAGCGCCCGCCCCCACCTCCAGAACCAACCGCAACACCAGCAGCCAGGGCCTTGACCTGCGCATGTGAAAGGAACCGCCATGGAAGTGACCACCGTAACGACACCACCACCGCCAACCCCGGCACCCGCCAAACCCAAAGCGTCCGATTATGAGACGTTTTTGCGCATGATGACGGTACAGATCAAGAATCAGGACCCGCTAAGCCCGATGAGTGCCGATGACTTTGCCGTGCAGTTGGCAACCTTTTCGGGGGTCGAACAGCAAGCCAGAACCAACGCCCTGCTGGAACAGCAGATTGCCATGGGCGACCGCAATTCATTGGCGTCGATGGTGGGCTGGGTCGGGAAAGAGGCGCGGATCGACGCCCCGGTCCATTTTGACGGCACCACACCTGTGACCCTGTCGCCAAATCCGGCGCTGGGGGCCGACAAGGCGGTGCTGGTGGTCAAGAATGACACCGGGGTCGAGGTGGCGCGCATCGACATGGCGGTTTCGTCAGTGGATTATGATTGGCTGGGTCTGGACAGCGCCGGGAACCCGCTGCCCGAGGGGATTTATCAGCTGTCACTGGAAAGCTACCTGGGCATCACGAAACTGGGCACGACCGGTGTCGAATACTTTGGCCAGATCGAGGAAATCCGCAGTTCAACCGGTGGCGTCACGGCCCTGTTTACCGGCGGGATCGAGGTGGCAACGGGCCTGATCACCGCACTGCGTGACCCGGCGACCTGATCGTGCCCCCGGCGCCGGGGCGGTTTACAAAAGCCGCCCGGCCCAAACCCCCAGCGCCAGCAACGCTACTGCCCCCACGCCCGCCCATAGCAACGGCACGCCACGGCGCTGTGGCAAAGGTTGGGGCAGTTCCGCTTGGGCGATCAGCAGATCCTCCATCAGGCGGGGCAGTTTGGGGCCAAAACGCGCCAGAACCCGCGCCGTGCGCCCCAGATCACGCAACAGGGCCAGCGGACCCAGATTGCGTTTGATATAGCTTTCGACGACCGGTCCTGCGACCTGCCAGATGTTGATATTGGGGTCGAGCGACCGCGCCACCCCTTCGACCACGACCATCGTCCGCTGCAACAAGATCAGTTCGGTCCGCGTTTCCATGCCAAAGCGTTCTGTGACGTCGAACAGATAGGACAGCAGTTTCGCCATCGAGATGTGGTTCGCCTCCATCCCGAAAATTGGCTCGCCCACGGCGCGCAACGCGCTGGCAAAGGCGTCGATGTCGCGGTCGGGCGGGACATAGCCCGCCTCAAAATGCACCTCGGCCACGCGGCGATAGTCGCGCTGGATGAAGCCCATCAGAATCTCGGCATAAACGCGGCGGGTGTATTCGTCGATCCGCCCCATGATGCCAAAGTCAAAGGCGATGATGTCGCCATTCGCGGCAACCTTGAGGTTGCCCTGATGCATGTCGCCGTGAAACAGGCCGTCGCGCAGTGCGTGCGACAAGAACAGCTGCAACACCCGCGCGCCCAACACCTTGCGGTCATGGCCCGCCGCGTCGATCGCGGCGTTGTCGGACATGCTGACACCCTCAGCCCAGTCCAGCGTCATGATCCGGCGACCCGACAGACGCCAGATCGGTTGCGGGATCTGAAAGCCGGCATCCGCCTTGGTGTTGACCGCAAATTCGGAGGCGGCAGCCGATTCCAGTCGCAGGTCCAATTCACCGTTCACCACGCCTTCGAAATGGGTGATCACATCCATCGGACGCAGGCGGCGGGCAAAGGGGGCGAGGATTTCAATGGTCCGGGCGGCGAAATAAAAGGCGTCGATATCCTTGCGAAACGCGCGTTCGATGCCGGGGCGCAGGACCTTGACCGCGACCAGACGGTCACTGTCGCGCAGCCGCGCCTTGTGGACCTGCGCAATCGATGCCGCGGCGACGGGTTCGGAAAACTCGGAGAACACCTGTTCTATCGGCAGGCCCAATTCTGCCTCGATCATCGCCTTGGCCTGATCGGTGGAAAACGGCGGCAACTGGTCCTGCAGGTATTTCAGCTGATCGGCCATCTCGGGGCCGACGATGTCGGGGCGGGTCGCAAGGGTCTGGCCGAATTTGATATAGGCCGGGCCAAGCGCGGTCAGCGCACGGGTCACCGGCGGCAAGGCGGGATCACCGCGCAGGCCCAGCCATTTGAACGGCCAGCCCAGCATCCGCGCGGCAAAGCGCAGGCCGGGGCCGGCGCCGAACCCCTGCAGTGCAATGGCCATAGCGCCGGTACGTTCAAAGGTCGCCCCGGTGCGGATCAGCCGCCAGATGTTGTGCGGTCCCCTCAAATCTTCCAACCCGAATGCAGGGCGGCAATGCCCATGGTCAGGTTGCGATAGTTCACCTGTTCGAACCCGGCACGGCGGATCATGCTGGCGAATGTGTCCTGATCAGGAAACTTGCGAATGGATTCAACCAGATACTGATAACTTTCGCGATCCCCTGCCACGATTTGCCCCATCACCGGAATGACGTTAAAGGAATAGAGGTCATAGGCCTTTTGCAAAAGGTCATTCGGGATCTGGCTGAATTCCAGCACCATCAGACGCCCGCCGGGCCGCAGGACGCGGCAGGCCTCGGTCAGGGCGTCCTCGATCCGGGTGACGTTGCGGATGCCAAAGCTGATTGTGTAGACGTCAAAGGTGGCATCGGCAAAGGGCAGCGCCATGGCGTCGCCCACGACCCAGTCAAGGCTGATGGCCATACGGTCTGCCTCGGCCCGCTTGCGCCCCTCGATCAGCATGGATTCGGTCATGTCGCAGACCACGGCCTGCGACCCCGGCGCACGGCCAAGGAAGCGGAAGGCCACATCCCCGGTACCACCCGCCACATCCAGCAGGCGCTGGCCCGGGCGGGGCGCCAGCCAATCCATCATCGCCTCTTTCCACAGCCGGTGCATGCCGCCTGACATCAGGTCGTTCATGACATCGTATTTGCTGGCAACCCGGGTAAAGACGCCATGCACCATCCCGGCCTTGTCAGCCTCGGGGACGGTTTGATAACCGAAATGGGTGGTCTCGCTCATGATCTCTTGCCGTTCCTTGATTTCCGCACACTTATAGGGCGCAACGCAAAACCTGCAATGCGCCCATCTGTCATGGACATCTGATGCCCGAACTTCCCGAAGTCGAAACCGTTCGCCGTGGCCTGTTACCGGTGATGGAGGGGCAGCGCATCCTGCGGGCTGATGTCAACCGTCCTGACCTGCGCTTTCCCTTGCCGCCGCGCATGGCAGATAGGTTGCAAGGCGCGGTGGTCCAGTCCTTGCGGCGGCGCAGTAAATACATTCTGGCCGACCTGTCGACCGGCGAGACGCTGCTGATCCATCTGGGCATGTCCGGCCGCATCCTGATTTCGGGGCAAAGCTTGGGCGAATTTTACCACGACCACCCTGCCCCGCAAAAACATGATCATGTGGTGTTTCACATGGAAAACGGGGCGCGGATCACATTTAACGATGCCCGCCGGTTTGGTGCGATGGACTTGATGGAGACGGCAAAGGCGGCACAGCATCCGCTGATGACGGCGCTGGGGCCGGAACCATTGGGCAACGGGTTCAACGAGGCTTATCTGACGGCGCGGTTAAAGGGCAGGCTGACGCCGATCAAATCCGCCCTGCTGGATCAGCACAACATCGCCGGTCTGGGCAATATATATGTCTGCGAAGTGCTGTTTCGCGCCGGTGTCCACCCGGCCCGGCAGGCCGCTGACACGGCAGCCCCGCCCTTGGTGCCCATCATACGCGCCGTGTTGACCGAGGCGATCGAGGCGGGTGGGTCGTCGTTGCGCGATTACCGGCAGGCGGATGGCGAGTTGGGCTATTTCCAGCACCGTTTTCAGGTTTACGACCGCAAGGCTGACCCCTGCGTCATTTGCTCGGCCCCGATCGAACGGCTTGTGCAATCGGGGCGTTCGTCGTTTTATTGCCCGAATTGCCAGAGGTAACATGATGTCCGATCTTATCCTGTCTGAAACCGATGGCCCGGTCTTGCTGTTGCGGCTGAACCGGCCCGAGGCGTTGAATGCATTGAATGTCGCCCTGATGCAGGAATTGGCGGCGGCGCTGATCGCTGCCGATGCGGATGCGGCGGTCAGGTGCATCGTGCTGACCGGGTCCGAAAAGGCCTTTGCCGCTGGGGCCGATGTACGCGAGATGCAGGCCAAGACCTATGCCGAGGCGTTTGCGCAAGACATCTTTGGCCCGCAGGCCGCAGCGATTTCTCGCATCCGCAAGCCGATCATTGCCGCCGTGGCGGGTTATTGTCTGGGAGGGGGCTGCGAATTGGCGATGCTGTGCGATTTCATCCTGTGTTCGGATACCGCCCGCTTTGGCCAGCCCGAGGTCAATCTGGGGATCATCCCCGGCATGGGCGGCAGCCAGCGCCTGACCCATGCCGTGGGTAAGTCGAAGGCGATGGACATGGTGCTGACCGGGCGCATGATGGACGCCGCCGAGGCCGAGCGCGCCGGTCTGGTGTCACGCGTTCTGCCCGCCGCCGACCTGCTGGCCGAGGCGTTGAAGACGGCCACGGCCATCGCGGCGAAATCCGCGCTGGCCGTGATGGCAGCCAAGGAGGCCGTGAGCCGGTCGCAGGAAACCACGCTGGCGGAGGGGCTTTTGTATGAACGCCGCCAGTTTCACGCGATGTTCGGCACGCAGGACCAAAAAGAGGGCATGGCCGCCTTTATCGACAAACGTCCGGCCAAGTTCCGCGATGCGTGACCAAGATTTCTGTTTCCTTTCGCCCGGCGCTGTCCTATACGGCGCCCCACATGCGCGTGGGCCCGCTTAAGGCATATGATTCCCGTCACCGATAATCCGGCGGGGCTTTGGGTATTGCGTGCAACGAATTGAAACGCAAAACCCTGAAGGTAATACCCATGGCAAACACTGCCCAGTCCAAAAAACGCGCCCGCCAGTCCGAAGCACGCTATGCCGTGAACAAGGCGCGCCGTTCGCGGATCCGCACATTCCTGCGCAAGGTTGAAGAGGCGCTGGCCGCTGGCAATCAGGACGCTGCCGCCGCAGCCCTGCATGCCGCCCAGCCCGAACTGGACCGTGGTGTGTCCAAGGGCGTGCTGCACAAGAACACCGTTGCCCGTAAAATGTCGCGCTTGACCCACCGGGTCAAAGTTCTGGGTGCGACTGCAGCCGAATGATCTGACAGGTTTGACTGTCGCAAAAGCGCGCCCTGACCGGGGCGCGCTTTTTGCATTCATGCCAGTCAATCTGTCGCAGCGTTGCTCTTTTGCACTGGGTGCGGGATTCGGTTGGGCCAAGTGCTGTCAAGCCCATAAGTTCGGTTGCCCTGCCCCGCGACGGCTTGCTAGCGTGGTTGCAAGAAGACCGTCGACTTGGGGGACAACAGGGATCAAGAATCATAACGCCGCGATGTCCGCACTGCCAAGCGGACAATGTAATGACGGAAAATGGTTCCAGATCAATAGTTTACCAGCGCATGGCCGGAGAACCCGGCCTGACTGGTGTGCGTGGAGGGGCTCGGGTTAACTGAGTCGCGCCCGCAGTTTTGTCTTGCCGATGCGCGAACCTGAAGGCTGGGGCCTGGCCCTGAGTGTTTTGGTTTGCCATCTGGTGCCCCTTGGCGTCGACGGAACCGCAGCTTGCGGTTGCAATCGGTTTGAAACGTCGTCCGCTCTTGGCGGGCAGTGGGCTGGGGTACGGAAGAAAACATGACAAACGATACTTGGGGACTGGTTCGGGAACAGCTTGCCGCACGCATCGGCAAGAACAACTACACAACCTGGATCGAGCCTCTGAAGCTGTCGGCGGTGGTGGACGGGGTTGCGAGTTTTGAAGTGCCGACGACCTTTTTCGGCAACTGGGTATCGCGCAATTATGCAGATCATATCCTGAATCACTTGCTGTCCTCTGGGCAGGAAGTGGGCCGGGTCGAGTTTGTGGTCAGCCGGGCCGCCGAGACGGAGGCGAAGCCAGTCGCCCGCCCGGCGGTCGCCAAGCCCGCTGCACGGGGCAGCGATGATCTGCCAGGCTCGCCGCTGGATGCCCGGTTCACTTTTGACAGCTTTGTGGTCGGCAAGCCGAACGAGTTGGCCCATGCCGCCGCGCGCCGGGTCGCCGAAGGCGGGCCCGTCACGTTTAACCCCTTGTTCCTTTATGGTGGCGTTGGCCTGGGCAAGACCCATCTGATGCATGCCATCGCCCATGAATTGCAGACCCGCCAGCCGCACCTGCGTGTGCTGTATCTGTCTGCCGAACAGTTCATGTACCGGTTTGTGCAGGCGCTGCGCGAACGGCAGGTGATGGATTTCAAGGAAATCTTCCGGTCGGTCGATGTGCTGATGGTGGATGACGTGCAGTTCATCGCCGGCAAGGATTCGACGCAGGAGGAGTTCTTTCACACGTTCAACGTGCTGGTGGACCAGAACAAGCAAATCGTGATTTCAGCCGACCGCGCGCCGGGCGAGATCAAGGATCTGGAGGATCGCATCAAATCCCGCCTGCAGTGCGGGTTGGTGGTCGATCTGCACCCGACCGACTATGAACTGCGTCTGGGCATCTTGCAGACCAAGGCCGAGTATTACCGCAGCCAATACAAGGGCTTGCAAATGGCCAGTGGCGTGCTGGAGTTTCTGGCGCACCGCATCACCACCAATGTTCGCGTGCTGGAAGGGGCGCTGACGCGTCTGTTCGCCTTTGCCAGCCTTGTTGGCCGGGAAATAACGCTGGAACTGACGCAAGACTGTCTGGCCGATATCCTGCGCGCGTCCGATCGCAAGCTGACGATCGAGGAGATTCAACGCAAGGTGGCCGAGCATTACAACATCCGTCTGGCCGACATGATCGGACCCAAGCGGTTGCGCAACATCGCCCGGCCCCGGCAAGTGGCGATGTATCTGGCCAAGCAACTGACCCTGCGGTCCCTGCCCGAAATCGGCCGCCGTTTTGGCGGGCGGGATCACACCACGATCATGCACGGCGTCAAGCGGATCGAGGAGTTGATGTCGACCGACAGCCAGCTGTCTGATGATGTGACGTTGCTGCGTCGGCTGTTGCAAGGCTGAGGAAGATGGGCAAACCGGCGTTTTCGGCAAGCCGAAATCACCGAACTGCCCATCCTACAAGAGGCAAGCCGCCGTTTGACCCCTTGATAATCCGATTAAAGCCGCTAACGTCACGCTCCCCGACCGGGGCGAAATAAGGGCCATATTCATGAAACTCAGCATCGAACGCGCAACCCTGCTCAAGGCGCTGGCGCAGGCCCAATCCGTGGTGGAACGCCGCAACACGATCCCGATTCTGGCCAACGTGCTGATCGAGGCCGAGGGCGCGCAGGTCAGCTTGCGGGCGACCGATCTGGACATCGAGGTGGTTGACCGTGCGCCTGCCATGGTCGAGCGTGCCGGATCGACGACGGTGTCGGCGGTGATGCTGCATGAGATCGTACGCAAGTTGCCCGATGGATCGCTGGTGTCGCTGACCGAGGATGCGGCGACGGGGCGGTTGACGATTGCGGCGGGGCGGTCGACATTTTCGCTGGCGACGCTGCCGCGCGAGGATTTTCCGGTCATGGCATCGTCGGAATATGCCACCAATTTCAGCGCCCCGGCGCCATTGCTGCGCCGTCTGTTCGACAAGGCAAAGTTCGCGATTTCGACCGAGGAAACCCGCTATTACCTGAACGGCGTTTACATGCATGTCGCCAAGAATGCCGATGGCGCGACGCTGCGCTGTGTGGCGACCGATGGCCACCGTCTGGCCCAGATTGACGCGCCGCTGCCCGAGGGCGCTGCCGGGATGCCCGGCGTGATCGTGCCGCGCAAGACCGTCAACGAATTGCGCAAGCTGTTGGACGATGACGAGGCGCAGATTGCCGTGTCGGTGTCGGAGACCAAGGTGCGCTTTGCCACCCCGGCGATCCAGCTGACCTCCAAGGTGATCGACGGCACCTTTCCCGACTACACCCGCGTCATTCCGACCGGCAACACCCGGCGGCTGGAGGTGGACGCATCGGAGTTTGCCAAAGCGGTGGACCGGGTGGCCACGGTGTCGTCGGAGCGGTCACGCGCCGTCAAGCTGTCGCTGGACGAGGACCGGCTGATTTTGTCGGTCAACGCCCCGGATTCGGGTGCTGCCGAAGAGGAGCTGGCAGTTGCCTATAGCGACGAGCATCTGGAAATCGGCTTTAACGCCAAGTATCTGCTGGAAATTGCCGGGCAGGTTGACCGTGAAAACGCGGTGTTTCTGTTCAACTCGTCCGGTGATCCGACCCTGATGCGCGAGGGCAATGACATGTCGGCGATCTATGTCGTCATGCCGATGCGCGTCTGACGTTCGGTGACGGATTTGGTCGTGACAGGTCTGGCCACGCTGACCCTGTCGCATTTCCGCAGCCACCGCGCCGCCCATTTGCAATTTGACGGGCGACCGGTGGCATTTGTCGGGCCGAATGGCGCGGGCAAGACCAATATTCTGGAGGCGGTATCGCTGCTGTCGCCCGGTCGCGGGTTTCGCCGGGCCGCATCGGACGAGATCGCCCGGCGGCCCGAAGCCTTGGGTTGGAAGATCCGCGCCGATCTGACCTCGGGGCATGAGGTCGAGACCTGGGCCGAGGGGGCGGAGGCACGGCAGGTTCGCATCGATGGCAAGGCGGCCACGCAAACGGCGCTGGGGCGGTTGATGCGCGTGTTGTGGCTGGTGCCCGCGATGGACCGTTTGTGGATCGAGGCGGCCGAGGGGCGGCGGCGGTTTCTGGACCGCATGACATTCAGCTTTTTCCCCGATCATGCCGAGGTGGTTCTGGCCTATGACAAGGCGATGCGCGACCGTAACCGGCTGCTGAAGGATCAGGTCAGCGACCCGCATTGGTATGCGGCACTGGAGGGGCAGATGGCCACCGCCGCCGCCGACATAACAGCCAACCGGACCCATGCGCTGGCCCGTCTGGCCCGCGCGCAGGCCGAGGCGGAGACGGCGTTTCCTGCCGCCACCCTTGCCCTGACCCACCCCGAGCCCGATCCGGGTGATCTGGCCGCCGCCTATGCCACCAGCCGCCGCCGCGACATGGCCGCCGGGCGCACCCTGCTGGGGCCGCACCGGGTGGACCTGACCGCCGTCTATGCCGTCAAGGCGACCCCCGCCGACCAATGTTCGACAGGCGAGCAAAAGGCGCTGTTGATCAGCCTGATATTGGCGAATGCCCGTGCCCTGCAGGCCGATCTGGGGACAGCGCCGATCCTGTTGCTGGACGAGGTGGCGGCCCATCTGGACCAGAACCGCCGCGCCGCCCTTTATGACGAAATTTGCGCGCTGGGGGCGCAGGCGATGATGACAGGGACCGAGGCCAGCCTGTTTGACAGTCTGGGGCTGCGTGGCCAGACCTTTGCCGTGGCCGAAGACCATGGCCTGAGCCGGATTGATCCATGACGCCCGGCCCAATCGACCAAATCCCCGAAATGCAGCTGTCTGCCGCAGATGAGGCGGCGATTGCGGCCCTGTTGGCGCGCTGTTTCACCACCGATTTCGGCGGGCGCAGTTTTTTCACGCATCACCATCACCTGCGGCTGGTGATGCGTGACGGCGGGGCAATCATCAGTCATATGGCGCTGTTGCTGCGGTCTGTGGACCTGGGCGGGCAGCGCGTAACCGTGGCGGGTCTGGCCGAGGTTGCCACCGACCCGGACCATCGCGGACATGGTCACGCGGCGACGCTGCTGCGCGCTGCGATCATCGCGGCCAAGGCCAGCCCGGCTGCGTTCTTGTTGTTGTTTGGGCAGGCCAGGCTTTATGGTGCCACGGGGTTTCGGGCAGTGCCCAATCCGGTGACCCAACTGGATCTGCAGCCGGGG
Source organism: Rhodobacterales bacterium (assembly GCA_031384005.1). Classification (GTDB taxonomy): domain Bacteria; phylum Pseudomonadota; class Alphaproteobacteria; order Rhodobacterales; family Rhodobacteraceae; genus Stagnihabitans. The sequence goes on along the minus strand of JANNAF010000103.1, from coordinate 1,443 downwards.
GCGACGGCGGGGTTGATGGTGCTGGCATTGCAAGGTGTGCAGTGGCCTGCGGGGGTGTTGGATTTGCGCGGACCGGTGTTTTGACATGACAGTGACGCTGTGGGAATTGGCGGTCTACACGGCGGGTATGGCCGCACTTTGGGCAGTGCCGGGGCCGGTTTGGGTGGCCTTGTTGGCGCGGTCGTTGTCGGGCGGGTTTGCCAGTGCGTGGCCACTGGCGGTGGGCGTGGTGCTGGGCGATCTGATGTGGCCCGCCGTGGCCATTTTTGGATTGTCGTGGATCGTGTCCGTCTATGGCGACCTGTTGACCGTGTTGAAGATGCTGGCTGCGGTTACCTTTGGGGTCATGGGTCTGTTGTTGATCCGCAAGTCGGGGTCGCTGTCGGGGGCGGACAGCCGGTTGACACGGCCCGGGCGGTTGGCCGGGTTTTTGACCGGCGTTGCGGCGGTGATCGGCAACCCCAAGGCGATCCTGTTTTACATGACCGTTTTGCCCGGTTTCTTTGACCTGTCCCGTTTAGGTGGACCTGATATTGCGGCAATCCTTGTGATTTCCGCCGTCGTCCCGCTGGTCGGGAATCTGGCACTGGCGCTGTTTTTGGACCGGGCGCGCGACCTCCTTTCTTCACCCGAACGCGTGCAGATGCTCAACCGGATTTCGGGTGGATTGCTGATCCTTGTCGGCATCGTCATCGCCCTGACGTGACCACCAAATCTTGTGTCAAAGGCGTGACAACCCCCCCTGAAACCGCTATAAACTGCGGGCACTACAAGGGATGCACGACCTATGGCCGAAGAGCCCAAGAAGACCGAAAGCTACGGCGCAGATTCTATCAAGGTTCTCAAGGGGTTGGATGCAGTTCGCAAGCGCCCCGGCATGTATATCGGTGACACCGACGACGGGTCGGGCCTGCATCACATGGTGTATGAGGTTGTCGACAACGGCATTGACGAGGCGCTGGCCGGTCACGCCACCGCCGTCACCGTGATCATCCACGCCGACAGCTCGGTTTCGGTGCGCGACAATGGCCGTGGCATCCCCGTCGACATCCATCAAGAAGAGGGCGTTTCGGCGGCCGAGGTCATCATGACCCAGCTGCATGCAGGCGGCAAATTCAACAACACCGATGACAGCGGCAACGCCTACAAGGTGTCTGGCGGGTTGCACGGCGTTGGCGTTTCCGTCGTCAACGCCCTGTCCGAATGGCTGGACCTGACCGTCTGGCGCAATGACACCGAATATCGCGCCCGGTTTGAACATGGCGACTGTGTCACCCATGTCTATCCCTATGGCCCCGCGCCGGGGATGCGCGGCACCATGGTGCGCTTTCTGGGTTCGGCCAAGTCCAACATTCCGAACGGCACCTTTTCCAACCTTGATTACAGCTTCAAGACGCTGGAAAACCGCCTGCGCGAACTGGCCTTCCTCAACTCCGGCGTGCG